>JBJMLS010000180.1:0-3522 GCA_045805185.1 Bacteroidia bacterium | reverse complement strand
CGAAAAAAAAACCAATTCTTCCTTTTATTCCGGGACAGGATTCGGCAAAGCTCATCACTCTCAGTCTTGTCGGCGACCTGATGTGTCATAAACCTCAGAGCAGTAATGCAAAAAAAGCCGATGGGACCTATGACTTTAATCCCTGTTTCGCTTATGTGAAACCTTATCTCAGCAAAGCAGATCTTACGATTGGCAACCTCGAAACAACCTTTGGCGGACCTCAGCTTCCCTATGCAGGCTACCCGGCATTTAACTCGCCTGATGATTATGCAAAGGCCTTAAAGGAGAATGGATTTGACTTTTTATGCACCGCGAATAACCATAGCATGGATACTGGAGAAGAAGGCATCCTGCGTACGCTTGAAATAGTTAAAAAGAACGGGCTCGGTTACACCGGCACTTTTACTTCCGGAGCAGACCATGACTCCCTGCGCATTCTCACTATAAAAGGTATAAAGCTGGGAATTCTGAACTATACTTACGGTACAAACGGATCTTATCCGAAAAGCGAACATAAGTACATGCTGAATGTTATTGATTCGGCCACCATTACCGATGAAGTAAGCCGCATCAAACAAGCAGGGGCCGAGCTGGTACTTGTATTCTATCATTTTGGCGTCGAAAATGCCGCCGAACCGACTCAGGCGCAAAAAGATGCAGTTAAGTTCGCCTGGCAGGCAGGCGCCCAGCTCATCATTGGCGCACATCCTCACGTGATCGGTCCCACAAAATGGCTGGCCCCTTACGGAACAAACCGGGATTCCAGCTTTGTGGCCTATTCCCTTGGCAATTTCATCTCTAACCAGTACTGGCGCTATACCGATGCCGGCGTGATCCTGAGCCTGAATATTCAGAAAAGCGCAGACGGCAGAATCTCTGTAAAATCAGCCTCCTATCTGCCCACATGGGTTTACCGTGCTGAAAAGCCTGCCATGAAACAACACATTGTACTGCCCTGCGAACTGGCAAACGATAAGGATAAATTACCCGGTTTTATCGACTCTTCCCTGATAAAAAAAATGGCCGAGGCGGCGGAGGATACAAAAATCATAATGACCAAATATGGCGGGGGCCTAAGCCTTACCCCGCTTGATAAGTAAGGGGGCTCTTCTTTATTCCTCTTTATTGCGGTTAATTCAAAAATTGGGTTAAATTTGTTGCTCTTTAGATCTGTTTTTTTTGACCCGTTTCTTTAAACATATTCTGTTTTTCCTTACCTGTTGTATTTCAATTACAACAGTCAGGGCCCAACTGTACAATTTCAAGAACTATTCTACCAAGAATGGGCTCGCCAATTCCAATGTGAATTGCATTTACCAGTCGAGCCAGGGTTATATCTGGATGGGAACACAGGGAGGGGGCGTGTCACGTTTCAATGGAACAGAATTTAAGAATTATACCAAGAACGACGGTCTTATTGGAAACGATGTGCTTTCCATCTGTGAGGATAACAACCATAATATCTGGATCGGCACTACAGAAGGCCTGTGCCGCTACGACGGAAAAAGCTTTGTTAACTATTCTGAAAAAGATGGTTTCGGGACCACGAACGTTTATTCCATCATGCAGGACAGCAAGGGAAACATCTGGTTCGCCACTTTTGACCTCGGCGTAAAAGTTTGGCGCGATAATAAATTTGTTACCTATGATACATTAAGCGGACTTCCAACCAACGGCGTTTTTTGCGTATATGAAGATTCCAAAGGCTATATCTGGGCGGGACTTTTCAAGGAAGGGCTCTGCAAAATGGATAAGAACGGTAAAGTCATAGAGCATGTTCATGACTTTGCAAGCGCAGACAAACGCTATTCTGCCTTCAGTCTTGCCGAGGATAAAAAAGGCCGACTGTGGATCGGCTCTGTTGTAACGGGCATTTTCATTTACGACAATAAAAAGATGACCAAGCTCAATTATCCCGAAATTGAAGGTGATATCATAGGAAAAATACTTTTTGATAAGCGCGGAAATACCTGGGCCGCTACCGAGCAGCACGGTTTATTAAAGCTGAATGAGTCCGGTTCTAAATTCTTTACTGAGAAAGACGGGCTTTCCTCACTGAGGATCCAGGCAATTTGCGAGGATTATGAAGGGAACGTGTGGATCGGGACGCTGGGCGGAGGCGTTTGCATGTTTAAGGATGAGTCGGTTGTAACATTTACCGATAAAGACGGACTTAGTAATAACAAGATCTACGCAGTCATCAAAAGCAGCCAGGGGTTGCTTATGGCTGGTACTTTTAGCGGTATCGATATTTATAACGGAACTTCCTTTAAAAAACTGGAATCAATTAAGGAGCTGAAGAATATTGCTGTTTCAACTTTTTTCGAGGACAGCAAACAGCGCATTTGGGTTGGAACCGAGAATGACGGTGTTTTTGTATTTGAACAATCGGGGAACACATTAAAATTGCTGAAGACTTACAAAAAAGCAGGTAACGAGGATATCCGCCAGGTTTTTAAAGTTACCGAAGACTCCAGGGGTGATGTGTGGATAGCCGGTTATGGCCATGGCCTCTACAGGATAAATGATAAAGGCGCTGAGTTCTTTTCTGCCGACAAGCTAACTTCCCTTAATGTTATGACAGTTTATGCCGACGCTATCGGGAACGTATACATTGGTACATACAGTGATGGCTTGTTCAAATATGATGGCGTTTCGGTTAAACCCTTCGGCACTGATGGCCCGGAGGTTTTGAAGTTTGTCTATTCCATAACAGGAGATGAAAAGGGAAATATTTTCTTCGCGACACAGGACGGGGGATTGGTGATCTGGGATAAAAAGAAATTTAAACAAATCGCAGCTAAAGACGGGATCTGTTCCAACCTGATCAACGCGGTAGCTTACCAGGATGGTTACCTATGGCTGGGAACAGATAAGGGCGTGAACAAGCTTGCTTTTAAGCCAGATATGGAAGTGAACAGTATCACTTACTACGGAATTGATAAGGGGTTTAAAGCGACCGAGGTAAACCAGAATTGCATTTATGCAGAGAAAAATGGCGTCATCTGGTTTGGTACGGTAGAAGGGCTGACACGTTACAACCCGCTTTTTGATTATCCTAATTCAACACCGCCGAAATTACTGCTCAGTGATATTAAATTATTTTATGAGCATGTAGACTGGACAAAATTCGCTGAGAAACTTGATCCTTCTACGGGGCTACCGGTTGACCTTGTTCTTTCGTATAAAAATAATAACCTGACATTTGTATTTCATGCGAATACGACAGACAATGTTAAATACACCTTCATGCTGGAGAACGATAATGATGAATGGTCGCCTCTCACTTCCAAGAATGAAGCGGTCTTCACCAATATACCTCCCGGCAGATACACATTTAAGGTAAAAGCGCAAAACAGCAATGGCATCTGGAGCCAGGATGTAGTGGAGTTTTCGTTCCGCATTACGCCCCCTTTTTGGAAAACCTGGTGGTTCTATACTATTTGCGCCATTGTAATACTGGCCGGTTTTATCAGCTTTATCCGTTATCGTACCGCACAACTTGAAAAAGAAAAACGCGTG
>JBJMLS010000179.1:0-8205 GCA_045805185.1 Bacteroidia bacterium | reverse complement strand
TTCCACAGCTGTTGCAATTGTATTGATGTCCTTTACCCTTCTCCCGCCTTACAACTGGAAAGTTAAAACAGACGCGGTAAAAATAAATTTCTCTATGCCTAAAGAACCGCATGGAACAGGTTCTATAACAGGTGCCGGTCTTAATGCCGAAATCGCCATGATCGACGATGTAAAGTCAAAAGAAGGCGAAGTGGTTCCGGACGCAAAAATAAAAGCAATAGTGGATGTAAAATCGCTTACCACGCCAAAGCCAGGTCTCACCAATCACCTCATGTCGCCTGATTTCTTCGATGCGGAAAAATTTCCTAAGATGACTTTTACTTCCACCGGGATCAAAGGCATTGTAAAAAATGTGATGAATGGAAATTATGTTGCGGAAGGAACCCTGAACATAAAGGATTCCACCAAAAACGTAAGCATTCCTTTTACTTTTGAAAACAAGGATAAGGAAGGAATACTGAAGGGTACACTGGAGATCTTTGCAGGAGATTACGGTATTATGAAGAAAAGCGCCGAGGGGAACGATAAAGTTGTAATTACAATAGAAGTTCCTGTTACGAGGGACTGATCATTCTTTATACAGATCTGGTCTTCTAAGCCTGGTTCTTTCCAGGCTTTTTTCATGCCTCCATTTTTCGATGTTCGCTGAATGGCCCGAAAGTAAAATATCAGGAACCTTCCATCCTTTGTATTCCGCCGGTCTGCTGTAAACAGGTGGCGCTAACAGATCATCCTGAAAAGAATCAGTCAAAGCAGAGGTTTCATCACTCAGCACACCGGGAATGAGACGCATAACGCTATCACAGAAAACAGCGGCGGCAAGTTCGCCTCCACTCAGCACATAATCGCCGATGGAAATTTCGCGCGTAATAAAATGCTCGCGCACACGTTCGTCAACACCTTTATAATGACCGCATAACACAATAATATTCTTTAAGGTCGAAACATGATTGGAAATTTTCTGATTCAGTAATTCTCCATCAGGCGTCATATAAATAACCTCGTCATACGTATTTTTGCTTTTCAGCTCATTGATACAGTTAGCGATTGGCTCTATGAGCATGACCATTCCGGCGCCACCGCCAAATGCATAATCATCCACTTGCTTATGTTTATCGGTACTGTAATCGCGGATATTGACAAGGTTCACTTCTACAATACCTTTGTCTATGGCTCGTCTAAGTATACTGTGCTGAAAAGGGCTTTCGAGCAACTGGGGCAAAACCGTGATGATATCGATGCGCATTTGTTTAATTTAATCCGGGTTCTTCAGGAAAATTAGCCAGGACCGCATAATTCGTTCCCAGCTTTTTTAGTTCATTCGCCCAGGTATCCACGGTTTCTTCACTCATTATATTTTTATAATCGGCGTGGTTGATGAACCAGGCTTTTTCCTGTATTTCTGTTTCCATTTGCTGCGGTTCCCAACCGGAATACCCTACAAAGAATTTTATTGCATTAGAATCAAGCGCGTTTTCTTTTAAAAGTTCTACCACATCCTGAAAATCCCCACCCCAATAATAACCATTTCCAATAGGCAAAGCGTCTTTTATTCGCTCACCTTCCTTATGAATAAAGAAAAGTTGACTTTCCGCAACAGGTCCTCCATAAAACAAGGGCTGCTTAAAATCCGGGAAAACCGGCAATACATCTTTAATCTTCAGGTTCATTGGCCTGTTCACAATAAAACCCATTGAGCCATACTCATTGTGCTCAGCCAAAAGGATCACTGTACGCTTAAAATACCCATCGTTTAAAAAAGGCTGCGCGATCAGTATTTTTCCCTGGCCCGGATCAATCATTTGATTTATAATATTGGTCAAACTGATTATATTACCCAATCTGACTATCTTTGCACAAAGTTACGCTTATGGAGGATTTCAGCAAATATATAAAAGAGCTCAGGAAAGATTTTTCCGGCGAGCTGCTGGATGAACATGAGGTGAGTGAAAACCCTGTAATACAATTTGAGCTCTGGTTCAAAGAAGCGATAAAGGCTAATGCTAATGAACCGAACGCGATGGTGCTTTCAACGGCAAGTCACAATAAGCCTTCCGCGCGCGTGGTGCTTTTGCGCGAATACGGTGACAAGGGCTTTTCCTTCTTCACGAATTACAATAGCCGTAAGGGAAAAGATCTTTCAGAAAACCCTTTTGCCTGTCTTACGTTTTTCTGGCCCGAGCTGGAAAGACAAATACGAATTGAAGGGATCGCGGAAGTAAATACGAAAGAAGCTTCCGATAATTATTTCAACAGCAGGCCGCGCAATTCAAGGATCGGAGCCTGGAGCAGTCCACAAAGCAAAGTCATCAGGAACCGGGAAGAGCTGGAAAAGCTTGTCAGCGATTTCAATAAAAAATACCCGGGTGAGAATGTTCCACGTCCGGAGCATTGGGGAGGCTACATTTTAAAACCAACCTATTTTGAATTCTGGCAGGGAAGGCCGAGCAGGTTGCACGACAGGATCTGTTACACATTGGAGAATGGAAAGTGGAAGATTGAACGGCTGGCTCCTTGAGGAGTTGGGAGTTGGGAGTTGAATAATGGAAATAGAATTACAAAAACACTATGAGTAAAGCAGATAAAATAAAAACATTCGACCCTAACAGCATTGCCGATGCTTACGGTAATTTATTCGGCTTGCCATTTACAACGGAAGAAGCGGAGGTGGTAATTATACCGGTACCATGGGAAGTTACGGTAAGCTATAGCGTTGGAACCGCTGCCGGTCCAATGGCAATTTTCGATGCCTCGTCCCAGGTTGATCTTTATGATCCGAATGTGGAAGATGCCTGGAAGATCGGCATTGCAATGGAAGAAGAAGATAAGCAGCTGGAAGCAAAAAGCAGGGAGCTCCGGGATAAAGCGGAATACTACCTTACCGCTTATGGTGAAGGCGCGCGCGCGGAAACAACACCGGACATGGCCAGCGCACTGACTGAAATAAACGCAGCTTGCGAGGAAATGAATGCGGCAGTAAAAGAAAAAGTAAAAGCACAACTGAATAAGAATAAAGTTGTAGGATTGCTTGGCGGCGATCATTCAACTCCTCTTGGAATGATGCGTGCTCTTGCGGAACATTATGAAGATTATGCCATATTACAGATCGACGCGCATGCCGACCTTCGCGACGCGTACGAAGGCTTTGAATTTTCTCACGCTTCTATCATGTTCAATGCTTTAAAAATTAAACAGGTTTCCAAACTGGTGCAGGTTGGGATCCGCGATTACTGTGAAGCGGAAAAAAACATCATCGACAATTCGAATGGCAGAATAAAAACTTTCTTTGACCGCGACATTAAACAGGCCTTATATAATGGCGAAAACTGGGACACAACCTGCGAGCGGATCATTAAGGAATTGCCTCAGCATGTTTACCTGAGTTTCGATATCGATGGGCTGGACCCAAAATTATGTCCAAACACAGGAACGCCTGTTGCGGGAGGCTTTGAAGCCGAGCAGGTGTTGTACCTGATCGAGAAGCTGGTGAAGTCGGGTAAAAAACTAATTGCTTTTGATATCAATGAAGTGGCTCCCGGCGAAGATGAATGGGATGCAAATGTGGGTGCGCGCCTGCTATACCGCATCGCGAATCTCGCCGCAATTTCAAATGGACGAAAGCCTTAATTAATAAATAAACTCTGCGAGCCTTTGCGGCATCATCTGCGCTACTCAGGGAGAACTAAAAAATAACAAATGAAAATCAAGACAGCAGAATTTGTAAAAAGCAGTAAGGAGATGGCGCAATGTCCTCCACCGGATAAAGCGGAATTTGCTTTTATCGGGCGAAGCAATGTGGGAAAGTCATCACTCATCAATATGATCTGCGGACAGAATGATCTCGCTAAAACCTCTTCCACACCAGGAAAAACACAGCTTATTAATCATTTCATCATTAATAATGAATGGTACCTGGTCGATCTGCCGGGTTATGGATACGCGAAGATCTCAAAGGACAAGCGCGAGGAATTTGAAAAGATGATCGCTGGTTATATTACCCTGCGGAAGAACCTGATCAATCTTTTTGTATTGATCGATTGCCGTCATAAGCCACAGGTCATTGACCTTGAATTTATGGATTGGCTTGGCGAGAACCAGATCGCCTTCTCTATTATTTTTACCAAAGCGGATAAGCTTAAAAAAACAGAACTAAAGAGAACCATAGAAGCCTACAAAACCAAATTGCTCGAGAGCTGGGAAGAGCTTCCACCAACTTTTATCAGTTCGGTTGCAACCAAGGCGGGTAAAGAAGAGATACTGGCATATATTGAGGAGAATAAAGGCATTCTAAAATAAGCGATCGGAGCAACATCAGCATAACTGAAACTTTTTAATCTAATCTCCGCCTTTAACATCATGAGGCGAATTCTTTTTTTACTCTTTCATTTTTATTGCTTCGCGATAGTTGCGCAGCTAAACCAGCTTATCATTAATCCTGGCTTCGAGGATCCGGTACAACATCTTCCTTCAACAAAAAGAAACACGGTTAAAATAGGCGGTATTAGCCTGGTGAGCGGCTGGCTGCAGGCTGGCAACGGATCTGTGGATTACTACAATTCCGACCTGTCTACCGCCAATAAAAACGTAAGGGTCCATAAAGCGCGGACAGGAGAAGGACGAATAGGCATGATCCTCGGAAGATACACTTCCGGAGGACCCGAAGATCCCAACTACCGGGAATTTGTACAGACGCAAATGATGACCCCAATGGAAAAAGGCAAAACTTACAGCGTGAATTTTTTCATAGTGAAAGATAAAAGGTCGCGCTACTATTCGGAATCCATTGGCGCGTATTTTAGTCATGAACCATCGGGTAGGAATGGCCTGAATGTAAATGCAGGCTTAAAGCCGCAGGTAACCGGCGATGAGCAAATAATGACAAAAACCTCGGGCTGGTCATTGGTGCATGGCTATTATACCGCAAAGGGTGGAGAAAGCTATATGACCATCGGCGCTTTCACAGCCAATAATCTCCTTGATATTACTACAGGTTCCAGGCCAGCGCATGCGCCAAAACTATTCACTTCTGCCTTCAGTCAGTTTGCCTATTATTATATAGACGATGTATATGTTTACGAAGTAAGCGATCCTGATTCCGACAATTACCTGAAAATTATTCCAAAAGATCTGTCGCAACAAGCATATAACAATTTTGTACTTGCGCTTGATGTTTCCACTTCAATGGAAAAGTACAATAAGATCGAAGCCTTGAAAAAAAGTGTTGATTCCCTGCTTTCATCTATGGATGAAAATGAAACAATCTCCATCGTCACCTTCGATGCTCAGCCTAAAATACTGGTGAAAGGAATGCAGGCATCGGAAAAAGAAAGGATCATCGCGGTAATCGACAGCCTGAAAACAGGTGGCGGAACCAATGTAAACGCCGCGCTCGCCAACGCCTATGCCTTAATGGACAGTACATTTATTCCCGGTGGAAATAACAAGGTGATCCTGATAACGGATGCGCTTTTTCAATTGACAAAGACGAGCCAGGCAATAATTGAAAAACATCAGGAAGAAAAAAACATTGACTTGCTTACCCTCGTGCTGAACGATACAAAGTACAATTCGGTTAAAAAAATAAAACGGAACAATGGACCTTATAAAGATGATGAAGGCTCAACAACTTTTGACATCCTTGATCTGCAGGTAGAAGAAAGGGTGCTCCCCGATTATGGCCCCGGAAGAAAGCACACGAATGAGTACCTGCTGAAACCCTTACTTGTAATTTCTGCGCTTGCACTTGTGATCTTTTTAAAATCGCATTAGCGTCACGACTTGAAATCCCCGATATAGTTTCACTCCGATTAGCTCTAATAAAAAGATCCCGCCAAACAGCGGGATGTGGTAATCTGTCGTTCGGTCTTTCAGACGCGAACTCCGATTACTATCATTTCAAAAAGATCCCGCTAAGGGGCGGGATGTGGTAATCTGTCGTTCGGTCTTTCAGACGCGAACTCCGATTACCAACACATCATCTGTTTGCTCCATGCTTCCTTTCCAGTCCAGGTGAAATTTCTCCAAGTGTTTTTCCTGTTCCGCCATTGGAAGTTGCTGTATCGAAAGCAGTATTTCCTTGAATTTCCTGGTCATTACTTTTTTATCGCTCACGCTGAACTGGTCCGCAAAACCATCGGAAAAAATATAGAAACTATCGCCTCTCTTTATCTCCAATGTATGCTTCGTGAATTTCCTTTCCACTTCCGCCTGTGTTCCCCCTATCGGGTATTTATCCGCCTTGATCTCGCTCAATCCATTCCCGTCGGCGATCCATAATGGACGGTGCGCTCCTGCATATTCAATTCTTTCCAGGCCATTTTCAAGCGGAGTGATTGTACACAATGCAATGTCCATACCGTCCCGGGTTTCCGACTGCTCATGCTGCTTCAAAGCAGTACGCACTTCCTTGTGCAGAAAGTTTAAGATCTCATCCGGCGCCGTGATCCCTTTTTCATTTACCAATTGATGCAGGATATTATTTCCTACCATACTCATCAACGCGCCGGGAACCCCATGTCCCGTACAATCGGCTGCAGCGATCAGTCTTTTTCCATTCTTTTCAGCAAACCAGTAAAAATCACCGCTTACAATATCTTTCGGCAGAAAAAGCACAAAAGCTTCCGGAAAGAGTCTGTACTTTAATTCCTTTGCCGGAAGCATTGCATTTTGGATCCGCTTTGCATAATTTATACTGTCGGTAATATCCTTGTTCTTTTCTTCAATTATCTTCTTCTGCTCGGTGATCTCATGCGTTCGTTCCCTGACCTGCCGTTCCAGCATACTGTTTTGATCCGCCAATAATTGTTGCTTCTCTTTTTCCTGCTCTATTGTTTTTTCAGAAAGCTCTTCTACTTCAACCAGCTTTTTCTCCAGGTTCCTGTTCACCTTTGCAAAATCGCGGGCAAGGAAAATAGTCATTGAAAGAGGTATGCTCAATGTCGCCAACATAATCACCAGACCCAGCACGGCACCCATCCATCCTCTTTGTGAATAGTTGATCTCTCCATCGTTCAGCGCGGCAATAATAAAATACACAGTAAAGAATAAGATGGTTGTAATGATCCCTCCGCCGATGATCCAGGCTCCTTCCCTCTTCTTGAACATGGAAACAATAATGATCCTTAACGATTCAATAATAAACACGGAAAGATTGAACAGCCCGAGATACGAACTGTCAATGTTCAGCAACGTGGTAATAAAGTCAATAGCGAAAAGCGTGAACCAGAGCCAATAGATCTTCGGTAATTTCTTATAAAAGATAGTGTACAGCATCGCGAGAAGAGCCGGTGCATAGAAATTCTGCAGCATGCTACCAAGCGACCTCATCATTATTCCAAAATCGGGATTCAGAAAGTTTTGTTCCACGATCAGCCATAAAAACACCAGGCCGAAAGACAAATTGAAAATACTGTAATACAAATTCGATTTATTGCTTTTGAAATACATAAAAAGCATGAAGTGTAGGAAGCTGAGCGCGAAGAAAAAAGAAAAATAAAACATGAATATGGCGGACACTGAATTCGAATTAATGTATTTCCATTCCACCGCTTCCCATAACTTACCGATCTTAAGCGAAAATCCCGGATTCGCATACCCGTTCTTTTTAAAGTCGCTCAGCGCACGGGCATTGGCATACCTTACTGCCAGCACGTGCCTTCGTACGTTTTCAAAACGTATGTCTGCCGGGAGTAATTGAGGATTAAAGCGCTCTTCCATCGAAGGATCTTTTGTATTGATCTTTCCAAAGCTATGGATCAGCTTTCCGTCAAGATAAACCTCGGAGGCGCCCGATTGCGTAATGAGCAGAGCCAGTGTTTTATTTACCAATTGCGTATCTGCTTCAATATGCAGCCGGAACCAGCCGATATTTTCAAAGGCGCCGCTTTCCATTGCTTTATTGTCCAGAGTGGAACTTATGTATTTCCACTTGCTATCGTCCAGGCCGGGATCCGCCCATTTTGGATCATCTCCTTTTTGATATTTCCAGCCCTCAATAAGCTTCAGCTGATTGGTATAACCTGGCATATCGGCGCTGAGCCGGAATACGGAATCTTTTTGTCCAAACAAGGAGAGCGCAAAAGAAAAAAGAAGAAGAGGGATCAGTTTTTTCATCTAACCAAAGATAGGACTTCCGGTATATGATTTACAGAAAAGCGGTTTTATTTCTTTACAAATTTTAACCGGCAAGCTTTATGTTTCTTAGTA
>JBJMLS010000178.1:0-3855 GCA_045805185.1 Bacteroidia bacterium | reverse complement strand
TTCTCTGCGTAACTCTGCGTACAACTCCGCGCGACTCTGCGTGAAATAAATCATTACTCAACCTGATACCTTACGAAAAAAAATCATTTCTTCCCCGCAAGCTCCAGCTTCTGAAAGCGTGAAAGTTTTTTGATCTCGATCTCCCTCTTGGTGGCTTCCGAACGGTTGCTGTGTTCCCAGCAGATCAACAGTTTCACTGGCAGCCTCGACCGCGTATACTTAGCGCCGAGTCCTGCATTGTGCATTTCGATCCTGTTCTTGATGTTGGTGGTGATCCCTGTGTAAATGCTGCCGTCAGCGCATTCCACCATGTAAACGAACCAGAAATGTGAAGCTGCCTTTACCATCGTCTGCAAATATACTACACTTTTTAGTGTATTGTTTTCTGCTTGTACTAAAGAAGAAAAAGAACTAAATTTGTTTTCAAACCCTATAAATATGAAATTAAATTTTACCCATCTGTTTATTTTAGGAGCAGCCTTCGTGCTCATGACGCAGTGTAAGAAAGAAAAGGCCAATGAGCCTGACGCTACTCCCACAAGCGGAGGAACTACAACAACGGACAATACCCTCGCGGATATATTCACGCACCAGGGTTCGCAGCCTCAAACCACAACTATTCCCGTTACTGCTTCTCAAAACCTGTCGGTGGCTGGTGTCACTGTAAGCGTACCGGTAAATGGTTTTGTTACTGCTACAGGAGGCTCTGTAACAGGAAGCGTGGACATACTTTTAAAAGCTGTGCTTACCAAGAAGGATATTATTCTTACCGGCGCCCCCGGCAACTCGAATGGAAAGCTTATCGCCACCAAAGGCTGTGTGAAGGTTAACGCTACACAGAACGGACAGGTGTTGCGTATGGTTCCCGGCTCACCGGTTCACGTGCATGTTCCCGCAGGAACAAATCCTCCTGCTCAGGGAATGAAAAAATGGTACACGGCATCTGTGTCCACAACCGATACAAGCAAGTACTGGAGGATTTCAGCGGATACCAATAATATTCCGTTGGTTATGGATACCACAACCATGAATTATTATTACGATGTCGCCCTGGATTCCCTAAGTTGGCTGAACTGCGGTTATGTATGGGATACAACTTCCGCCAAGACAAGCGTAACGATCAATGTGGACACAACCTTCACCAGCGCCAATTGCGCGGTTTACATCTCCCTGGATAATACGATGGCGGTTGGAGCTTTGTACGAGCTTACTCCTCATACTTACATGATCACCAATATTCCCATTGGTAAAACGGTAACTTTTGTCGCTATTGCAGTTATTAACGGGCAATATTATTCCAAGTTCCTGCCCGCGACCATAACGGCAAATTATACCCAGACCTTCAACCTGCAGAGCACAACGCTTACGCAGATCCAGAGCGCGCTGACCATACTCCCCTGAGAGAATTACATTTAGTGAAGGCTGCTGCATATAACAGCAGCCTTTTTTATTATATTTAGACATTGACTTCTGTGTTAACCGCATTAAATGAAACAGTTTTATAGTATATTTTTCTTTTCGCTGGCCCTGATCTCCTGCGGCGATAGGCAAAAGGATAATAGAAAAGACCTGAAGCAGCTCAACCTTAGCGCTGATGTAGGAGAACTGTTGAAGGATACTTCTAAATTCAATCCGATTGTCGACAGTCTGCGGCAAAGGTTCAGCCAGTTGAATGATACACTGCAGATCAATTTATTGAATGAGCTGTCCGAGAATTGGAGACCTTTTTCGAAACCGCTGGCAGATGAAGCTTTGCTCCAGAGTAAAAAAATAAATTACGAGGCAGGTGAGGCAGACGCTTATTGCAAGCTGGGAATTAATTATTACCGTCACTCGGGTTTTGACTCAGCCTCTTATTTTCTGGATAAGGCACAGGAACTTGCCGACAGGAAAGGGTATAAGCAGATCAGCGCGCAGGCGCTATCCTGGAAAGGTGAGCTGATGCGTATAATAGGTGAGAATGAAAAAGCGAAGGAGCTTGTAAACAAGGCGCTTTACCTAGCAACAAATATATCCGATAAAAAACGCATGGCTTTTTGCCTCAATTCGAAGGCGGAGCTCACGCGCATGATCGGAGACTTTAAGGAAGCCCTGAACTTTTATGAACAGTCGATCAACTATGCGCAGCAGGTAAACGACATCTACCGGATAACCATTTGTTACAGCAGTATTGGAGATATTTATAAAATACAGAATGATTATCCCCGGGCTCTGGAGTATTTCAATAAGGCCCTTGCTCTAGCAAAGAAGAACAATGATGGCTTCAGGATCGCTTTTTGCCTGAGCACTATGGGAGATATTTACAGCACACAGCGCGAATTCGACAAAGCGCTGGACTATTATACACAATCGCTGAAGATCTCAAAAGAGATCGATTATAAGCTGCAGGTAGGAAAATGCGAAAGCAACATTGGCCAGGTTTACCATTTGCAGAACAAGAATGCGGAAGCGCTGGAATGGTTTGATAAGGCCATAAAGTCGGCTGAAGGAATAGGGAACAGGAACGTGGTGGCTTTTTCCATGATGAATATGGGTGAAGTGTATCTTTCCCGGAAAGAGTATAGATCCGCCCTGGAGAAATACAAGGAAGTCTATGAAATAGAAAAAGAGATCGGGAATAAGAATGAGATCGCCGGTTGCCTGAGCGGTATGGGTGAATGCTATTTCGCCATGAAAAATTATGCTGAAGCCAAAAAAATTGCCAAACTGAGTCTGGAAGCCTCAAGGGAAACGGAGATCCCGGACCAGATCAAAAATTCCGCCTGGCTGCTATACGAGATCAGTGAAACAAGTAATAATTATGCGGATGCATTGGAAATGCTGAAGCTTTTTATGGAAATGAAAGATATCAGCGGCAATGAGAACCAGGTGAAAAAATTTGCGGCAGTGGAATTTAAGGCGAAGGAAGATAAGCTGATCGCAGAACAGGCAGCAAAGGAAAAAGTATTCAGGGCGGAGGAAGCGAGGAAAGAAGAGGAGCTCAAAAGACAGAAAACGATACGTTATGCTTTTACCATTGGTTTCGGACTTGTACTGATATTGGCTGTCGTTATTTTCCGCAGCTTACAGCAAAATAAAAAGCAGAACAAGATCATCATTGCGCAGAAAAAGGAAGTGGAACACCAAAAGGAACTGGTAGACGAAAAGAACAAAGAGATCACGGACAGCATCACTTATGCCAAGCGGCTCCAGGATGCAATATTGCCTCCGCTGGGCCTGGTACGACAATATATTCCGGACAGCTTTGTCCTCTACAAACCGAAAGATATCATTGCCGGGGATTTTTATTGGATGGAATTTTTTACTGAAGATTCGGAGGCGGGAAGTTCTATCCTGATCGCTGCCGCGGATTGCACAGGGCATGGTGTTCCCGGCGCCATGGTAAGTGTAGTGTGTTCAAACGCCCTGAACCGTGCCGTAAAAGAATTTCAGATCACGGATCCGGGTATGATCCTCACTAAGGTAAGGGACCTTGTCCTGGAAACATTTGAAAAAAGCGAGAGCGAGGTAAAAGATGGAATGGATATTAGCCTTGCAGCTATTAGTCATGCTCCGGGTTCCAAACACACAACTGTAAAATGGGCCGGCGCTAATAATCCTTTGTGGTACCTGAGTGATGGTGTTGTGCACGAAATAAAGGCCGATAAGCAACCCATCGGAAAGTCGGATAATCCCAAGCCGTTTACCACGCATACCATTGAACTTAAGAAAGGCGATAGCTTTTACCTGTTTACGGATGGTTACGCGGATCAGTTTGGCGGAGACAAAGGCAAAAAGTTCAAATACAAGCAGCTCCAGGATAAAATACTTGCTCTTAGTCAACTGCCGGTTGAAGAACAAAAAGAAGACCTTCTT
>JBJMLS010000177.1:0-5346 GCA_045805185.1 Bacteroidia bacterium | reverse complement strand
GCTTCCCTGGATAGCGAGCATTGATAAGTTCCAGCATTGGATCTATGAAAACCCTTCGCACACGATTGAGCAGCGTTACGACAAATGGGAAGAGATCGCAAGAGAATTTGGCACCGGGCAGGTAGATCACAGCGGACTTGAGAATTCCCTGCGCCGCAGCTGGCAGGCACAACTGCATTTATATGAAGTACCTTTTTATTATATAGAATACGGAATGGCGCAGCTTGGCGCGATTGCCGTATGGAGAAATTACAAACAGGATCCCGGAAAAGCCCTGAAGCAATATTCCGATGCGCTTGCATTAGGATACACAACTACAATCGGAGAGATCTACCGTACTGCAGGGATCAAATTCGATTTCTCTGATACTTATGTAAAAGAGCTGGCAGAGTTTGTGAAAGAGGAATTGGATAAGCTGGATTGATCATTACCTTTCGCTTCGGCTTCGCTCAGCGTGCGGTTTAACGAGGAATTAGAACAATTTTACTTTTATAAATTTAACCTGTTATTTAATTCCACCCCACCTGTATGTTTCCTGCTCCAGTCCGCAAAGATCAATAACTCTGTCGACAACGGTAGCGGCCAGCTCTTCAAAGCTTTTCGGCTTGCTATAGAACGAAGGTGAAGCGGGACAGATGATGCCTCCCGCTTCGGTGAGGGTCCTCATGTTGTTGATGTGTATCAGGCTTAGCGGCGTATCGCGCGTTACTAAAATTAGCTTTTTCCTTTCTTTTAGCATTACATCCGCTGCACGCGTAGTAAGGTCATTACTAATGCCTGATGCGATCCGCGCCAGGGTACCCATGCTGCAGGGGCAAATGATCATTGCGGAATAGCGCGCCGAACCCGACGCAAAGGGTGCAAAAAAATCGGTTTTGCTATAAACCTTAAAGCCATGCTCATTATAGGATTCATCTCCCAATTCAAACTTCCAGACATCTTTGGCATTATCGCTCATCACCAGGCCGATCTCTTCGATCTGTCCTTCCAGCTTTTTCAGCTTATCCAATAATACCTTTGCGTAAATCGATCCGCTGGCGCCCGTGATGGCAATTGCTATTTTATGTTTTGCCTGCATTATTACTGCTTCGGTTTTAAAATGTAGTTTATACTCAGCACCACATCGTTATTGTACAAACCACGGTTGAATATGCGCGACCAGAAATTCCCCAGGTAAACGCCGGTAAGCGTTGAATACGAACGGATCGGAAGAAACGAATAATTATAACGCAGATTTACATACAGATCGTCACTGATTTTATACCCGGCGCCGAGATTATAGCAGGCGTCATAGTTCTTCAGCTTTTTGTCGTTATAATATCCGTAGGTATTCTGCTCAGTGTATTTAAATAAGTACGCATAAGAGAGTCCCATTTCAAGCTTGAACTTTTTTATATTGATCTTATACATCAAAGGGACTTCTATGTAATTAGTCCGGAAGAGGTAAAAACTCAGATCACCTTTGTTTGGATTCGCATTTTTCCGCGCGCCTTTCTGAATGTAAGTGATCCCGAATTCAAGTTCATTCTTCTGATCAAAGGCAGTATTCACATATACACCACCATATAGCCCGGATTTATTATAGCCGGAATAGGTATCGCCATCTACCTGGCTCCCTACTATGCCTGCGCTGAGAATGGTACGAAAGCGCTTTTCAGAATTTTGAGAAAAAACAGATGAGCCCGTAAACAGGAACAGAAAAAGAATGCTTGTGCACGAGGTTTTCAACAGCGCAAAGATAATCAATAAAAAAAATCCCCCTGCTTTGGCAGGGGGATTAACTATACGGTTAAAATTTCTTTTTCTTTTTGCTCCAGGTGCTTTTCGCACTTTGCCGAATAGGTATCGGTGAGCTGTTGGATCTTAGCCTCGGCATCTTTGGCCTCGTCCTCTGGAAGGCCTTTTTTCTGTAAGCCCTTTATTTCTTCCATTGCATCTTTCCGTGAACTTCTCAGGCCGACTTTTGCGTCTTCCGCTTCCTGCTTGGCCTTTTTCACAAGGTCCTTCCGGCGTTCTTCGGTGAGAGGAGGAACAATTATCCGGATGATCACTCCATCATTCTGTGGATTGAAACCCAGGTTAGCAGCCTGGATCGCTTTTTCGATAGGCGTTAACATACTTTTCTCCCAGGGCTGGATCACGATCGTACGCGCGTCCTGCGTGTTTACACTTGCTACCTGGCTAAGCGGGGTCATACTTCCGTAATAATCCACTTTTACATTTTCCAGCATCCCCGGATTAGCTTTACCAGCGCGGATCTTGGTCAGCTCGCTTTCGAGGTGACTGATCGATTTCTCCATAGATTCCCTGGCGGAGTCCAGTATAAATTTTACATCTTCATTCATAGTAAGGCAAAGATAGTAAATCTATAATTCGTAGCAAGGTGTTCCTTAATTCCGCTGGATCTCTAGTAATGAATGATTCTCAGAAGGAACGTTAGAGGAGATGACCAATTAAAAACACAGGAGATCAATCTGTTTTTCCGTTTGGTGGAACCGGGCGCAGCATTTTTTTTAAAGCCCATTCCGGATCATCACGGCATGATTTTTTACGCGCTTTGCCGGATGGATATAAAGAAGAAGCCAGCGGCATTTAAGAATTTCAAGCGGCTTTCCTACGAGAAGGAACAAGTAAAGCATAAGATCTGGATCGCCGGCTATCTTATATTGGCTCTGGCAGCGCTCACTTTGTACTTCCTGATGAAATTGCACATGTTTGGCCTGTTTGGGAATTACCGCGACATTCTTCAGAAACTGGCCCTGGGGAGTTTTTTTGCAATTCTTATCCTTGCCGCTTCAAAATTCTTCGAGAGTTTAATATTGAAACGCACGCGCGTTGTTTATACGCGTTATAACCTGGTAAAAATGATCAGGCTCCTGAGCTGGCTCCTGATCCTTGCAATTAGTGTATCTTTTCTCTTTGAGCACTGGTATTCCGCCGCGGTCTCACTCGGCCTTTTCTCCCTGATCCTTGGCTTCGCCCTTCAGAATCCAATTTCTTCCTTCATTGGCTGGCTTTATATCCTGGTGAGGCAGCCCTACCATGTTGGCGACAGGATCCGCATAGATGCTTTCAAAGGCGATGTTGTGGAAGTGAATTACCTTGATACCACGTTATGGGAATTTTCCGGGGATTATCTTTCTAACGACCTGCCCAGTGGCCGGCTCATACGCTTTCCGAACGCATTGGTGCTTTCTTCCGCAGTGTATAATTATTCATGGGACAAATTTCCTTATATCTGGAACGAGATCCCTTTTCATGTTGCTTATGAAAGTAACCTGAAAGTTGTAGAAGGGATCATTAAGAGAATTACCAGGGAAGAGCTGGGCCAGGACATGGCGGAAAATATTGAGCGTTTCAAAAAACTTGTAGAGCAGACGCCGGTTGATGAACTGGAGGTGAAGGAATATCCGTTCGTGAGCTATAGGATAAATGTAAACACCTGGGTGGAAGTTATGGTTACTTACCTGGTGGAGCCGAAAAAAGCGACCGCTACAAGAAGCATGCTTATAAAGAAGATCCTTGCTGAACTGAATGAACATAAGGATGAGGTCATGTTTCCTAACAGCAATGCAAGATAATTATCAGGAAGAAGAATAAAACCGTAAACGAAGAGGTGTTTCGCACCTGGAAGGTTCACTTCCAGCACAGATGATTAAAACTCGACCAGCGTTCCGATCTTCTCTCCTACAAGCACCCTGGTTAAATTACCCGGCTTATTCATGTCGAAAACAATAATAGGAAGCTTATTTTCTTTACAGAGTGTGAAGGCAGTCATGTCCATTACTTCAAGGCCTTTTGCGTATACCTCATCAAAATTTATGGTGTCGTATTTTCTTGCGGAAGGATCCTTCTCCGGATCGGCAGTATAAATTCCGTCTACACGCGTGCCCTTCAGGATCACATTTGCCTCTATTTCTATTGCGCGCAATGTTGCGGCGGTATCTGTTGTAAAATAGGGATTACCGGTACCTGCGCCGAAAATTACGACACGTCCTTTTTCAAGGTGGCGAACCGCTTTACGGCGGATAAAAGCTTCGCAGATCTGCTCCATTTTTATTGCACTTTGCAAACGCGTTTCAACGCCGATATTTTCGAGTGCGGATTGCAGCGCCATGGAATTGATCACTGTAGCCAGCATTCCCATATAATCGCCCTGTACGCGGTCCATACCGCCCTGCTCTGCCTGGATCCCACGAAAAATATTTCCTCCACCAATAACGATGGCAACTTCGCAGCCGGCATCCACCGCCTGCTTTACCTCCAGCGCGTATTGTGAAAGCCGCTCATTGTCGATCCCGAAATTCTTCTTCCCCATGAGGGCCTCACCCGATAACTTTAAAAGTATTCTTTTGTATTTCATATTTCTTTTTCAACTGTGCATCAGCGGAAAGCTGAGGGATCAAATTAAAGTGCAAAAAAAACCCCGACATTTAATCGGGGTAAATATGGTTAACTTAAAGCGTAACGCTTAAAGGCTGAAACCGTGAGGTCCTTGTCGATACTTTGAAGGTACTGACGAATTGTAAGCTTGTTGTCTTTTATAAACTCCTGGTTCAATAAAGTAGATTCCTTATAGAACTTATTTACTTTACCCTGTGCGATCTTCTCTACCATGTCTTCCGGCTTTCCTTCAGCACGAGCCTGCTCGCGGGCGATCTCTAACTCACGCTCCAGCATTTCAGGAGTAACATCATCCTTATCAACCGAAACAGGAGCCATTGCAGCAACCTGCATAGCCACATTCTTCGCTACTTCTTCAGATACCGGCTTATTGAATGCTACTATGCAAGCCAGTTTATTTCCGGGGTGATTGTAAGCAATAACCTGCTCACCTGTTACAACCTGGTAATATGGAAGGTCGATCTTCTCACCTATTTTACCGATCTGCTCGATAAACTTATCCGCAATTGTAATTTCGTTGTTGAATGGCAATGCTTTTAATGCATCAACATTTGCAGGATTCTTATCCAATGCAATTTGCGCGACTGTATTCGCGAAATTTCCGAAATCTTCATTCTTTGCAACGAAATCGGTTTCGCAATTCACTACTACTACTGTTCCGCGTTTGTTATCCGCTGTAACTTTTGCAAGCACCAATCCTTCTTTTGCATCCCTGTCAGCACGATTAGCCGCAACCTTTTGTCCTTTTTTACGAAGGTAATCGATCGCTTTTTCAAAATCGCCATTACTTTCTTCAAGGGCCTTCTTGCAGTCCATCATTCCTGCGCCAGTCTGCTGACGTAATTTATTTACTTCTGAAGCTGTGATAGCCATTTTATTCTTTTTGCTTTTGTACAGGTGTTACCATCTGCACGGTTAAACAATTATTTTTCTTTTCCGGTG
>JBJMLS010000176.1:0-4364 GCA_045805185.1 Bacteroidia bacterium | reverse complement strand
GATCCGGCGCCAGATCAGGAAGGAATTCGATCTGCGCTGCACCCTCCGCATTAATGTCAATTTCCTTAATAAAGGGTGAACCCGGCGGCGTTACATCCGGCATCTGGATCCTCGCGATCTCAGAAGGAATGCTGCGGTTAAAATTGGTGTCCACTGCAACCACCTTGTATAGGAATTCATTCTTCACATCTTTTGGCTTCGCTGTAATATACTCCGGCTTCGTCAGGTAATGAGGCGTCATCAGCGAGTAGCGCGGCGCCTTATCGTGATTCTTGCCACGTTTTAAATTATCTGCCGCAAGAATAATGTAGCCTGCGAGATCTTTTTCCTTATTGGCATCCCAGGTCATGGTAATTTTTCCCGGCTCTGTTTTAACGATTACGTTTGTAACCTTTGCCGGAGGAACATTGTCGAATGCCTCTTTCGAAAGTGCCGTCGCTTTTGCTATGTTCCCCGCTGTATCTATTGCGGCTACATAATAATAATAGGAACCTGGCTGATAAACCATATCGGTGTAAATGGTATCCGTTGGCTTGAGCAGCGCCTTATTCACTTTCTGGAAAGGGATTTTTTCGCTTGGCGTTCTGTAAATATCGAAGCCCTTCAGATCAGGCACTTTTTTGATTTTCCACTTCAGTGTGAATGTAAAATCCTTCACGTCCAGCTTAAAATTCTGCGGCGGTGGCGGCGGTGTTTCATCAGGAGGAACTACTACGTATACCTGGGATTTTATTCCTTCCTGGTTAAAGAAGTCAATAGTTGTGAACCGGAAATTGTAGGTGAGGCCTTTTTTAAGACTATCTTTCTGGTAAAATATCGACGGCCATTCCATCACGCCTTTTTCATTTTTAACCTTCGTTACCATCAGTGGCTTTGAAGTGACCAGCTTTTCGTCTGAAAGATCCTTGTTCATGCTCATGTAAACATTTACAGCATAATATCTTTCTACTTCCAGCTTCCATTTCATGTCAACAATTTTTTCGTGCTTTTTTATTTCCACATTTTGCGGCGGCTCCTGCGCTTTAACCGGTCCTGCAACAAAAGGCCAGGAAACAGAAACTTCCTCTTCGGTTCCGGTCGCGGTGATCTTCGTAACGCGGTACTCGTAGCTTTGTCCCTTGCTGACAGAGGCATCAACATACATGATCCCGAGAAAGCGTGCGTACTCATTATTCTGGATCGCATCGATGAGCATGCTGATCTTCACGATCCCCTTTATTTTCTCATGTGGAGTTTTAGTAGCGAAATCCACGAGACGCTTCAGCATTTTATCGCCGGCGAGAACCTGGTCTGGGATCTTATAATCGCCTTTCTTCAATGGAGCCACAGTTAACTTCGTCCAGCCACTTTCATCTGCGGATTTACGGTAAACGTTGATTCCGTTATCGAAATATACTTCCTGGCTAAAGCATTTTATAGCAATGGCTCCTTCAGGCGTATTGGTAAGCGCGATATTATGCGCTATCCCCTGGCTATAGGCATTGAACCCCCACAGGACAAGAACAGCAACAATTATTTTTACAATAGCTTTCATAAATAACAAGTCCTCATTTGATTTATTACAGGTCAATATTAGCCGCCAGGCTGAAATCAACTCCAATTCCAATTACTTCAATTTCTCCTTCCAGAGAACCGGCAATGTTCACTGGTTTCGGATTAAAGCGGATGATCACCTCACCTGCCAGGCGCACGCGGGCAAAATCCCAGTCTCCGCTGTCAAATACATTCTCGTAGTGAATGCCAATCCCCGCTTCCAGCAGTATCCACACTTTAGCTGAATTGATCACGAAGCTCGGCATGTAGGTAAAATTCGCGGACACCCCGATCTCGGCATGCGCGTAACAATACGGCGTAATATCATAGATCCCGATGTCGATCTCCGGTCCTTCGAGCCGCGCTCCCCAGCTGATCCCAATGCCCAGGTCAATAGTATCGGGATCAATGGTAAACCATCCGAAGCCGCCAAAGCCTGCACAGCCCGGGGTGATCTGCACCCGCTCTTCGGGGTCTGATCCGCCCAGCTCAACCGACCAGGTGCTTGGTGAGTAATCAAATTTCAATGTTCCGCTTGCACATAATGGCCCCACGCCGCTGCCATCTGCCGGCGCTTCTACGGAGAAGGAAGCGATCCAGTGCTCTTCAGGAACATTGTAATACAGAATCCCGGTCCCTTTTGCCACAGTAAGCGTATCGCCGCCCATAACAATATTCATCAGGTAAATATTTGCCTGGATCCCAATATTGTTCAATCCACCGCTGTTGTTGAAAGCCATCTCAACGGCCAGCTCGAGCTTCACGGTTTTTCCGCCTGTTACAGCGTCAGTAAGGCCGACCATTAAAAACCCTCCATAACTGATAGTCGGATCGGGACGATAATCAAACTCATCATCGTCACCCATGATTACCCCCTGCTTTTCATGGTTCATATGAGAATACACACGTCCTTCGAGTGCATAGATCTGAACAAAGCCGATTTTAATCTGGAGATCCTCTCCCTTTACGGAGACGAACCAGTAATTGTCGTCGTCCTTTTCGCCGATCACAAAACGTGCGCTCAGGGTGCTTTCAAAAGGAACTTTCACTTTCGCCTTTACATACAGCTGAAAGCTCTCGTCCCAATCCGGATCGTTCTTGGTATACTTCATTTCCCCTTCGAACTCAACGCTCGGGGTATTTACCTCTATGTGAATTTCTGCAACAAAGGACCCATCGCTTCCTTCCTGGATCCGGATCCCGTTCTTTGTTCCAAGAAAACTGACTTCGCTTGAACTGCCTCCATCTTCCTGCGTTGATTCCTCACCCGAGGCTGAAGGCGCATCTTCCGGCATACCTTCCACCGCCTCGGCGCTAAGGAAATCCATTCGCGGCGGACCATCTTTCCCTGCAATATCGTCCGAAACAACCAGGGTTGAACGGAACGTAAAACCATATACGTTATCAATGCGCGCTGCGCCTACACTGTCCATGACAAGGTCGAACTTATTCTCAAACACACCCGTTACCTGTGTGGTGAGCGGCATGATTCCGTTCTTTACATTAAATCCGAAATTTCCGTTACCCCATAATTTCAGGTTCTGCAAATTGGTCATTTGCGCGCTCAGCGAATGGTAATTGAGGTCAACCGTAAGATCGAGCCGCTCCCTGTCAGCAAACACAGCCTGCTTGATCTGCATGGTGACTTTCTTTCCGGGTACATTATCGTTAAAAACAACGGATTTTGTATTGAGGTTCACATCCATGTAGCCATCCTCAAAGCCATCAGAGGTAATGGGAACGGTATAGGTATGCCTTTCGGCCATGCTGATCAGTGGAATCAGAATATTTCCTTTCAGGTGACCGCTTTCCACTATGCTATTCTCGATATTGAGGTCTATGCTTTTAAAATCGCTGGTGAATTTATTGAAAGTGCCTTTATCTGCCGCTGCAAAATCTTTGGTGTATTTGAATACAAGTCCGTTTGCATTTACCCAGGCTTTGTAATCGTTGCTGTTATCAAGTATAACGGGCTGAATGATCTCCGCCGAAGCGATCAGCTGGTTGCCATTATCAATATGCTGCTGATACTTTACATCAAATTTTTCCCAATACACGCCCTTCCAGCTTTTATCAGCTGATAATTTCAGCGGTGATTCCGTTTCGGAAAAATCTATAATTACTGAGGTAGGAACCCCGAAAATCTTTGAATTCGGAACAAGCAACAGATCCTGCGATACTTTAGTTGTATTGCTTGCTATGTAAAAAAGCTGGTTAGCTTCGAAGAAGGAAACTTCGATCTGTGCCGGGTCAGATGCTTTTACCTTTTGAGGAAGAAAGATCCTGCCATTGCACCTGAGGAAAAATTTATTTCTTACGATAAGAAAATCAGAGCTGGTCAGCAGTTTCAGGCGAAAATGGTAGGGATCGGCCAGTTGATAATCATTACTATCATTCAGTATTGCATTTCCCAACAATTTAAATTCGTCAAAATTCATCCAGGCATCGGTCGTCTTTACCATCGCAGCTTCGCCGGTTGTTACGGCATGAGGCAGGGGCCATTTTACATAACCCTGTATGGAAAGGTCCTGCTTATTCAAACGTACATGATGCGGATAAAATGTAGCATGCCCGTTTACACTGAGATCGGGTGCAAGATCAATCGGGGGATAACCGGCCAGCTCCTGCAGGATCTGCCCTTCTTCCAGTACGTATCTTCCTGCTACGGCTTTTATTTTGATATTCGCAAAATTTACATCAAGTGTTGAGCTGTCAGCGCCGAATTTTATCCTCCCGGTCCCGGTGAGGTCATTGAGATCGTTACCGGTAGTGGAAGTCACTTTTACAATGTGCATTCCCGCGTTGAACTGGTCAATTGCACCAGGCCCCCT
>JBJMLS010000175.1:0-5683 GCA_045805185.1 Bacteroidia bacterium | reverse complement strand
CCGATATGTTATTTCTAACTTTACGCCAACCACAATCTGGGATGTAAGCGATCCTTTTAATGTCGCTGAACAATTAACTACTCAGCCCGGCCCGGGAACATTTGAGTTTGTGATACCTACGCCGGCACTGAAAGAATTCGTTGCGCATACGGGCTCATTCTATTTTACGCCGGTGGCAATTGGTCAGATCCCCAATCAAAACCTGCATGCCACACAGCCTGTTGATTACATTATCATTACTAACCCGCTCTTTAAGCAGCAATCCCAGAAGCTTGCGGACCTCCATTTTCAATACGACACATTAAGTTATGTTATTGCAACAACAGATGAGATCTACAACGAATTCTCTTCGGGCGCACAGGATATAACCGCCATCCGGGATTTTATACGCATGATCTATAAACGCGCCACGCCTTCCACGCTTCCTAAATATGTACTTCTTTTTGGCGATGGCTCTTATGATAATCTTCACCGTTATGCAACAAATAATACCGATTTCGTTCCCACGTATCAGTCTTACAATTCTATCTCCTACATTGGCTCTTTTGCAAGTGATGATTTTTTCGGATTCATGGATGATACCGAAGGCGATTTTACCAATAACGACATTGTAGACGTAGGCGTGGGAAGGTTACCCGCGCACAGCGTAACAGAAGCCGACAACCTCGTCAATAAGGTCATTCACTATTATAAAAAGGACGCTGGCTTTGATCCCTATGCGAATACCCCGACCTGTTCTTCAGGAAATGAAAATACATTTGGTGAATGGAGAAACTGGATCTGCTTTATCGCCGATGATGCAAACGATTCCTGGGAAACTACTTTTGTGCATGGCAGTGAGAATTTCGCGGGAATAGTTACTGCAACAAATAAAAACTATAATATTGATAAGATATACCTCGATTCTTACAAGCAGGAATCTACGCCTGGTGGCGAACGTTACCCCGACGCGAATGAAGCATTTAATAAGAGAGTTGAAAAAGGCGCCCTGATCATAAATTATTCCGGACATGGGGGAGAAACAGGATTAGCGCATGAGAATGTACTTGATATCCCGCAGATCCTTCGCTGGAATAACCTCAATAATCTCCCGATGTTCCTTACAGCTACCTGTGAATTCAGCAGGTACGACGATCCGGCAAGAACCTCGGCCGGTGAAGAGGTGTTATTGCATTCTGCCGGAGGAGGCATTGCCCTCTTTACTACAACCCGTGTTGCATTCGCTTCGGACGGGGATGCCCTGTGCCCGAAATTCTTTAACGCAGCGCTCACTCCCTTAGGAACGAAAATGCCGTTGCTTGGAGATATAATTCGTCTTACAAAAACGAATACAGGCGCCGGTTATCGCCATTTTACCTTATTGGGCGATCCGGCTGTCCTACTCGCCTATCCTAAAGAAGGCGTTGTTACCACACAGGTGAACATTAGTCCCGCGGGAACGAATGATACTATTTCCGCACTTGAAAAAGTTACTGTGACGGGATACGTTAGCGATAACAGCGGGAATAAGTTAAGCGGGTACAACGGCGTGATATTTCCAACGGTATTTGATAAATCGGTTAAATACACGACTTTGGGAAATGATCTTGGCGCTGCCGGGATGATTAACTTTTACCTGCAGAAGAACGCGCTTTACAAAGGAAAATCACTGGTGACCAATGGGGATTTTTCCTTCAGTTTTATTGTTCCAAAAGACATTTCTTATCAGTTTGGTTATGGCCGTATAAGCTACTATGCGCAGAACGGAGATATTGATGCTTCCGGCTATTACGAAAAAATCGTTGTGGGAGGATCAGACAGTACCGCCCGCGTAGATGCAATTGGTCCGGAGGTGAAATTATTCATGAATGATAATAAATTTGTATACGGCGGTACAACTAATGAGAGTCCGAAACTCTATGCAGAGGTGTTTGACTCCAGCGGGATCAACACAGTCGGAAACGGTATAGGACACGATCTTGTGGCCATACTGGATGCCAATACAAACAAGCCTTATGTTCTGAATGATTATTACCAGAGCGATCTCAACAGTTTTCGATCCGGCAAGATCACTTACCCTTTCAGTGAACTGAATGAAGGCACACATACTTTAAGTATTAAAGTCTGGGATATTCAAAATAACTCTTCCTCTTCAACAACTGAATTTGTAGTTGCGTCCTCTTCTGAGCTCGCGTTAAGACATGTGCTCAATTACCCTAACCCCTTTACCACAAGTACTAAATTCTTTATTGAGCACAATCAATGTTGCGTAGGATTGAATGTTGAAATACAAGTCTTCACTATTTCCGGGAAAATTGTGAAAACCCTTAATAAGAATGTTACAAACGAAGGTTATCGTACTGATGGCCTGGATTGGGACGGTAAGGACGATTTCGGTGATAAGATAGGCCAGGGTGTCTATGTATACAGGGTGAAAGTGAAGACCACGGACGGAAAATCGTCTGAAAAATTTGAAAAGCTGGTTATTTTAAATTAAAAACTTAAATTCGTACCCCAATTCGCTAAGATGAAAAATTGCAGCAAAGAGTTATCAAGCAGAACGATTCCTATATTCTCCGTAATATTCTGTATTCTTTTTTCAAATGCCTTCGCCCAGGTGAACAGCAGTGTCTCACTCAGCGGAAGCGGAAATAAAATAAATACCATTACCACAGCAGTGCCATTTCTTCTTATCTCTCCTGATTCCAGGGCAGGCGGAATGGGAGAATGCGGAGTCGCCTCCACGCCAGATGTAAATTCCATGCATTGGAACGCGGCTAAATACGCTTTTGCAGATAAAAAAGTTGGGGTTGGAGTTTCGTATACACCATGGCTGAGACAACTTGTTCCGGACATTAACCTGGCCTATCTTGCCGGTTACGGGAAACTCGACAAAAATTCAGCAATAGCAGGCTCACTGCGCTATTTTTCTTTGGGAAGCATTACATTCACCGATAATGTGGGCACAACAATAGGAACTTACCGTCCTAACGAATTTGCTTTAGATGCTGCTTATGCCCGCAAGCTCTCGCCAAAACTTTCAGGAGCAATGGCCGTACGTTTCATCTATTCCAACCTTACCAGCGGAGTTACCTTAAGCAACGGATCAACCACACACGCTGGTAAAACAGGCGCTGTTGACATATCCATGTTTTATAACGATAAAAAAGTTGAGATCTCCGGAAAGAACTGCGAACTCGGTTTTGGTCTTAACATCTCTAATATTGGCGCCAAAATATCCTATACGGATAACGCTTCCGCGAGGAGTAAGGATTTTATCCCGATCAATATGAAATTGGGAAGCTCTTTAAAGATCAATATGGATGAGGTAAATACCTTTGCTATTATGCTTGATTTCAATAAGCTTCTCGTGCCAACCCCTCCTCAATATGAGATCGATAGTAATGGAAATCCGGTGTACGATGCAAACAATAATCCCGTGGTGTTAAAAGGAAAGGATCCTCACCGTAGTGTAACTGAAGGAATGTTCGGATCATTTAATGATGCGCCCGGCGGATTGAAAGAAGAATTAAGGGAAGTGATCATTCAAACAGGAATGGAATATTGGTACGATAAGCAATTTGCAGTTCGCTTCGGTTATTTTCATGAGGACAAGTTAAAAGGCAACAGGCAATTTTTCACTTTGGGTGCGGGAGTACGCTACAATGTCTTTGGTCTTGACTTCGCCTACCTGATCCCAACGCAGCAGCGGAATCCTTTACAGAATACGTTACGCTTTTCCTTAACTTTTGACTTCGACGCTTTCAATAAGCAAAACGACAGCAGTAAAAAAGAGTAACATTACCTGATTTATTTTAAAACAGCCTGCGGTTTAACTGCGGGCTGTTTTATTTTCTTCCACCTGTGAAATAAATACGACCACTTATTTTTTCATCCAGGCCCGCTTATCAGATTTTGGCCACCACCGGCTGTTTTTCGAACATCAAAAAAGTTTTTTCTGCGTTTAATACATAAACACTCCCCAATAATCCGCCGAGAGGCACAAAACATAAAGCTATGAAAACGATAACCGAAAAATCACTGAACACAAAAGGAAAAGTAATACTCATTACCATGCTCCTTTTACTGCTTAACCTGAATGCTTCTGCTGCTGAAAGCTTCGGAAGCGATGAACCGTCCAATTTCGCGTTTAACCCGATCTTCAGCTACCTGATCCTTGCAGGCGTATTCATTACAGGTATCCTGATCTTTACCTTCTTTAAGCATAAAGAAGAAAAACAGAAGAGAGAAAGAAAGAACCTGCGCCAGGAGCATTTCGCCGCACGTTATTCAAAACATCGTTTATCCTGAAGAATAAGATCCCGTAAACAGCGGGATCTTTTTTTGATGCATAACCAAAAGGCTTAAAGAGCCGAATCACTCCGGATCTTTGAATAAAAAGAAAAATCCCGCTGTTTGGCGGGATTTTACAATTCGTATAATTGCTTATTACTTACTCGGCAAGCAAAATCACATTGTTTTTTAATACTTCAACTACTCCACCCTTGATCTCAAATTTTTGAACCTGTGCCTGCTCATCGGTTACTTTAACAATACCCTTTTTCAGCGAAGCGATCATTGGGGCATGGTTGTTCAAAATACCTAATTGCCCTTCGGAACCTGGAACCACAAGTGATTTCACATTTCCTTCGAACAGCTTTTTATCCGGTGTAATAATTTCTAATTTCATCTTATTTAGTTAGGAGTGGGAAAGGAACCAATTGATCCCCGAGCCAACAACATTACTTATTTTGTTTCCGCTAAGATCTTTTTACCCTTTTCGATCGCGTCTTCAATGGTTCCAACCAGGTTGAAAGCTGCTTCCGGGTACTCATCTACTTTACCATCCATGATCATATTAAATCCTTTAATGGTATCTTCAATTGGAACAAGCACTCCTTTTAAACCAGTGAATTGCTCGGCAACGTGGAAAGGCTGCGATAAGAAACGCTGAACACGACGCGCACGGGATACAATCAGTTTATCCTCCTCAGAAAGCTCGTCCATACCAAGAATGGCAATAATATCCTGAAGTTCCTTATAACGCTGTAAGGTTAATTTCACACGCTGGGCGCAGTTATAATGAGCGTCGCCTAATACCACAGGAGTAAGAATCCTTGAAGTTGAATCCAAAGGATCCACTGCAGGATAAATTCCTAACTCGGCGATTTTACGGCTCAATACAGTTGTTGCGTCAAGGTGGGCAAAAGTTGTAGCTGGTGCAGGGTCAGTTAAATCATCCGCAGGTACATAAACCGCCTGAACAGATGTAATTGATCCTTTTTTAGTGGAGGTAATACGCTCCTGCATCAAACCCATTTCTGTTGAAAGGGTCGGCTGGTAACCTACCGCTGAAGGCATACGGCCTAACAGGGCGGATACCTCGGCTCCCGCCTGTGTAAAGCGGAAGATATTATCAACGAAGAACAGGATATCTTTTCCTTGTCCGGAACCATCTCCATCACGGAAATATTCAGCAAGCGTTAATCCTGAAAGGGCAACACGGGCACGTGCTCCCGGAGGCTCGTTCATTTGACCGAACACTAATGTAGCCTTTGATTCTTCAAGCGCTTTTTTATCGACTTTAGAGAGGTCCCATCCGCCTTTTTCCATGGAATGCTTGAACTCTTCTCCGTATTTAATAACATCTGACTCAAGAAATTCCCTAAGAAGGTCATTTCCTTCACGGGTACGCTCACCTACT
>JBJMLS010000174.1:0-10363 GCA_045805185.1 Bacteroidia bacterium | reverse complement strand
TGTGAAAAAAAAAGACGATGCTTATTTTTTGTCTTCCACGGAATACAAGAATACGAAAGGTGAGCCATTCAACACCAGTAACAGCGGCATTATCATGCATTGTATGAACCACAGCACTTTTCATCGCGGACAGCTTGTAACGATGCTGCGCGGCTTGGGTTATGAAGGAGCGGTTGATTCAACTGACCTGATCAGTTACCTTAGAGTTCAATGATCAGAATTTATTTTGATCCGCATTTATTCCTGGCAGGAATGCATGACTTCTCCCGACCCTGGCATAGTACAAATACTCTTCAATTTTTTTCTTTTTCCAGAACGCCTTTCATAAAATCGCTGACGAGATAAGCGATAAGCTTTCCTGTTTTATTATCTGCCTTAATGTGGGCAAGCACGGGGGCGCCTTCGCAAACGTGAAGGTAGGATACTTTATTCAATTGCCCGGCCGCATGATAAACATATTGCCTGGCCTGAAGCGGAGAAATGCCGCTTGAGGTTTTGGCGCTGGAAGGAACATTGGTGATAGCGTCCAGGTCGAGCTCTACTCCGCAGTAGTTGTCATTGCAGAAATCACAGCATTGTTTTATCGCTTCGGGGAAGCTGATCTTTTCACGGATGAAAATGTCCTCGAAAGTGGTATAGTTCAATCCTTCATTGTTCCTGAACTTATTTACAACATTATCCGTATTGTAAGATTCGTGTAAACCAACGATCGCATACTTGTGCAGAATATTTTCCTCGAAAGCGTAACTGAATCCGTTTCCGCTATGACGGCCCTCGAGCGGACGAAAATCCGCATGCGGATCGCAATTCACGACATTGATCCCTTTCACTTTCATTTTTCCGGATTCCCTGAGGCCCTCATTCACGCCTTTAATATTGGGGTATGCGTTATTATGTCCGCCACCGATAATAATAGGGATCTTTCCGCAACTGATGATCAGCTTGATGGTTTCAAATACACGGACATCCACAAATTCAACGAGCTTCCGCAATTTCTCAATGCTACTCCTGTCCTTTGTGTGAATATGTGAAGCTTTTTCCATCAGGTCATCAAAGTCCACATGGCCCAGTACAAGTATTTCTTTACCGCTTAAAAATTCATTGCTTTGAAGATTGAGAATGTTTTCGAGGGCAGGCTTCCAGGCGGTATGAGTTCCACCGCGGCCATAATTTGCACGCACGCCGATATCTTCCGGTAGTCCCAATAAAACGAAATGGGCCTTACTTGCCTTTATTTCTTCTTTGAGATCAGTTTGGTGTTTGATGTAATCAACCTGTTCGCCAATCTTTGATTCCAGGTGTCGCTTGCGGGTGAGAGCGACGATCTCTTCGCGGGAATATATTTTCAGGTGCATTTACAATGTATTCGGGAACACGAAATTACCAAGTAAAATTCAAAGATTCATTACAGCTAAGCGAAATGTTTTGAACAGGGAATTGTTGCGATTATGTTGACTTTACTCCGAAGATGTTTTCCTGATCTTTTCAAGCTCATCCAGGTCGATCTTATCTTTTGGGCGATCAGTTGCTTTTTTTGACTCGATAAGATGGTTGAGGTGGAGAAATTTTACCGGTATTTCATATATAGTTGCAGTGGAAGCCAGTTCAAAGCATTCTTCAAACCGGCTTTGTTCAAATCCCTTTAGGAAAGTCATAATATCCAGCGAGAACCCTGAAGGTAAAATGATACCTGTCCACCCGGGAATAAATTGTGTAGTCAAAAAGCTCTCTGTATTTTCTATGCCGATTTCCTGCAGTGCTTTTTGTAAAATTTTCCTATTTTCAATTGAATCCTGGATCCAGATATCAAGATCGTCGGTTATTCTGTTAAATCCGTGAAGGTTTGTAGCAAAGCCTCCCACCATAATGTAACGCAGCTTATGTTTATGAAAGGCTTTCCAAAGTTGAATGACCTCTTCATCAGAAATATCCATGGTTATTTGGTTACATGGGTGATTTTAGCGCTTTTCAGAATTTTGCCTATCCGAATAAGCCTCATCAGCGTTTCAAAACGCTTTTCATAGATATTTTTTTCTTTGTGTCCCGGACTTTTTTTCATGACCTGTATCAAAGGTACAAAAAAAACCTCCCGTTCCGGGGAGGCTCAATTGTATTTTAGCGTGTTTTTATAAATGGATCACTTCTCCATAAGCCGCCGCAGCCGCTTCCATAATGGCTTCACTCATGGTTGGATGAGGGTGGACCGTTTTGATGAGCTCATGCCCGGTCGTTTCCAGCTTACGGACAGCAACGATCTCCGCGATCATTTCCGTTACGTTGAAACCGATCATGTGCGCGCCCAGCAATTCGCCGTATTTGGCATCGAAGATCAGTTTTACAAAACCGTCTTTTGCTCCGGCAGCGCTTGCTTTTCCACTTGCGGAAAAAGGAAACTTACCGACCTTGATCTCGTAGCCAGCATCTTTTGCCGCCTTTTCAGTATAACCTACTGAAGCTATTTCAGGTGTGCAATACGTACAGCCCGGAATATTTTTATAATCCAGCGGCTCAGGATGATGCCCCGCGATCTTCTCTACGCAGATTATTCCCTCAGCGCTTGCGACGTGTGCGAGCGCCTGTCCCTGCGTACAATCGCCGATTGCGAAGTAGCCGGGAATATTTGTTTCGTAAAACTTATTAGTAAGGATCTTGCCTTTATCAGTAGCAATTCCGGTTTCTTCCAAACCGATCCCTGCAATATTGGTTTCAATGCCAACCGCGGATAATACCACTTCTGCATTGATCACCATTTCACCGGTTTTGGTTTTAATTTTCACCTTGCTTTCGTCACCTTTGGTATCTACGCTTTCAACCGAAGCATTGGTCATGATCTCGATGCCGATCTTCTTAAATGATTTTTCAAGTTGCTTTGAAACTTCTTCGTCTTCAACCGGGACAATATTCGGAAGGAATTCCACGATCGTAACTTTCGTGCCCATGGTTGCATAAAAATACGCGAACTCTACGCCAATGGCTCCCGATCCAACCACTACCATTGTTTTAGGCAATTTAGGCAATATCATGGCTTCGCGGTATCCGATTATTTTTTTTCCATCCTGTGGCAGATTAGGAAGCTGACGCGAACGCGCCCCAACGGCAAGAATGATATTCTTGGAATCGTAAACGCTCACTTTTCCATCTGCGGCGGTGACTTCTACTTTTTTTCCCGGCTTTACTTTTCCGGTTCCTGTGATCACATCGATCTTGTTCTTTTTCATCAGGAACTGAACTCCTTTGCTCATGCCATCGGCCACATCGCGACTACGCTTTACTATGCCACTGAAATCAGCCTTGATGTTATCGGCGCTCAGGCCGTAATCCTTAGCATGTTGCAGGTATTCGAACACCGAAGCGCTTTTCAAAAGAGCTTTGGTTGGGATACAACCCCAATTGAGGCATATTCCGCCAAGACTTTCTCTTTCGACAACTGCTGTTTTCAGGCCCAGCTGTGAGGCGCGGATGGCGGCAACATATCCACCAGGACCGCTGCCAATAACAATAACATCGTAGCTCATAATTTTAAATTTAATGCTTTGCGAAAATAAGATTAAAATTTAGATTTTGGAAATTATGATGTGAACGCCGGGAAACACCTGAAGCAGGAGGATAACCTGACCCTGGAATGAATCACATCCTGGCGGAAGGGCTCGTATTCATCCCCGCAAATTCGCCCCGCAAATATTTATAATAGCCCGCCTGTGCGATCATTGCTGCGTTATCAGTGCAATATTCAAAAGGAGGAATGTAAACGCTCCAGCCTTTTTTATCGCCCAGCTCTTTAATGGCTTTGCGCAGTCCGGAGTTTGCGGAAACTCCCCCGGCAATAGCGATCTCTTTGATGTGGTGAAAGTCGGCGGCTTCTTCCAGTTTTTCAAGCAATACGCTGATGAGGTGCGCCTGATATGAAGCGCAAATGTCATTCATGTTCTTCTTAACAAAATCAGGATCCTTTTGAATGGAGTTGTTGATGAAATTCAGAAAGGCTGTCTTGATCCCGCTGAAACTGTAATTGAAACCTTCCATTCGCGTGCGGGGAAATTTATAGCGCGAGAGATCTCCTCCTCTGGCATACTTATCGATCAGCGGACCTCCGGGATAGCTAAGTCCCAATATTTTTGCAGCTTTGTCGAAAGCCTCGCCAACCGCATCATCCGTAGTTTGTCCCAAGAGCTCATGATCCAGATAATCTTTAGCCTTTACAATTTGTGTGTGTCCTCCGCTCACTGTTAAACACAGAAAAGGGAATTTGGGATGGATTGGATCGTTCATTTTTTCTAAATCTGAACTCCCGTCTCCAGCCTCAATAAAATGCGCTAAAATATGTCCCTGCATGTGGTTGACTTCAATCAGTGGAACATTCAATGCCAGCGCCATTGATTTTGCAAATGAAGAACCGACCAAAAGACTACCGATGAGTCCGGGTCCGCGTGTAAATGCTATGGCGGAAATCTGAGCCGGAACAATTCCGGCTTTTTTTAAAGTTGTGTCAATTACGGGTACAATATTTTGCTGGTGATTGCGGCTTGCCAGTTCAGGAACAACACCGCCGTATAGCTCATGGATCTTTTGTCCTGCAGTTATGTTGGCAAGTATTTTGCCATTGCGGAACAGCGCAGCCGAGGTGTCGTCGCAGGATGATTCGATCCCTAAAATAATTACCTCGTTCTGCATTATAATACTTATTTTTGTTTTAGGTGAATAAAGCAGGCAAAATTACACGTTTTATCTGGCGAACGCTAAAATATTCGTTCCTCGTTGTATTCCTCCTGCTTATTGTACTGGTCATCGCTATCCAAACTTCTTCCGTTCAAACCTTTCTGGGTCAACAGGCTTCTTCCTGGCTCTCCAAAGAGCTCAAAACAAAAATTTCCATTGGAAAGATCGATATAGAGTTCATTAAGACAGCGGTTTTAAAGGAGGTCTATATTGAAGATCTGCACAAAGACACGCTGTTGTATGCAGGAACAATACGCTGCGACCTTGGCAATTTTAGCTATAACCAGAAGAAGCTCACGATCAAAGAGCTGAGTTTACAGAATATAGATGCATATCTCATAAAATATAAAGGAGATTCAACCTTTAACTACCAGTTCATTTCTGATTATTTTTCTCCAAAAGACACGGTAAGGGATACTGCTGCCGCTTTCAAAATTATTTATGGAGACCTTGTGTTAAAGAATGTCAATTTCCGTTACAAAGATGAGAACGATACCGCAGTTACCAAAGGTATGAACTTCGCTGATCTTGATCTGAAAAGCGTTTCAGGAAAAATTTCGGATATTGATATTGTTAAGGATACCATCCGGGTGAACATTCAGAATTTATCAGCAAAGGAAAAGTGCGGACTGGATCTTCAGCAATTAAATACCCTGGCTACAATAAGTCCGCTGGGTGTTAAAATGGATTCCCTGCTGTTGAGAACCGACCGCACTTATTTGCATGGGTCCTATTACATGCTTACTGATTCCTACGAGTCTTACAATGATTTCCTGGAAAAGGTTTACCTCAGGGCTAATTTACGGGACAGCACGCACATCAATGCTGCCGATATCGCTTATTTTGTTCCTGACCTCCTTGGTATGGATGAGGTGGTTTATCTTGCCGGTAAGATCAGGGGTTCCGTTAGCTCGTTACACGGTGATAATATTGTGTTGAAATACCGCAAGAATACAAGCTTTGAAGGAGATTTCAGCATTGAGGGTCTTCCTAAAATGGAAGATACTTACCTCCATTTTGAATTTGATAATCTCTCTACCACTCGAACTGATCTTGTGCAGGTATCTGTGCCGCCTTTTGATAAAAAAAAGAAACTGAGCCTGCCGGAGAATATCGGGAAACTGGGCCTCATCCGGTATAAAGGTAAGCTCGATGGCTTTATCAATGATATGGCGGCTTATGGTACTTTACGAACTGCGATAGGAACAGTATCTACGGATATCGGTCTTTCGCAGGAAAAGGGAAAACCACTTGCCTATCATGGAAAAGTCAGAACGGAAAATTTCAGGCTTGGCGAGCTGCTTGGAAACCCTGAGATAGGAGCCCTTACATTGGATGCAAAAGTAAAAGGAAAAGGTGTTGATTTGGAAACGCTCGAAGCCAATCTTGAAGGACATATTGCTTCTGTTGTGATCAGGGGATACGCTTACAAAAATATTGTGCTTACAGGCGACTTTAAGAATAAGCTCTTCAATGGAAAATTTGAGAGCCGCGATGAGAATGCCGACCTGGATTTTTACGGAAGCGCCAGCTTTGTAAATAAGATCCCTGACCTCGACTTTATTGCAACGGTGAACAAGATGGACTTTTCAAAGCTCAATTTTTTTAAGCAGGACAGTACTTCCGATTTTTCTTCGCAGATCTCTATTAACCTGAAAGGCGATAACCTCGATAACCTCACCGGGCGGATCAACTTTGACAATACCATTTATAAAACCGCGGGAAAGGAATACAAGCTCAGCACCTTCGACCTGATCCTGGAGCAAAATACGCCGGTGAAAACCATTAAGCTTAATTCAGGCATAGCGGATATAAAAATGAACGGGCACTTCGACCTCTCCAGGCTCGGCAATTCAGTAAACCAATACCTCTACAATTACTTTCCGACCTTCATTCAGCAGAATAAAGATATTGCAGCGCGCTACTACGATAATTTTGAATTTAAAATTAAGATAAAAAAGTTCAATAACATTAATGGCCTTGTACTTCCGGACCTGCAGATAAGTCCGAATACCACCATAGAAGGAAGTTTTGACGCGGCCAACAACAAGATGAATTTGTTGATGAACTCCGAACAGATCAATTACAAGAGCCAGGGTGTGAAGAATTTTAAGGTAGATGTGACTACGCTGGAGAATGGCATTAACATTACCACTACCGCTGACCGGGTAAACCTGGCTGACAGCACTTCATTCGGCAACTTCAGGCTGACGACGCTCGCCTATGATAACAGATCAGAGTTCACGCTCGATTGGGATAACCAGTCAAAGCAGAGAAGCTCGGGAGAAGTGGGAGGAAAGCTCGTTTTTTCGAAGAGCTCTTTTGAAATGGAGCTGCAAAAATTCGGTGTTTATGTAAACGACAGCTTATGGGTGATGAAGGGTGATAACCGTTTTAAGATGGACTCAAGCGGCGTATTCAATTTCCATGAATTCATATTTACCAACAACAGCCAGAGTATTAAAATTGAAGGACTGGTTTCTAAGAACCCAAAGGATCAGCTGACGGTTATGTTCGATAATTTCAAGCTCAACCAGCTTAATCCTGTGCTTAAAACCGTGAACCTTGAACTCGAAGGTTCCGTATCCGGTACCAGCATAGTTTCCGACCTCTATCATAAAGTAATTTTTTCGAGCACGCTCGAATTCACCAAACTGCTCATCAATAAGAAAAGCATAGGAACTGGTGAGATCAACAGTTTCTTTGACAAATCCAAAGATGTGGTATCGCTGAACGGTCACTTTAAAAAGGATTATGGCGTTTCCGGTGAAGTGAATTTTAATAATCTTCAGTTTGCGGGTTACTATTACCCGAATAGAAAAGAAAATAATATTGATCTGGATTGCCAGTTACAGGCCATCGATCTTTCTATCATTCAGCCTTACTTAAAAGGCATACTTACCTTAAAACGGGGATATGTGAACGGCAGTCTTAAAGTAGCGGGCAGCGTCAACAAGCCGCTCCTTAACGGGAAGCTGGCGCTGGTGTCGGTGCAAAATGTACGCGTGGATTACCTGAACACCTATTACTCCGTAAACGGCGATATTACGATCGAGCCGGACAGAATTGGCCTCGATGGCGTTTACCTCTACGACATGAACGGAAATTCCGCGGTGGTGTGGGGAAATATATTTCACGATAATTTCAAAAACATCAAGCTTGACTTTGACATCAACGCTACTAAATTCATGTGCCTGAATACAAATTATATTATCAACCCATCCTATTACGGAAAGGCCTTTATCACCGGCAATGTTGGTCTTTACGGGACTCCTGAATTCATGAACATGGATATTAATGTGAAAACGGAAAAAGGGACCCAGTTCAATATTCCCCTTTCAGGACCGGCCGAAGTAGGGGAGAACGACTTCATCCGTTTTGTAAAAGCAGATTCAGCAGGCAAGAACAGCGGCAATGATAAAAATGACCTTTCCGGCATGAACCTGAACTTTAACCTCGAAGCCACGCCTGACGCGGAGATCCAGCTTATTTTTGACGAGAAGGCGGGTGATGTGATCAAAGCCAAAGGAAGAGGTAATATCAACATGAACATCAATACAAAAGGGAATTTTGAAATGTTCGGTCTGTATACCATCACCGATGGAAGTTATTTGTTTACTCTTGAAAATTTCATCAATAAAAAATTCGACGTTGAGAATGGAAGCACCATTAAGTGGAGCGGCGATCCGTATAACGCTGACATTAACATAACAGCAGATTACAAGCAGCGCGCTTCCCTGGCGCCTTTCTTTCCGAGCGTTTCTTCCACTGCGGGCAGCTCAACAACCGCCTCTGCTACCACAACTTCAGGAGGAGATAATAACAAGCGTTATCCGGTAGAATGTAAATTGTTCATGCGGGGAAAGCTGTTGAGTCCTGATATTACATTTGGAATTGGCCTGCCAACAGTTAACGATGCCATTCGTCAGCAGGTACTTGGATTCATTAATAACGAGCAGGAGCTGAACAGGCAGGTGTTCTCACTGTTGTTGCTGAAGAGCTTTGTAACGCCCCTGGCGCTATCCAACCAATCGGGCGTGAGCGCGGGAAGCGCGGTGGGTTCCAACGCCACCGAGATGCTCTCGAACCAGTTGAGCAACTGGCTCTCGCAACTGGCTACAAACATTGACGTAGGTGTGAATTACAGGCCGGGTAGCGCGCTCAGCAACGAAGAGCTCGACCTTGCGCTTTCTACACAGCTGTTCAACGATAAATTAAGCATAGATGGTAACGTGGGCGTCAACAACAATACACAGACCAAGGCCAGCAGTATGATCGGTGACCTGAACGTGGATTATAAATTATCCGAGGATGGAAAAACCCGCGTAAAAGTATTCAACCGTTCCAACGATACCTACCAGATCACTACCTCGGGCGGGCAGTTTACGCAAGGCGTTGGCGTTTTCTTCAGGGAAGAGTTCGATACAAGGGGAGAATTATACCGCCGCTACCTTGCCAAGCTGAAAAAGAAAAAGCTGCCTCCAAAGAAGGAGCCCGGAGAAAATGACGATAAAGTAAATGTAAATGAGCCTTGATGAGAGGCTCATTTTTTTTGAAATCCAATTTAAAAGTAAAGAAGAAAACCGGGCTGATCCTTTTTATAATCTTCGACCCATTGCAATTATTCCCTCACAAACTTCGCTGTAAATTGTTTTTGTCCATCAGAGATCTTAATGAAGTAAAATCCTGAGTTTAATTCCTTCACGGAAATTTTCATTTCAGGATATGCAGCGAGTTGTTCCGTGCGAACGAGTCCACCGATTGAAGTATAGATCTCTATTTTTACTTTTGAGGATTCGATCTTGTCCAGTTTGATGTTGAGTTCATTGCTTGCAGGATTGGGATAGATTGCTGCACGAAGCAGGTTCTTGCTTTCCTTTATTCCAACTGTGCTTAGGTCCAGACAACTCGGCGCATTGTTGTTTTTAAACCAGGACTTTATTTTTTGATTATCAGAAATGGTTTTCGCATATAATTGCCCGTTTTGAAGGGCTACGCTGTCCTGGGTGAATACAAGGGCGTAGTCTATTTCCCTGATTCCATAATTCATTTGAAACACATGCGGCTCCAGGGTAAACTTGCCAGAGGTCATCAGAAATCGCCGGTCTCCTTTTAAATTATTTGTTCCGGCTCCATCTGTATTTGTTTCGCTCCAATTGGTAAAAGGTGGAGTAACAGTAGCAGGAGTTGGATTGGATGGTGTGGGATCGGGCGTGGTTCCAATATTATTTGGATCGCTGTCTCCTGGATAAATAAATTTTGTGGGAGGATTTGACGGGCTCATTCCGTTACCTCCAAAAGTAACTAAACTTCCATCTTTCCACTTCAGCCGCATCAGGTTGTAATACTGACTACCATTTCCGACCCAAGTAGGGTTTCCGTTTTGTGAATTACCTGTATTGTTATAGTAAGTAAACCCGCTCATCATATTGTATTCCGGTTGTGTATTATCCGATATAGCTCCGACAATATTTCCAGCGAGGTCATATTGATAAGTACAATCGGCACAGCCGTCATGATCATTGTCTATTAAGTCCTGCGGATCAGCTTCCGGTCCTTTTAATATTTGGCAGGAAAAGTAAGGTGTGTTCCCATGATATCCTTTAGAACTATCGTAGAATGTTTCATCTTCATCATAGCTATCGCC
>JBJMLS010000173.1:0-4717 GCA_045805185.1 Bacteroidia bacterium | reverse complement strand
GTTATTTCAGCAGTTCCAAAACTTTGCATTCCTTCCATTTTCTCCAAATAATATCCTAGGCAAGCTATTTGTTCGTAAAATCCCTGCGGTTTTTTTGCCGCTAAAAACTGTTTAATTTCTCCAGCATTTTGGCTTCCGTTTCCAGTATTAATCCCACCATTTTGACTACCTGCATTTAGTCCACTTCCATTATTATTATTGCCGCTGGTAAACGTTAATGAATGTTTAGATGCTACATAGCTGAATACCCTTTGCTTTTCTTCTGGTGTCAAATGCGCAAGCGATTCATCAACAACTTTTAGAACTTCGATTTCCGATAGTTTGGTCATGATATTTTGTTTTAACTACCAGTAAAATTAGTCTTTTTTACATAATAATGACTTTTTCTATCAATTTATAAAAAAAACATGTATTGTATGTGCATTAATTGACCTTAATACACTTAAACTGATCGAAATGAAAGATTATTTGAATAGGACGGATTCTATTATTGAATTCAAATGTATTGGTAAGATTAAAAATGAAAGGTTTTTCAAGGAAGATTGCGGATGGAATAAATAATTGATCTCCCTTTTTCAAATTATTCTGGATTCCTTCCTGTCTTTTGGCAGAACCACCGCCCCCACCAAAAACGCAAAACTCAGCACCGAACAAAACGTACGAAGCGTATGAAAGAATTCCCAGCGGTCGCGAATGGCTTCCCAGTTGGAAGGCATGCTTAAGGCAGTCCATTCTTTAATTTGATTATCTATGGGTACCTCAACCAATAAGGTGATGAGCAGGGCACCGAGAATAAGAAGGAATGAGAGGATCGCAAAATAAAACCCGCCGAACTCTTTTGCGGGTAAAACCAGATGTACACAAGCAGGAACAGCATGCAGGAAGGCATAATGATCCGCATGGGCATGGCAAGGTTAGCGATCATTGTTTTCCCGATGTGGATGAACTCTGCTGCGGAAAAAACTTCCATGGAGCGGCTCAGGGAAAACCAGGTTCCCCAGAAAATACCAGTGACGAGCATCAAAAAAAACAGCGCGAGAAATTGAATGATCCTTAATTTCATCCGATCTGAATTTGAGAAAATACTTTACGGCTCTTCATTCCAGCGATCGTAAACCCAACGGCTTTGCCTAAGCTTCTTTCCTGTTCCACAGTTCGACCAACAGCCATACAAGAGCAGCAAAGATCAGCAGGCGAACTACGATCTTACGCACAAGCAGCCAGGGCTTGAATTTCCACAAGGCTCCCCAGCCCCGCTCTTTAGCGAGCCTCGGAATATGACCATGTACAAGATCGTGCAGGATCCCTTCCACCACATTGATGCGGTCTGCAAGCAGCAGGGGCAGCCAATGGCGAAACATGCTCTCGCTGCGCCTGAACGCTTTTCTGCGGATCATCCCGCTTAGCCCCGCTGGCGGTGCAACCGTTCCGAATACCGCGGACAAATACGGCCGCTCGATCGATTTAAGGATCTCAACGGTAGCAGGCTGTCTCGCCGGACGCTCCCAATGGCTCCGCTCGTGATCCTCTCCCGTATATTTCTTGATGGGATAGGTCGGCTCGTTCATGAGGTCCGCATCTATTCCCCATCCATCGATGTTTATGTGCTTTGTGGTTTCCATGATTATTTTTTTATGCTCTTGCTGTTGGAGGAATAAGAACCGTTTTAATGCAATTGTCCAGCTTGTCGGAAAAAATGCGGTAAGCATCCGATGCGTTTTCCAAAGGAATGCGGTGTGTAATGATGCCTTTCGGGTTCAGCCTTCCCGCCTGAACATGATCGATCAGCTTTGGAAGCAATCGCTTTACAGAAGCCTGGTTGGCGCGCATGGTTATTCCCTTGTTCACTACATTGCCGATCGGCACCAGGTTCCCGGTAGGACCGTAAACACCGACCACCGATACAATGCCTCCTTTCTTTACGGAATTGATCGCCCAGTGAAGCGCCGTAGCGGAACCGGACTGCAGCATCATTTTTCTCCCGGTAAGCGTTTGCATGGCATCACCGGCAGCCTCGCAGCCAACGGCATCAATGCATACATCCGCTCCGAACCAGTCGGTGGTCTTCTTCAGAAAAACAACAACATCGTCCATCTCATCAAAATTATACGCTTCGCATTGGGCGTATTTTTTTGCAAACTCCAAGCGATAAGGTATATGGTCGATCACGATCACGCGGCCCGCCCCGAAGAGCCAGGCGCATTTAGCAGCCATGATCCCGATGGGACCTGCTCCGAACACAACTACCGTATCGTCCTTTTTTATGCCGCCCATTTCCGCAGCCTGGTAGCCCGTGGGAACAACATCCGTTAACAGCACCGCATCATCCGGATCCATGTCTGCCGGTATAATGCATGGTCCCACATCCGCGTAAGGAACGCGCACGTACTCCGCCTGTCCCCCGTCAAAACCTCCGGCCGTATGCGAATAGCCGAAAATTCCACCGATAGCGGTAGCGGAAGAATTCGACTCGTGGCAGTTGCCATATAATTCCTGCTTGCAGAAAGCGCACTTGCCGCAGCTGATGTTAAAAGGAACCAGCACGTGATCACCGACCTTTAATTTTTCCACGGATGATCCGACCTCTTCCACAATACCGGTGAACTCGTGTCCAAAGGTGGTTCCTACGCGCGTATCCGGAACCATTCCATGGTAAATGTGAAGATCCGATCCGCAAATGCAGGTACGCGTTACACGTACAATCGCATCGTTCGGATGCTCGATCTTCGGACGGGGTTTTTCAGAAACGCGAACCCGGAAAGGGCCCCTGTAATTCATTGCTAACATGATGCTGCTTTTAGGGTTTACAATCAAAGCTAATTTTCAGACCCGCTAGCTTTGAATAATTCTGCCGCCGGGTTTTATACTGTTCCTTCTGCGACAAAAAATATACCCGCTGATCCGGCTTATGAAATGTGAATAAATTATCCGCGCCGCAACAAAAAAAAATTCAGATGCTTTTTTTATTTGTTCTTTTCCACCTCAACTTGCGAAGATTTATTCCCGGACAAAAAAGTGAATACGGAATTCCTGCTTCATTCGCCGGTTTAAACAGCTTCGTATCTGTCCTGTTCTTTCCGCTAAGCTTATATTTATTTTGACTTAAAGACAGGCATAAGGTTTGACCCGGACAAAACTGTATCGCGGAGATCAACAATTAACAGGATACGGGATAAGTAATGGAAGCAGATCGCTTAAGTCAGTATAACGAAAGGGCCCGGAAAAATTTTGGAAAAGATCTTTTTCCTGCTTACGCGTGGCATGCTGAATTCTATCAAAAAATGATGAATTACAGTATGCACTATTGCATGATGGCCCCGCGCCTGCAGCTTATCTTTGCAAGCGCCGTACTTTCCGCCTGTGGAACACTGGCTGAACAGGGATTCCGGAGAGCTGCACAGGGAAATATAATGCCTGGCTACCGGGGATTCTATAACGATCTGTCAGCAGTAAATGAAAGGGCATTTGTCCGCATTGTACATACAAAAGAATATGCTTCGCTTATGCAGGAAACCATGCGTTTTCTGTCGGAAATAAAAAGATCCGGGGATGGAAATGGTTCGGGCCCGGGAGCTTCCGGCAATCCGCTTCGTAAAATTTAAAAAAACAAGATCATGTATGACTTTTGGAGAACAGCATGGGATCAGGATCCGGCAGACCTGGCTTACGTTGGAAAAGAGCCCGGAACAGAGCTGAGGTACGACTTTCCTTTAAAGAAGCTTAAGGTAGGCAATTGTGAGCTGGCCTATGTGGATGAAGGACCTGAGGAAGGTCCCGCGCTGGTGTTCCTGCATGGAGTTGGCGGCGGTATTCCCGTATGGAACAAAAATATTCCTGAGCTCAGCAGGCATTTTCGCTGCATTGCTCCTGATCTTCCCGGACACGGCTTTTCAACAAAGGCGGATTTCAGCTATACCATGCGTTTCTATACGGAGCAGGTACTTGGATTTCTCAAAGCTCTCGACCTTTCATCCGTTGCGCTGGTGGGACATTCCATGGGCGGACAGATCGCGGTACTGACTGCTTTACGCGACCGGCAGCGGGTGAGCCAATTGATCCTTTCCTGTCCCTCAGGGATCGAACCTTATTTTCCGGCTGAAAGAACGATGCTCCTGCTTACCTCGGCGGCGATGGTTAACAGCGGAAATGCCTTTACCAATAACAGTTTCACTTACCACACCGGCTTTTGCTACGACCTTGAACAGAGTTCGGAGTTAATAGCACAGCTGGCCTTTTTCAGAGATGAGGCTGACGCATTCGGAAACATGATCCTGCGCTCAACGGAAGGAATGCTTGTGGAACCTATTGACGGCCTGCTTGACCAGGTGGAACAGGAATGCCTCTTGCTGATCGGGGAAGAAGACAGGGTAAGTCCTTACAACTACCTCAGGAACGAATCGTATGCAGATATTGCTGAACGAATGGGAAGGAGCATTTCCAAAGCGCGGATCGTGCGGGTGCCCGACGGCGGACATTTTATCCATTACCAGCTTCCCGGTTTCTTCAATGAGCAGGTATTGCAATTTGTCGCGAAGAAAGAACCTTCAGTTCAGAAAAGGAAGCATTCTGCCTGATCTGTTCATTGGATCTGTGCTTGCCATTTCATAATGGCTCATCGCTGCTTATTTTTTAGCTAAGCATTTCAACGCCTTTGTGCAAAGCGGAAAATTTATTGTGTATAAGTGATTTCTTAATACTCCATATCCGCCTGTCCGAT
>JBJMLS010000172.1:0-12761 GCA_045805185.1 Bacteroidia bacterium | reverse complement strand
GCACTGGCTTGATTATCCTGAGCCTGAAATGTTTTTGCAAGAAGAAGAAGACTTTCAATCTCACCGGGAGTATTTTTTCCGTTTTGTTCTGCCAGCAGGATCTCGTTCAGCAATCCCCTGCTTTCCTTTATTTTTCCCTGCTTCAGGTAAATGTTAGCCAGCGTTCTTTTTGCATCCAGAACTTCACTGACTGAAACAGAGGAGGAATAATTGTTTATGCCTGTATTTATGCATGTTAAAGCTTCGTCGTATTTACCGAGTTCGGTAAAGGATACGGCGGCATGCTTCCAGGACCTGAATAAAATACGCTCGTTTTCGCCACGACCGGAGGCGCGCTTGCCAGGCTTTAAATCTGATAATCGTTTTATGGATTTCTGGTAGTTCTCAACCGCGAGGTCATGTTGTCCCAGCTGCTGCTGAATATCACCTAAAATAAGAAAAGCGAGCGCTTCTTTTTCACGGTTGTTTGTGTTAATGCTTTCTTCTATCGCTTTATTGATGAAATCAACAGCGCGCATTGGCGACTTATCGGCAAGGTAACGCGCGGAATCCAGGTACATTTCCAGTAAGCTTTGGCTTTGAAACTTAACTGATTTTTTTGTTCCCAGGGAATTCTGTGCGTTCGATGAATTCTGTTGGTTGACTTGTCCTAAAGCGATGAAGTTCCACCCCATGAATAAATAAAGAATGGTGATCCGGCACGGAGGCTTTATATTTTGGAAAAGGCTCATTTCAACGTAAACTTAACAAGGAATTCGCAATTAAAAAATTTTAATTTGAGCCAGGATTCAATGTTTCCGGGGCTTTTGACTGGTCTTACGGACTCTACTGGAGTGTTCACCAAGTCAAAAGTAGTTTTCACTAAGTGCCGCTATGGATCCGGTTTTTATGGAAGTAGTTTTACCTCACAAATCAATAAAACTCAAATCATGGAAACCACTCAGAAAAAACTCAATGTATTCTCATTCATCCTGTCCTTTTTATATACAATGACAGGAGTTGCGCAGACAAGTATAGAGCTTCCAGCTGCGAAAGTCGAGTATGACGCTTATGAAAAGCTGGTGGCAGAAGTAAAAGAACACCGGAAGAGCAGGTTGGTCGATGCTCAGACTTTTCTGAAAATGAGCAGGCAAAAAAAAGTGATCATCCTTGATACCCGTTCGGATGCCATGTATGCAAGCAAGCATGTGAAGGGCGCCATTCATCTTAATTTTTCGGATTTCACCCAAACGAACCTGGCAAACCTGATCCCTTCTCCGGATTATACTATCCTGATCTATTGCAATAATAATTTTGATAACGATGAGGTAAACTTCGCCACTAAGGCTTATGTTCCTCCTGCACCCGGCCCCGACAAGAAGGCGCTTACGCTCGCATTGAATATTCCAACTTACATTAACCTGTACGGTTACGGGTACAGGAATGTATATGAGCTAAATGAGTTAGTGAGTGTATTTTCTGCTGCGTTGGAATTTGAAGGAACTGCTGTATATCCCAAAACGGGTAGCCGGTAATGAATAGAAAACAATACATGACAATTAAATAATCTTAAAAAGAACCAGTATGAAAACTACACTCGAATTATCCTTAAGCGCGACCTCTGCTTTTATGCTCAGCTCTCTTATCTGCTGCTCTTGTTCTATTAATTCTGACTCCGGAAGAACAGGCGGCTTGGAATTCGGGGGAGCGGCGCTGGAACAGGCGCGTCCCGATTCACTGCTTTCGGCCAGGAACCAACAGGAAAGAACCGTGCAGATCGTTTTTGCCCTGGATGCTACAGGAAGTATGAGCAGCCTGATCGGAACCGCTAAGGAAAAGATCTGGTCCATCGCCAGCAGTTTTACCCAATCGGATGCAAAGACGCAGGTCGAAGTAGGCCTGATCTTTTACCGCGACAGGGGAGATGCATTCATTACAAAGAAAATAGACCTGTCGAATGACCTTGATAATGTATACGAACAGCTTATGAGTATAAAAGCAGATGGTGGCGGGGATTCTCCTGAAAGCGTGAACCAGGGATTATACGAGGCGGTTACTAAGATGAGCTGGGCGAAAGATACAGCGACGTATAAGACGATCTTTCTTGTTGGCGATTGTCCGCCGCACATGGATTATGGCAATGATATAAAGTATCCGAGATCATGCCAGCTTGCAAAACAAAAGGACATCATACTTAACGCCATACTTATGGGAAACGATCCTACAGCTAAAGTGATCTGGAAAGAGATTGCCAATTGTTCCCAGGGAGAGTTTATGCAGGTGGACATGAATGCGAATAACCTCACAGTGCTTACGCCTTATGATCAGCAGATCGCGAAACTCTCGGCGGAGATGGATCAGACCCGCATTTATTACGGATCGGAAGAATACAAGCAAAAGAATGAAACCAAGCAGGTGCAGAGTACAAAGATCATTGAGTCCACTTCTGCTTCCACTGTTGCGCGCCGGGCCGAATACAATATTACTACTTCGTCGGGCAATACTGCTTATTATGGAACCAACGAATTAGTGAACGATTATAAAGCGGGAAAAATTCAGATCGCTAAGGTGAAAGCAGATCAGTTGCCTCCTGAGATCGCCAGGCTCGATGCGCAAAAGAAAAAGGAATACCTGGATAAAATGGTTGCAAAAAGGGACAGCATTGATAAGAACATGAAGATCCTGGTGGACAAAAGAAGGGCTTATGTAGAACAGGAGCTGGCAAAAAAGGAAAAGTCGGAAGTGGAAGGCTCTTTTGATAACCAGGTTTATGAAAATGTAAAAAAGCAGGCCGCGCGAAAAGATGTAAAGCTCAAGGGGCGCGCAAAATATTAACTTAAGCCAGCACATGCTCTTATAGAATTTGTACATTCATAACATAAAAGGGAGGATCTTTTCCTCCCTTTTATATTTTTGTAATATGCTCATTACTGAGCGATCAGATCGGGTATGCGGTAATAGCCTATCACAATAGCAACGATCAGCAGGATAACGATGATCCAGAAAAAAAGCCCGAGAGCTATTAAAGGCGCTTCTTCCGTTACATCCGGATTTTTTGACGCAACCGGCGGGGAAATGGCAAAGAACAGCAAGGAAAAGAATAAAGCTGTAATGAACAATGGAATCCATGCTATTCCCCATTGAACAGGACCGAAAGGGACGATCCAGAGTTGCCCGGTCCATGTGGCAAGAAATACGATAATAAAAAAAACGCCCAGCCCTTTCATTGGCCTTTTAAGGAAGAAGGAAAAAAGGATCATCAGCAAAACTGTAACAAGCAGGGCGGCAGGAATAATATAATAATTCATAATCGGGATTTAAAAAGAGCAGCAGCGCTATTTCCCTGCCAGCTCTTCTGCCGATCCATGCTTTGTGGAAGTGGTAAGCGAAAGGGTGAAGGAAGAAAAATGCAGGAAAAAAAATCCCGGAACTGCTGAATTAAATTCACGAAAAAATTAATGTGTAAGCGAAGAATTTATTCTTTGCGCTGGCATGATTTTCATTCAGTACTCTCCGAATACAAATTCATTAACTAAATTTTTTATTCGTATGACACAGTTAAAAAAAAGAAGAAATGGCAATGGCAGCTTGTTCCCTTCCCTTACCAATGATTTTTTCAGGAACAGGCTTTTTGCTCCGGGCTTCATCGATATTGATGATGACTTTGTGAGCGGTGGAATAAAAATTCCTCTGGCAAATGTTCGTGAAACGAAGGATGATTTCAGAGTTGAGCTTTCAGCTCCGGGACTTACGCGCGAGGATTTTAAAGTTGACCTTGAGGATGGAGTGCTCACTGTAAGCTGTGAAAAAAAAGAAGAGTCAGAGGATAAAGATGAGAATTATACGCGGCGTGAATTTTCCTACAATAGTTTTACCCGTACTTTTCAAATTCCTGAAAATAGTGTTGAGGAAAAGATCAATGCAAAATATGAGAACGGAATGTTGAAAATTGTTATTCCAAAAAAAGAAACAAGCTCGGCTAAGCCGAAGAAAGAGATCCAGGTCGGATAAAGAATGAATCCTTTAACATCCCTGTTTATGGCAATTGTGGTGAATAAAACACTAACGGTGAAAAGCCCGGCTTTTGTGAACAACGGCCACATTCCCGCTAAATATACCTGCGACAATGCAGGCATTAATCCTCCGCTGACCATCGGCGGGGTTCCGGAAGAAGCGCAATCACTTGTACTTATTGTCGATGATCCTGACGCCCCAGGAAAAACATTTGATCATTGGCTTATGTGGAATATTCCGGTAACAGGAAAGATTGAGGAAAACAGTGCGCCGGGTGTGCAGGGCAGGAATAGCAGAAAGGAAAACAAATACATGGGACCTTGTCCTCCGCGCGGGATTCATCATTACCATTTTCGCATGTATGCGCTTGATGTAATGCTTGAAATTTCACCTGACAGCGATAAAGAAGATCTCCTTAAAGCGATGGACGGACACATCGTTGCTTCAGGTGAGCTGATCGGTTTGTATGCAAAGCAATGATAACAAGGCTGTCGGTGGAAACTTCACAATAAATAAAGGTATGGAACAAGCAAAGAAGCCAGAAAAGGGACCTCCATTTAAGCCGGAGAAGGAAATTCCCATTAAGCCTGATCCCGACCCTGATCCTACTGAACACGAAGGTAACGATCCGGAAAAAAATGATCCGACGCGTATCGAAGAGCCGGGAAAGGTGGATCCCACGCGAATTGTACCGCCTCCTCCGGTCAAGCCGGATAAGCCCAAAAAATAGCCGGTTCTTTCCGGCAGCTTAATCACAATAAAAAAAATACTATGGAATCAAAAGAAATAAGTGTGCCGGTGAGTAAGGTTAGTCTTTTGGGAAACCTTGTCGTGCCGGAAGGTGCGGAGTCCTTTGTGATCTTCTCGCATGGAAGCGGGAGCAGCCGCTTCAGCGTAAGGAACCAGTTTGTTGCGGGAGTTTTAAACAGGAACAAGATCGCTACTTTACTTACTGATCTTCTTACAGAAGAAGAAGACAAGGATTACGATACGAGGTTCAATATTGAACTGCTCACTGAACGTCTCATTACTGTTACCAATCATAGTTTAGAACTTCGGGAGCTTGCACATTTGCCGGTTGGATATTTCGGAGCCAGTACCGGGGCCGCGTCTGCATTGAAAGCGGCGGCTCAGCTCCCTGACCTGATTAAAGCTGTGGTCTCACGCGGCGGCCGGCCTGATCTCGCAGGCGCTGACCTGGAAAAAATTGAGGCGCCAACCTTACTAATAGTTGGGAGTCTCGATACTGCTGTGATTGAACTGAACAGGCAGGCCTTTGAAAAAATACGGGGCGCCAAAAAAAAGCAGATCATTAACGGCGCCACGCATCTTTTCGAAGAGCCGGGAAAGCTTGATGAAGTTGCAGATTACGCTACTACCTGGTTCAACAAATACCTTCTGAAAACTTCCGCTACTTATGCCGAAGATCTCAGTAAGAAATAACAATTAAAACGTATGCTTTTTAAAAACAGGCAGGATGCTGCGGAGAAACTCATTCCCTATCTGAAGCGGTACCGGAAAGAAGATGGGATCGTACTTGCCGTTCCCAGAGGCGGCGTTCCTATAGGCTACCATATTGCCAAACATTACAATATTCCCCTTGAATTGCTGCTTACAAAAAAGATCGGTCATCCTATGAGCGAGGAGTTCGCTATTGGCGCTGTAAGCCTTGAGGATCATATTGTGGACCCCGAGCATCTTTTGCCTCAGGCTTATATCGATGAAAAAATAAAGAAGATCAGGGAGTCCTTAATTGAACGGCACAGAAAATTCATGGGTGACCGCAAAGCTCCTGACCTTGAAGGTAAGATCGTAATTGTAGCGGACGATGGTATTGCCACAGGTAATACGCTTCTCGCAGCCATCCGGATGATCCGGAAAAGGAAACCCGCGAAGATCGTGATCGTATCGCCGGTAGCGTCCATTGAAGCTTCTGAAAAGATCAAGCGCCTGGTGGATGATTTTATTTGCCTGTATACACCTGCCAGCTTTGTGGGTGTGGGATTATATTACCAGGATTTTTCTGAAGTGAGTGATGATGAAGTCATCCGCTTGCTTAGAGAATCAAGCCATTTTTCGGATGCTGCCTGAGTTAATGTTATTGAAATCATCCTTATCAAACTATTTCCATCTTCCGGATCCATTCATCTCTTCTGCGTTTGCTCACAGGCAGTCGTGTCCCATTGAGCAATAACAAGGAGCCTCCATCAGCTTTGTTGAAACGGTCAATATAATTGATATTGACAAGGTGTGAAACGTGAACACGTGCAAAATCGTTGAACAGCGCTAACTCGGCAAATTGTTTCAGCGGCCTGGATACGGTCAGCTTATTGCCGTTCTGTAAATGAAGCTCAGTATAGTTGCGGTTGCTCTGGCAGCGCACAATATCTTTTAGCTTAACCAATACCGAGCTGTTGGATCCATTGATGAGCAGGCGGCGATCTTCTTTGTTCAGCTGGGGAATGCTTTCCTGAACCTGCGCCATATTCCTGATCATGGAATTTGTTTCCATGTCAAGCTTGACGCTTTTTTTGTGTTTGCTGAGAAGCGCATCGATTTCCTTTTTGCAATACCTATCGTCGATAACAATAACACGTTCCATAATCTATCAAATATACCGAATAGGTAGAACGCACCAGGTTACTATGTATAAGTGTCCGGGTATTTTTACCAGGTGTATATTTTACGTGGATAAGTGAGGGGAAATTTGGTAGCAGACTGATAAAACAACTTAAAGTTTGTTCAGGGCCTCCAGCAGAATATCCCGCTTGCGGGAAGAAACGGGAATGCTTTCGCCGTTCTTGATCACCAGGGTGCCTCCGTCATTCTTGTCGAAGCGTACTACATGACCGAGATTGATGAGGAAGGAATGGTGGGACCTGACAAAGTTATAGCCCGAAAGCAGCTCTTCGTATTCGCCAATGGTTTTTGATACCAGCGCTTTTCGTCCGTCCACGCAATGAAACTCTGTATAGTTTCCATCGGATTTGCAATAGAGGATATCGGCAACGTTGAATATGTAAATATTGTTCGCAGTCTTTAAAGCGATCTTTTTTACCTGCTTTGCGGCCCCTGCAAAGTTTTCCAGCAGCAGGCTGAGCTGTTGCGTGTTTTTTTCATTGTCTACGCTTTCTGCGGCCCTTTTCAGCGCATCGGAGAGATCTTCCGGATCAACAGGCTTAAGCAGGTAATCAATAGCTGAAAATTTGAAGGCCTTGATTGCATATTCCTGGTAAGCCGTAACAAAAATGATCTTGCTGGTAATACGTACAAGCTTTGAAAGAATATCGAACCCGGTTCCATTCTTGATCTTAATATCGAGCAGCAATACGTCCGGATTGAATTTATTGATGGCTTCAATGCCGCTTTCTACTCCGTCGGCCTCAGCAAGAATGGTAACGCCGGGACATGACATGCTGATCATTTCCCTCAGCGCATTTCGCGCTTTCTTTTCGTCATCAATAATTATTACGCTTAGCATTTAATGGTAAACTTACAAAATAATTCCTTCTGAAAACAAAATGAAGCGCAAACGTCTTCTTTTCGTCATGGATTGGTTCTGTATTTATTAAGTGAACAGGAGAAATCAATTCGTCAGGAACGGAATCAGAAAAGAAACTTTTACCCCTTTGTGTTCGGTGTTACCTGGAAAAGCATCGTTTATCTCGAAGCTGGATTTTTTACGCTTATTGCGATTGAGCAGCTGAAGGCGCTCCTGGGTAATATTGGTTGCCATAGATATATGCCCGGTATCCTGCTTTTTGTCCCGGAGGCCATGACCATTATCGCATACTTCAATGTGAAGAAAATCACTTTCCCTTTTAAAGGAGATGAGCAGCTGAGCATTATCTTTTACATCATGTAATCCGTGTTCAATTGCATTCTCAATAAAAGGCTGGGTGAGCATTGGAGGCAGCATGGTGTCCTTCAGCTCAAGTTTTGGATCAACATTGATGTGGTAGCCTATCTCATTTTCAAAGCGGAGGAGCTGCAGGCCGATATAATTCTCAAGCAGAGCGATCTCTTTTTCAAGAGAGATCAGCTCAAACCTTGAACTTTCCAGGATGGAACGGATCAGCTTGGAAAAGGAAGCAAGGTAGATCGCCGCGTTTTTTTTATCACCGTTCAATACAACGCTGTGTATGGAATTAAGTGAATTAAAAATGAAGTGCGGGTTCATTTGTATTCGCAAGAGTTTCTGCTCAAGCTGCATGGCCCGCTGCTCCGATCTCAATTTATTCTGCCGGATCACAAAGAAAAAGATCAGGACAAACACGAGTAACAGACCAATGAGCCCGGCCATAAGGTAATAATGTTTACTGATGGTCAGCGCCTGAATTTTGTTTTGCTGGGCCAGCGCTCGGTTCTCGCTTTCTTTTTTCTCCACCTCAAAGCTGGTCTTCAGATCGCCGATCAGCCTGCTGTTCTCTGCATTAAAAATGCTATCTGTGAGTATTTTGAAGCGACGGTGATTTTCATAGGCCTCTTTGTACTGGCCGGTCCTTTCGTAAGAATTGGCAAGGTTGGCATAACAAACCCTCTGCTGGCCGATGTCGTCCGTTTCAATGCAAATACGAAGCGCGGAGTCGCAATAAGCAATAGCGCGCTTATAATTCTCCATTCTGAAATACAAAGCGCTCATGTTCGTGTAGCAGGCCGCCTCAAGTGGCTTGTTGCCGGTTCCCTTCAGGAATCCGAGCGCTGCCAGGTAGGCTTCCAGGGACTTCTGGTAGTCCGGAAGAAAGTTATAGGCATTTCCCAGGTTCATGTAGCTGTTCCCCATTCTATTATTATCACCCGATTCCCTGGATAATTTTGTGGCCTTCAGCTGGCATTCAACTGCCCGTTGATACTGGTGAAGGTTAGAATATAAATTCCCGAGGGTAGTATAGGAGCCAATTATTCCGTTTACATCCTTTTCTTTTTCCCTTGTGCGCAAAGCCTTCAAAAGATATCCTTCTGCTTTCTGGTTGTCGTTTTGTTCCATATAAATGATCCCGATGTTGTGGTAGCCATTCGCAATGGATCGGGTATTATTTATTTCTTCGCTGAGCTTTAAACCTTTCAAAAAACAAGACAAAGCTTTGGGGTAGTCCGACTGATGAATATAAACATTACCTAAGTTATTGTAACCTTTTGCAATGTTCTTTTTATTTCCGGTTTCTATGAAAAAGTTCAGGGCTCTCTCGTAACAATCAAGCGCTTTGGGGTAGTCGCCCTTATTTGTGTTTGCGGTTGCGCTTACCGTGAGGGCGCTCCCTTGGTATTTTTTATTACCGGAAGCTTTGGCCAGCTGGTATTGCAGGTCAGCCAGAACAATAGCGGAGTCCGGTTTATTCCCTACATATTTCCAGGCAAGATCACAAATGGCGCTGAGCCGGTTAGTGTCAGCCTGACTTTGGTCGCTGTATACCGTCCATAATGAATCCGTATTCTGTGAAGAGCAATGCAGCTGGAAGAACAAAAGTAAAATGGTAAAAGTGGAGGTGATCCGGAATTTTTTCATGCGAAAGGTGTATTAGCGCAACCGGACTGGGGGAGCCATATTGGCCAACCATTTTGTTGCGGTTCGGATAAAAGTAATGCTTTTCCATCAGCAACACTATTTAGGGAAGCATGATTTTTTAGGAATGATCAATTTGTCTGGAACGGAACAAGGAAAGAAACTTTTACGCCTTTGCGTTCCTCTTGGGGAAAAGCCTCGCTGATCGAGAAGCTGGTTTTTTTCCTTTGCTTTCGGTTGAGTAGTTTTAATCTCTCATTCGTAATAGCCGATGCCATTGAAATGTGTTCCTCGTCTTTTGGCTGTGCGCCCAGGCCCGGTCCATTATCGCGCACTTCGATCTGTAACAGATCCCCTTCCTTTCTGAAAGAAACGAAAAGCTTTGCCTTATCACTTACGGGCGCCAGACCGTGTTCAATTGCATTTTCAATAAAGGGTTGCGTGAGCATCGGAGGCAATAAGGTTTCGTGCCGGTCCAGCGTGGGATCAACATCGATCTGGTAAACGATCTCATTATCAAAACGCAGTACCTGGAGACTGATGTAATTTTCCAGTAGGGCGATCTCTTTTTCGAGAGTGATCAGTTCAAAGCGGGAGCTTTCCAATATGGACCTGATCAGTTTTGCAAAGGAGGAAAGGTATTTTGCAGCATTGCTCTTATCACCGCTGAGCACAACACTGTGGATGGAATTGAGCGAATTAAAAATGAAGTGAGGATTCATCTGTGAGCGCAATAGTTTTTGTTCGAGCTGCATGGTACGCTGGAAGGCCCGTAGTTTATTTTGTCGGAGCACCAGGAAAGCAGTGAGAAGAATGAACAATACCAAAGCCGAGAGACCATAGGTAAAATAGTTCTTCCGCGTGATCTCGAGTTGCTGAATCCGGTTTTGCTGAGCCAGGGATCTATTCTCCGTTTCTTTTTTTTCTGTTTCGTATTTTACATTGATCTCATGAATGCGCGTTTCCTTTTCCAGCGACAGAAGAGAGTCATGAATGATCAGGTATTTGCTTAAGTGATCAAAGGCAGGTTCGAATTTTTTAAGAGCGGCGTACAATTCCGCCTGACGCTTTGTGATAAACATTTCATAATCCTTCATGCCCATTCGCTTTGCCATGCTACTGCAGGTATCTAACAGCATTGTGCAGGAATCGAGTTTTGCCTGCGCGACTGAACCTTTGAATGAAAGGTTTTCGCTTTCGTTGTAATAAACAGAGGAAAGGTTCAACAGGCAGGTAAGTATGCCTGTAGGTTCTTTACTCTCTGAATAAAGAGCGAGCGCCTTACGAATGTATTTCTTTGCTCCGGGATTATCATCTGCGTCTATTGCAAACGATCCCATGGAAACATATAGATCAGCGAGATTATAAGTGTTCTTTGTCTCAAGGAAATACTGCTCGGCCAGCTTTGATAATTCAAACGCTTTACTGTAATTCTTTTCCAGGCTGTAGCAATTCGCAATGGAAAGGTATAAGGAACCGAACCAGTTCTTGTCTTTGACTATTTTTTCCCCGGTTACCCTGGCTTTCTCCAAAAAGCTCATCGCTTTTACAGGCAGGTTTCTCTTTTGGTAATTGTTGCCAATGTTGACCTGTATATAGGCTATGCGCACTGAATCTCCTATCTGTTCAGAGCATTTTAAAGCAAGGAACAGGTAATTGATGCCGGTATCAAAGTCACCGGTAACATTGGATATTATCGCAAGGTTATTATAAACTGTCACAAGGTCCTTAAAATTATTCGCGCGCCGGTGAACTGTAACGAGGTCGAGGTATATATTTTTTGCCTTCACAAAGTCGCCCTGTTTTACATACGCATTGGCAAGCGACTTTCTTGAAGAGTTTATTCCATTGGCGTAATCCAGTTTTTCCGAAAGCCGGATCCCTTTAGCGGCATAGTCAATGGCTTTGGCAGGTTCCAATGCGTACTCCCAGGCAAGACTGCCCAGAAGCATCGCTTTGTTTGTATCTTCTTTGGCGCTGCTTAATGCTTTAAGCAAACTGTCGATTGCAGTTTGGTTCTGGCACTTCAGAACAAAGCCGATACACAGAAGCAATACAGTTATACTATTTTTCATGGCGCTTAGCTACTGTAAAAGTAAGAGGTATTTTAGATTGAGCAAGCTTCTGATTTTTTTAAAGGTGGTATTTGGGCAGGTTGTAATTGGAGGATATTTCAAAGGGCACTTCGTTTATAAATCATATGAAATTTAATAGGTTCAAAATTACTCCAGCTCAGCCTGCCGCATTGAAAGTCACTCTTTGATTTAAGTATCGCTGAGCGCGTGGATCCGGCGATCCGGCGCGAACCCGAAGTTCCGCAGCCATTGCTCGCGCAGCCTTGTGCGGCAAAGCGGAAGCTTCAGGTTGGCGGATCGCCTTGATTTCTTTTGCTACTTTTCTTCATCAAGGAAGAAAAGTAGAAACATGGAGAGAAGGAAAAAGTTTACAATTAAGAATATGATCAGGAGAATCTTTTCTATACTCCCGGTCCATTTTTTTTGGCGAAAAGATTTATCTACAAAAAAACGCAAACGGTATCGTTTGCGTTTTTAATAAAATTAAAATTAATTCTAATCCTTGGTTATCTTCCCTGACTTTACTCCGCCTTTGGCAGCATATAACTTATAAAAGTACATTCCGGAAGCCCATCCTTCAGTGCTAAGCACCAGTTTGGAATTTACCTTTTGCGACTGGATCAGCTGGCCCAGTGCATTGGTGATCTCGAGTGTGAATGCAGCTGTGCCTTCAGCGCTGATCTCAAAGGTCAAGTTGGTGTTGAAAGGATTCGGGTAAACCGTCATGCTGATGTTCTGCGCTAAGGTCTCCACGCTGTTCACCGAATTTGCCTTAATATTGGAACGTGAAGTATTGATGGCGCCGCGCGTAGGCGTGCAATCAAATCCCTGGGCCTGTACGCGCCATGAGCCTGTAGTTTGATAGGTGTTGTAATTCGGGTCGTTCAGAATATTGCTGGTGCCGGCAACTGTACCTATTACCTGCCAGTTCCCTGTACTAAAGTCATCCCTTAATAATTCGAACAGTGTGACAGGAGTAGTTGCCTGCCCTTCGACGTTATAAGTGTTCCAATTGAAATTACCGTTACCGCTGCTCTGAAAATAAACCGTGTTGTGGTAAGGACTCATTGGGCTCAGGCAATCGCTGGTGTCGCGGGTCTGCAGTTTGTAACGGTAAGTTCCGAAATTCGGATCGCCGTTTGCAGGTACTACTGTACGCGATTTGTCAATAAACTGGCTCAATGAATCGT
>JBJMLS010000171.1:0-6452 GCA_045805185.1 Bacteroidia bacterium | reverse complement strand
AGACTTCCTTTTCCCACCCATTGCAAAGTGGCGTGAATATCTGTCTGGTTCAGGATATCCTTCTGATCAAGCGCTTCGTTCATTTGCGCCACTATCTTTTCCTGCTCCAGCTGTATCATGGCCCTTGAGGTTTCATGCTTATCGCCAGCCGAACTTTTACTGTCATTTTCCGCGCCCTCGGCAAGCTCGCTGTATGCGGCTTCGAGCACATTCAGTCTTTCTTCCACTTGTGAAAGACAAGCTTTATATACTTTTTCTTTAAAAGTCATCTAAATTGTCCGAGCCATTTTTCGGCTTCCTCTGTTTTCTTAAAAAAGTGTGAAGGGACAAACGGTTTGTTCACTTTCACATAAAAATTCGCAACCAATACCTGTGAAAAGGATTTGATCACAAAAGCGTCTGCAGTTTTATAAATACTCCCTTCAGGACTGGAAGCAAATTTTCTCGCCTCAGCATCCGGTATTGTATATTCACCAATAGTGATCAGGTTCGGGAATCTGGCTCCGCCGCCAATCTTACCGGCTGCTTCAATCAATTCATGAACATCCTTCAGAACGAACAGCTCATCTCCTCTTATATCGATATGCATGATCCCGTCTTCTCTCAGCTGAATACTGCTTATCCTCAACTCAAGCTTTTCAGATATGTACTCAGGCATATTTTATACAGAGGCGCAAATGATACCTCCCATAATGGCCAGGCTCACGATCCAGAATCCTGAATTAAGCGCTATGTATTTAAATCCTTTACGTTCGAACAGTGCATTTACAGTAATAACAGGGGTGATGAGCAAAAGACCGGTTGTGAAGCCATGCAAGGCTCCATGTTTAAATGTGCGGAAGTTGTTTCCGTATTTTGCCATAAAGTCCATAAAATAAGTGTTGATCTCACTTCCTTCCTGTCCGAAACCAGGTTCATTCACCAGGACAGACATCACCGAGAATTGGTGGATCACGGAAAAATTAAGCACCAGTGCCACAAGAAAGCTCACCAGATAAGTGACACCGAAAACGACAGCCATATTTGCACCTTTCGCTTTCTCTTCAGTCATTCCGCTTGCATTCATCCAGGCTTTCCCGAATATTTTTGGATTATACCAGATGAAGCCTATCACCAGGGGAACAAGTGCTGCCACCGCTGTCATTAAAAAATTTATTCTTAGCATAGTTTTGTTTTTCGCAAATATACGATTATAGATTTAACACTTTTTATATAAATGCGTTTAATTAAAGGACTATCTTTAATTAAAAGATGACGGGATCCACCAGGGTCGTCTAAACAAAAAAACATACATCATGAACAAAATTACTTATACGCTGGTTGCATTTTGTTTACTGGTCGCCTTTACCTCTTGCAAAAAGAACAAGGACTCAATTTCGATCGATAAGATTGTGAACACCTGGGTAAAGGATGACGAACACAAGACGGGAAACAAGGATACGCAGTTCTTTAAAGAAAGGAAGGATGTCAGTATCAGATTCAGGAAGGACAAAACCTATACTTACACCTACACGCTTATTTCAAACAGTACAAAAACAGAAGAAAACGGTGCCTGGTCCTATAACGAAGATGCAAAGCTCCTCAGTCTCGCTCCCCAGGGCGGAACACCTTATACCTACGGTGTGAGTAAACTTACAGAAGAAGAGTTTCGTTTTACTGCATCCGCAATTAGTTACGATAACGAAGGCAAGCCGGTTCGAACCGATGAGATCGTAAGTATGGAAGACGACGACTAAACTATTTTTTTAAGATAGTTTAGTTAAACACTATTTTTTTCACGGTTATGTTTTTCCCCAGGTCATCCTTTAGGTATACGAAATAAATTCCTTTTTCCAGGTCGCCTCTTTCCAGAGTAAATGCATAGCCGTTTACTCTCTTAGTGCTGACCAGATTGCCTGCTCCATCATAAATTTCAAGGCTGCCATTCTTTACTGCGCTATCAAATGCCAGGGACACTTTTTCCGACGATGGATTCGGGTAAGCATTTACAGCTGTTGAAGCAGGCTGACTGCCGTATATACCAGTGGAACTGATCGCATAAAATACCACGTTATTTGCTGTTCCGGAGTTCGGGATCCCAATTGAATCGCCCGCTTCATTCAGATCCAGGTCGGCAGGACTGGATAATCCGCTTTTAACGACTACCGGCGCGGTCCCAAAAGCCGCATCTGTACGGTTCAGTGAATTATTTCCCCAGGCGCTTATGTACCAGTTCCCGGCAAGGTCACGCGTGATCCCATCGCAATTGCTAAGCGAGGTTGCAAGTACAGTGGTGACGGAAGAATCTGCAAGGCTCATCGCTTGTATCGGAGCGCTGCTTCCCCAGGTAACGAATACGCACCTGTTGTTTGCGCCATCATAATAAATACCGTTTGGAGTTTTAGTAGTTGTCTTCATCAGGTTAAAATTACCGGAAGCCGGATCAAGGCGGTAGATCTTTTTTGCGGTAAAGTCGGTCGTGAACAGGTAAGTCCCGTCGGTTGTCAGACCATTTAAAAAAGTCGCGCCAAGGTTCTTGTTGAATACATTAGTTCCCGTGGCCAGGTCATACCCCCTTATAAAAGCGCCGTCGCAGGCATATAAAGTTGTCCCCATGATCTCCAATCCATAAGGACCGGATGTAAGTCCCGTAGCAAAGGTGCTAAGTCCGCTGCCCGGAGTATAGACATGGATCTCCCCCGATCCGTTTTGCCCTACCATCCACCGGTTATTCAGCGTATCGTATTCCACGCTTTCGGGACCGTTGAAGGTTTGGGCTAAAGATGTTAAGGTTGCCGTTAATACAAGTAAGAACGTAATATGTTTTTTCATGAGTAAGATATATTTGCTAAATGTAGAAACAAATTCATCAGGAAGCTTATCCGAAATTATCCGCATTTGCACAAGTACTCATTCCCGTTTCAGCAATAACTTCCGGTTAATAACTTTGTCTTCGGTATAAAAAGAGACAATATACAGGCCGTCAGCAAGTGAGGATGTATCAAATAACGTCATTTTATCTGTAGGAATAAACGTAAATAAATCCTGACCTAAAGCATTCTTGATAACAATAGAAGAACAACTGAAATTTGTTCCAAACTTCACCGTGACCTGCGAAAAAACGGGATTGGGATAAATGGTAATTTCGGAATAATCTGTACAATCCTTAAGTCTTACATTAATGGATTTTGTTACCGTAGGACAATTTTGGTTATACCCCTTTACGGTATATGTAGTATCCTTTCTTACTTTTATCGCAAGTGTATCATAGGGGAATCCCAACGAATCCGCATTCCAGAAATAATATTGGGCGCCATTGGCTTTCAGAACAAGACTGTCGCCCAGGCAAGCATTAATAGATGTAGGTGTAAAGGAAAGGATTGGCTTGGGTACTACATTCACTGTTACTATTTCCGTATCGCTTTTTGAACCAACATATCCTATTACTGTATAAGTAGTACTATTGAGCGGAGATACGGATACGGAAGCCGTAGTTACGCTGCCCAGGTTCTGACTCCATTTATAAGTATTGGCCCCATTCGCGGTCAATACAACTTTGGTTCCCGGGCAAGTAGCGGATAGCGTTGAAAAAGATACAGTAACTGTCGGGGTTGGTGTAGGGATCAAAGCCGCATTTTTATAAACTGCCTTAACACTATCCACAAAATAAGCAATATTGCCCGGAAAAGTGTAAAGCGAATAGATTGGATAAGTAGTGTTGCTTACCTCTGCGCTCCACGTATTTCCGCTGTTTGTAGTATGCAGGAGCACCCCTGAATTTCCTCCTGCAAAACCTGAACTATCGTCGGAAAAACGGATACAATTTAAGCCCGGAATAAGTGATGCGCCAACGGGAAGCCAGGTATTGCCGCCATCAATTGTTTTACTGATCATGCCACTGCCAGCTAATACATAACCTACATTTTCAGAAGGAAAATGAAAGCTTTTTATTCCGGAAACAGAATCTGTATATATTTCATTCCAGCTGAGCCCATAATCAGTTGTTCTAAGCACTACTTTTTTTTGTAAGTTAGTTCTGCTGTTGCAAAGAATATGTCCTACGCTGTCATTTACAAATTCTAATTTACCGCCGTACCCATCATAATTATACAGCGTCGCACAATTGTCGGGAAAAGAATCATTCAATGGAATCCGGCTGATAACCAGGGAATCTGCAGGGAAACGTTGGATAGCAGAAAAAACGAATGATTGGGTGATCTCTATTTGCGAACTTGCTAATGATACGGCATTCACAGGCGCACAAAAGGACATATACCTGTTTTTCTTAAAGTCATTGTAAGTGTATTCCAGGCCCAAATGACCATAACCCATGACCTCAAAAACAAAAGAGGAATCATCCTTAAAGCGGAAGTTCCTTGTTCCTGCGCCGTAACCCGAGATTCCATACCTGACTCTATAAGTTCCAAGGTCATCAAAAGACTCAGCTATTCCAGCCCAGGATCCGCTTGAAGGAGAACCAGATTGAGAATAAGTGAATACAATACGGCCATTGGCTATAGGTTTTATAATATCAACAGAAGGTACGCTCCATCCTCCTGGACCTAAAATAAGTGTAGGTAATTTTATCCACTGTCCAAACACATGAACTCCCAAAAGCATAAACAGCGAGAGAAGAATTTTTTTCATGTAGAGCTAATTTGAATTTAAATATAGGAAAAAAACTGACAACTCAAATTATAAACTCATGTTATACTTTTATGCTGCTTATTTCTTCATCCGGATTAAAGCGTCGTGATGTAGACTGGACAGACAAAAAGGACATTGCCTTAAAATTTGATCTGTAAGAAAGAAAATCATTAGAGTTAAGGAAAAAGTATAAAAGTTCTATTCTTTAACTTATTCCTGTTCATTCTTTAAATATACCTGATCTTTTTTGAAGCTTCTTCGGTTTTTACCGAGGTGGTGAGTTGTCCGTTCAACTGTTCAACTTCAACCGGGTTCAGGTAGCGCCATGCACCCGAAGGGAGATCCCCCAGCGAGATATTCATGATCCTGATCCTTTTCAGGGTAAGCACTTTGTAACCCAGCTGCTCGCACATTCTACGGATCTGGCGATTCAATCCCTGCGTTAAAATAATCTTGAACCGCCGGTCGCCCGCTTCCCTTACAATACAGGGCTTTGTTTTTGTACCGAGTATGGATACGCCCCCGGCCATTTTTCTAAAGAAATCCCCGGTCAGCGCTTTGTCGACCGTTACCACGTATTCTTTTTCGTGCTCATTTCCTGCGCGAAGGATCTTGTTCACAATATCGCCGTCATTGGTAAGAAAGATCAGCCCTTCTGAATCCTTGTCCAGCCTGCCTATCGGGAAGATGCGCTTGGGATGATTGATGTAGGAAATAATGTTGGATTTATCCTGCAGATCAGTTGTGGAAGTTATTCCGACAGGTTTATTAAAAGCTATATAAAAATTCTTATCAGCGGTCTTCACTTTAATTTTTTCCCCATCAACAGCAACGGTATCGCCAGGCATTACACGCGAAACCGGCAAAGCAAGTACACGGTTGATCGTAACGCGCTGCTGTTCGATAAGTTTATCAGCATCCCTCCGCGAACAAAAACCCGAAGAACTGATGTATTTATTTACCTGGATCCCTTCCTGGACACCTTGTTTAGCCTTCTTCATACTGCAAATTTAATGTAAAAACAATTGCCGGAATAAGCCTGCAACAAATACTTCATCCTATCCACTGTTTTATTGATCTCTTTTTGAGCTGTGAAAGAAATATTTTCTACTTTAGTGAATATGAAGTTATACCTGATCGCGGCCTTATTATTCTCATCTGTGTTCATTTCCAGCGGTCAGGTAAATTACCTGGTCGATTCGATTGAGCCTTCACTTCTTGGTAAACAGGACCGGAAAACGATTGAAAAACACCTTAACGCTTACAGCGAAAGTAAAACCGATACCGCGAGATTCAGCAGGATCTCTGAAATGATCGATAAGCTGACTGACAACGCTGTCGCCTCAAGGTATAACGAATACCTTTTTTCCGAAATTGAAAAAGCGCTGAAAAAAGCCAATTTAAGTCCTTCCGAAATAAAAAAATTAAAGATCCTTTATGGAGGCTGTCTCATAAGCCGGGCCTATTATCTTGAAATAGCATCCGAAGATGATATGGCAATGAAAAGCAATGAGGAAGCGCTGAAGATCTTGGTGCCTCTCAATGATAAGAAAGGAATTGCCAGCGCCCTCATCAACATCGGCTACCTGTACGAGAAGCAAAATAAATTCATGCTGACCCTTGAGTATTACCAGAAAGCGCTGAAATTAAGAGAAGAGATAAAAGAATACAATGGCATTGTACTTTCCCTGAGCGATATCGGCTACATTCACCAGGAGCTCGGAGAACTCGATACCGCATTTGCTTATTACAAGAGAGCCATTGCTGCCGGTGAAAAGCACAGCGGAACAGACAATATTGCTTTTGCCTACAATAACATTGCAGGT
>JBJMLS010000170.1:0-12852 GCA_045805185.1 Bacteroidia bacterium | reverse complement strand
GCTGCGGGGGTCCAGGTTGAAGGTTCCAATCACCGTGATCTTTCCATCAATGACCATACTCTTGGCATGCAGGCCAAACACAGGAGTATAATCCAATTTTTTCTGCAAGGCGCCCGTCATAATGGTTTTACGTATGGCTGCATCAGGCCTGTACTCGAAGATGCGTACTCCGGTTGCAAGTAAAAATAAGCGGTCGCGCTGGTAACCGCTGAAGGCTTCCAGGTTATCGGTGGAGGCAAGACTGTTGGTCATGATTTTTATTTTCACACCTCGTTTTACGGCATCAGAAAATAACTTTCTTCCTTTTTCTGTGGTGATTAAATAGGGCGACTGAATAACAATACTTTTCTTTGCCAGCCTAATAAGATCCATCAATGCCTCAGTTGTGATCCCTCCGCCTTCCATGCCTTTGCTGCCATCATTCTTCCCGGGTATATCAGTCACAAAATATAAACTATCCACCCATTGCAACTCTCCGCTTTTACAGATCCCGTCAAATACCATTGGTACTGCTTTTATTTTTTCTCTTACCTGTGGCCAGAAATTACTCGAATCGCAGGCATATTGGTGCAAAGCTTCGTAACGCTTCGGATCTGTCTTGGGCACAAGGTTACTGTCTACAAGTGTACCTACAGGTTGACAAATCCAGCTTTTCCAGAAGAGCTCAAAAGAACTTTGAACATCTTTTACTTTTCCTCCGATCAATAAAACATCTCTGTCCCTGAAGTTGTATTCGTGATCGTAATCAAAGTATTCATCGGCAATGTTTCTCCCGCCTGTAATTACTACTTTTCCGTCAACTGTGAACGTCTTGTTGTGCATGCGCTGGTTGGAGGCAAGAAAAGTATTCTTATAAGCGCTGAGCTTCTCTAAAATGTTCTTCCCGATATTGGTTCCGGGATTGTAGATCTTTATTTCAATATTCTCATGTGCGTCCAGGGTCATCAGTTTTTCACCATCCGCATCAACCATCACGTCATCCACAATGATCCTCACCTTTACTCCCCTGTCCGCCGCCCTAACTAAATAATCCGCCGCGATCAATCCAACATTGTCTGCCGAGAAAATAAAATACTGGATGTCGATGCTTTTCTCCGCGTTCTCACAGAGCCAGGCGCGCGCCACCATGGAGCCATCACCATCCTCGAGCGTATACACGCCGGTTTTCTTTTCCATGAGTTCCTTCAGCGGGTCAAGCTTTGCGGAAAGTCCCGGGGCCTTGTCATCGTGAATAAGCGAACAGAAATCAACAGGAGCTTCGGCTTTTTCTTTTTTAATTTCAGCGGAACAGGCTGTAAGCAGTAAAATAACCAGGGTCAGAAATATTTTCATGATTCTCAAATGTAAGGAATTATGATCTGGAAAGCTGCAAAATATCTCCCCGACAAATCTGGTAAAGAGGAAAGGCTAAGAGATCACCTTCAGCGATTGGGGAACTACCGATACCTGAACATCAGCGGGCATACTTTCAGGTTCCCCATCATAATGCACTGCACCTGGAGCAGAGCGCTGAATAGTCAATTCAGTTGCAGTAAAGGTTTCTATGTATCGGGACCGGTTGGCTTTCCGGTTAAAGATCTTCAGTACAAGAAAAGGCGCCATCAACAGCGAAAAGGGTTTTAAGATCACTACGTGCAATAATCCATCCGTCATATTTGCTTCCGGCGCAATATAAAAATCGTTTCCATATTGTCCCGCATTGGCGAAAGTGAGCAGGAAAGCTTTTTTTGTAATTGTCCCCCCTTTCTGTTTGATCTGATACTCCTGGGACTTGTATCCGAACAGTTCACGTATTACAATTTTTGTATAGGTCCAGAAACCGCGTTTGGTACTGCTGGCAAAAAGACTTCCAATGTGTGCATCGAAACCCATTCCGGAAGTGCAAAAGAATGGCTTAGCATTGATCAAACCGCTATCCACAGTTTTAACGATTCCATTTTCAATACGCTTGATAGCTGCGATAGCATTCATAGGAACCCCTATGCTTCGCGCCAGGCCATTCCCTGATCCGAAAGGAATAACGCCAAGTACAACGTTGGTATGGTTAACTGCTTTGGCTACTTCATTTACGGTGCCATCGCCGCCAACAGCCACAGCTATGGTGAATTTTTCCGTGAAGATCCGTTCACGAATAGAATTGAAGTCGTTCTTATTCTTCCAGATAATAATTTCATAGGGAATGGCTTTGGAAAAGTTATCCTCAATGAGCCTGGGTACATCGATCTTCTTTTTAACGCCGGCTTTGGGATTTACAATAAAAATTACTTTCTTTTCCATTGCTCAATTCCTCTTGTCAATTCCCCACATTAATTTATTGCGGAGCGTTTTAAAGAAATGCTGTCCCTCGAGGTTAACAAGATTAAAAGTGAAATCCGCTTTTTTAATTTTCAATGCGATCGATGCATCTATGGAAGCAGAGCGTGAATCGAGGGAAACAAGGTATTCCGAACTGCGGCCCTTAATGGTAAGGGTAATTTCGTTCTTATTGGAAAGTACAATTGGTCTTACGTTGAGATTATGCGGCGCTATTGGAGTGATCACATAGTTATCCGAATCAGGAACCATAATTGGCCCGCCGCAACTCAGGGAATAAGCGGTTGAGCCGGTCGCGGTGGAAACGATGAGACCGTCTGCCCAATAGGAATTTAGGAATTCACCATTCACCAGGGTGTCGATCGTGATCATGGTTGAGGAATCTTTTTTCATGACGGTTACCTCATTCACTGCAAAATTCAGATCGCCGAATAATTTTTCTTCAGTTTCCAGCTCTATGATCGCCCGCTTGTCGAGTTTAAATTTTTCGTTGATGAGGCAATCGATCGCATTACTGAAATCTTCTTTGTACACACTGGCGAGAAATCCCAACCTTCCTGTGTTCACGCCTAAAACGGGGATCCCTGAATCTTTAACGAGCTCAAGTGTTTCCAGTATGGTGCCGTCACCTCCAAGAGAGATAATAAAGTCTACTTTTCCGCGGACGCAGTTGTAATCTTTGTAAGTATTGATCTCGAGGTTGAAGTTGAACTCTTCCTTCAGGAATTTGTAGTAATCTTCAAAAATGATAAGTTCAATATGCTCCTTATTCAGCTTGGTGCTTAGGGTTTTAATATAATCGGCGTGGTTATCCTTTACCGAACGGGCATAAACGGCTATGGTCATTTACCAGATGTATTAAATGGGCGCTGCAAAATGTAAATATATGCCTTTTTGCTTCATCTTGTTTACTGAGGCTTCCACCCTGATCACGTAATCGTAATAAGTAACAACATCCACACCCATGCCTACTCCCAAAAGCCAGGTATTGGAAAGCGGATTATTGTTGTAATAGAACTTGTCCTGCACGTAAGCGCCGTCGGCAAAGGACGTAAGATAAACTGAGTACGGCACACGATTGAATTTATCCAGACGCTTAACCGGAATATTCATCACTTTAGGCTTAATGACCTGGAACTTAAGCGTAGTCTTTACCATACCGAAACTTTGCCCGTCAACTACGTAATATTCATATCCCCTCACAAAATCATTGAAGCCGAGGGCTCTGTTAAAATAATAGGAAGGCGTATTGTTGATCATATAGCGCATTTTAAAACCAGTGCTCATAAACGTTCTTGGTAATACACACCAGTAATTTTTCATGTTTGCCGATACCATAAAATTATCTATTTTTTCATTCTTGAATACGTTGAGCCCGTCTTTGATTATCGTAGCTTCGAAACAATAACCGCGCAACGGATAAATTTTTGAGTCACGGTAGTCGCGGCGAAAACCGTATTGCCAGCTCAGGTACTCGATGGTGTTTTGATCTCCGAAATATGCTGAATTGAGCTTACGTATTGAATCTGCAACCGAACAGTTCTTGTACACGATCTCGAAGCTGTGCTTCATGTATAAACCATCACGGTAGGTTGCGCCAATTTTGGCCTCCTGCTCTTTTCTCACGTAGGCGCGGTAATTACGGTAGAATAACAGCTGATTGCCGTAAGTAGCATAAGCAATCTCATTATTCCGGTAAAAATTATATCCGAAGCTTAGTCCAATGGTTTGCTTTTTATCAATGTAAGGGATCCGGTAACCGAAACCATAAAGCTCAGTATATCCCTTTCTGAATTTCAATATAAGGCTCTCGTTCCTTCCGCGGACATTTTGAAAATCAAGGAACATTCCGTAATTGATCCGGAACAGATCCTTGGTTGCCCACCAGCTGTTGAAGTTCCTGTCCTGAACCTCAAAGATGGGAGAAGGCCAGACATACCAGCGTTCTTTCACATCGATATTCGCTGCAACGGTCTTTAACTCTTCATTAAGCGAATAAGTAATGGTTACAAAATTGAAGAGTGAAGTATTGATCAGGTTCTGCTGCGACCTGATACGCGCATAATCCATTTCGTTAAGGGTAAGCGTATCGCCGGTTTTAAAATTAAGCTCACGCAGCATGATACCCGCTTTGGTACGCTTGTTTCCGGTAAACGTTATTGATGCTACACGATAGCCAGGCTTCTGGCGTTCGCTCAGGCGGGATTGTTCAATATGCTCATCGATCTGCGCATAAAACGAAGAGCTGATAAACAACATGAGAAATAAGGCACAGCGGTAAATTCGCTGTGCAGTAAAAAATCCGGATCGCTTATATGTTAATGAACCGCATGAACTCATTGAAGCGGTTTTTTAAATCGTCCTCGAACTGTTCCTGGTGATAGGAAGCTTTGACCACATAATTGTACCTGTAAAAGGTCTGCAGGATCCGCGACAGGTCATCTTTGTTGATCTTGATGGTAACTTCCACCTTGGTAGTATCCGGAAGAGAAGTTACATAACAGCTCAGGATCTTGGCATCATTGCCCTCTATGATATTCGCGATCTGCGTCAGTGAATAATCATTCTTATTTATTTCCAGCTCAATGATCCCACCCGGCTCCATTACTGCGGAGATCCCTGACATTTTTTCAAGAACGCTCTTTTGTGTGACAGAACCCGCAAACTGTTCCTGGTCATTCAATACCGGCAAAAGTGAAAGGTTCATTCCCGACATCAGCTTTAATGCATCATAAGCGTGCTGGTGCCCGTGTATGACTGGACGGATCAGGTGGATTTTGGTCTGATCGATAATAGCTTCAGGCTTACTGTTCGAATCCAAAAGATCGGATTCCGAAACGAGCCCAAGCAGTTCGGTACCTTTCACCACAGCGAGGTGATGCACTTTGAATTCTTCCATCCAGTGCAGAGCCAGGTCGACAGTATCCGTACTCTTTAACGGAGGAACTTCATCAGTGATCAGGTCGGAAGTTAGCATAGAATTATATAAGTACTCTTAAAGTTAAAATTATTTCCTGGCATTACAAAACACGCCTCAAAAAAAAAGGCTCACAAAATTAGTATTATTTTGAGAAAGTCTTTAGTAGCTTTACCGAAAATTAGCACAATGGCACGTCTGAGTGTGAATATTAACAAAATAGCGACACTGCGCAACTCCCGCGGCCACAATACACCCGATCTGTTAAAAGTTGCCGTTGACTGTGAGCGCTTTGGGGCACAAGGGATTACTGTGCATCCTCGTCCGGACGAGCGACATATCAGGTATAATGATGTATTGGAGCTAAAAAAAATTGTAAAGACCGAATTCAACATTGAAGGCAATCCCCTCGAAAAAAAATTCGTGGACCTGGTGCTGGAGATCAAGCCTGAACAGGTTACCCTGGTACCGGATACAACAGGGCAATTAACTTCTGATCACGGATGGGATACAATTAAAAACAAAAAGTACCTGCAGGAAATGATCGGTATTTTTAAAAGTGCCGGGATCCGCACTTCCATTTTTGTTGACCCCCTTGAGGAAATGATACGGGGTGCAAAAGAAACCGGCACAGACAGGATAGAATTATACACTGAAAAGTACGCGCGTGATTTTCATAGTGATAAAGAAAACGCTGTAAAGCCTTACGCGGAAGCAGCCTTAGTTGCAGGAAAGCTTGGGCTTGGCATCAATGCCGGACACGACCTGAACCTGGACAATCTTGCATTCTTTAAACAACATTTGCCAAACCTTGCGGAAGTATCTATCGGTCATGCGCTGATCTCGGATGCTTTGTATTTCGGATTGGAGAATACAATACAGATGTACCTGCGGAAGTTAAAATAGTTCGGACTTGGAATTTTGGAGTAGTGTTTTTCCAAACTCCTGACTAATAAATCCTACTAACATGGAATTAGCATTTCGAAAATACGGTTCCGGCCAGCCACTCCTGATCCTTCATGGTCTCTTCGGGCAGAGCGATAATTGGAACACACTGGCTAAACGCTTTGGAGAGAATGGCTTTGAAGTATATGCCATTGATCAGCGCAATCATGGTCTTTCCCCACATAGCGAAGAGTGGAACTATGAAGTAATGGCCAGTGACATCAAAGAGTTCATTGACAGACATCAGCTGAAAGATCCAATACTTCTGGGTCATTCCATGGGGGGAAAAACCGCGATGTTCTTCGCGCTTAATTACGATGGCATTCTGGACAAGCTCATCATTGCTGATATTTCACCGCGCGCTTATCCGCCACATCACGATGATGTACTCAAAGCTTTGAATGCTGTTGACTTTTCAAAGGTAAGCACACGAAAAGAAGCTGAGGCTGCGATGAATGAATACATAAAAGATTTTGGAACAAAACAGTTCCTGCTTAAGAATATTTACTGGGAGGATTCTGCGGCGAATAAAATGAACTGGCGTTTTGATCTCGAGGTGATCGGGAAAAATTATGACAACATAAGAGTAGAAGTGCCTGAAAAAACAAGTACAGTTCCAACGCTTGTGATTCGCGGCGACCGCTCGGATTATGTTACTGAAAAAGATCTTCCCGACTTTGAAAAACGTTTTCCGGATTATAAGCTTGTTACCATAAAGAATTCAGGACACTGGGTTCATGCGGAGCAGCCGGAGCAGTTTTATGAAGAGGTGGTGAGTTTTATCATTCCATCTTAATGTTCTTGTACATCTTCTATTGGAAAATCCCCAAACCTTAAATTTATTATTCAAACCGTCCAAAGGGGCGCGCAAGCCATGAGCAAACGCGGTGCCGACAAGGGGTGAACGTATTTTTTTGCAGAATGTCTTGGTGTGATCGCCTGAGCGGACACACTTAGACATTCACAAAAAATGCGAGAGGCGGGAAGGAATCGTTTGCTCTTGATTTTTTGTTTCTTTTTTATCAAGAAAAAAGAAAAAAAGAATAACAGTATGATAAAAGAATTAATATTAGAACTATATTCACTTTTCTCTTAATCAAATATCACCCCCACATCCACACCCTTCGGCAGCAACTTCGCCTGCATCCCTACACGCAATGCACCCTCTACATGCTGAATGGAATCATCGATAAAAAGAGTTTCTTCTGCTTTTAGTCCATTTTCATTTAGCACCAGTTCAAAGATCTCCGCATCTGGCTTACGCATGTTCACACGGCAGCTGTAATACACCTTATCAAAATAGTCTTCTAATCCATGGATCCCATGCTGCTCATAAATGATCTTTTCAAAACCCTTAATGTGGATCTCATTGGTATTGCTCAGCAGGAAAGTACGGTACTTTTTTTTCAGCTCCATGAGCAATTCCAGCCTCGAAGCAGGGAGGTCGATGAGCATCGCGTTCCAGGCATTGATAATATCGGTATCGGCAGCATCAACAGCGAGCATTTTCTTTAATTCATCTATAAAATACTTTTCGCTTATTTTTCCTTTTTCCAGATCATCAAACAGGGGGAGTTGTTTAGCCTGGGAATATTTTTCTTCAAAATACACGCAACCCAGGGCCTTAAACGCCTTTTCTGTAAGCAGGTAATCAATGTGCAGAATCACCCCGCCGAGATCAAAGATGATATTTTTTATTTCGCCCATATTAATTCGCTCTACAGCTATAGAATACGGCAAATTTAAAATTTATTCCCTTTGCGCGAAGTAAGCAACGGAATTGCGCAAAAAATTAATAATGAAGGATTAAAAAACCAAAGAATTCATTTCTGAATAAATCTACTGCTTTACCACACGCTTTATAACAGTTTTGTTAGCTGTTACAATTTTAAAAAAGTAAAGCTCATTCGTTTCTTTGCTAAGGTCAATTTCTGTTTTGTCTTCTGTAATCCTTTGCGTTAATACGACTTTTCCAATCGCGTTGTACACGGTCAGCTGCGCAAGCATTTCAATTCCCGACAAAGTGACAATTGAAACAACAGGATTGGGATAAAGCAGAATTTCACTCTCGCTAAAGGCTTGCTGGATCCCGGTACATGGGTCTACCGTAATAGTTGATGCCGCTGTATTCGTACAGGTATTCGCATCGGTATAGCTGTAGGTAATTACAAAAGATCCAAGTCCTGCTACCGAAGCATCAAATGTACCGGAGGTTACTGCTGTTCCACTGAAGATACCTCCTGCCGGTGAAGCTCCTGTTAAAGGAAGCGATGTGTTATTCACACATACGATTGAAGGCGATTGTGAATAGCTCACCGCTGGCAATAGATTAACTGATACTGTTATTGCCTGAAGAGCGCCATTGCCGCAGGAATTACCTGCGGAGACGGAAATAGTTCCGCTGGTATCGCTCGCGATCGCTGTAATGCTATCTGCTATGCTAGTTCCGGACCAACCGCCTGGCAAGGTCCAGGTGTAACTGCTTGCTCCTGCTATTGCTGTTACCGACCAGGTACCGCTGCTGCCTGAACAGATCGTTGTTGCTCCTGTAATCGGACCGGCAGTTGGCGCAATTGTATCTACTGTAACCGCGAGTATCTGGCCAGCGCTGCTGCCACAGGAATTATCCGCAGTAACAATTATGGCGCCGCTCGTATTGCCTGCAGTTATTGTAATACTATCTGTTACACTTGTGCCTGACCATCCTCCGGGTAATCCCCAAGTATACCCGGTTGCACCCGCCACTGCAACAACTGAATATATAGTGCTCGTTCCAGTGCAGATCGCTGAGAGTCCCGAAATTGTTCCGGGAACTGCAGGCACAACATTTACTGTTACAGCCAGCGTCTGTACCGTGCTGCTTCCGCAAACGTTATCCGCAGTAACAGTAATAATTCCACTTGTATCACTTGCCACTGCCGTTATGCTGTCTGTTGAACTTGTGCCCGACCATCCTCCTGGTAATCCCCAGGTATAACCTGTTGCGCCCGGTACTAGTGAAATTGAATAGATCGTGTTGCTGCCGGAACAAAGCGTTGTTACTCCGGAAATTATTCCCGGACTTGCAGGTACCGTATTTATACCAACAGTTATTGATTGTGAGCCGCCACTACCGCAGCCATTATTTACGCTTACGGAAATAGTTCCACCTGTACTACTTGCTGTTGCTGTTATGCTATCTGTTGTACTTGTACCTGTCCAGCCTCCTGGTAAGGTCCAGGTATAGCTTACTGCACCGGCTACCGCAGCGACTGAAAACACATTACTGCTGCCTGAACATACGGTTGTTGATCCGGAGATCGGTCCCGGAGTAGCAGGGCCGGCATTAACAACAACTGAAAAAGTCTGAGGAGAACTGACTCCGCAGGAATTTGCGGCAGTGACTGAAATATTTCCGCCGCTTGCTACTGCAGTTGTTGTGATGCTGTTCGTAATGCTCGTTCCTGGCCAGCCACCCGGCAGGGTCCATGCATAACTTGTAGCGCCCGGCACTGCACTAATTGAATAGGTAGCATTATTTCCTGAACAAATTCCCGCTGGTCCGGATATTGTTCCAGGGGTCGCCGGTATTGCAGTTACAACTACGGCAACTATTTGCGCCGGACTGCTGCCGCAGAAATTGTCCGCGGTAACGCTTACGTTTCCGCTGGTATCACTTGCTGTTGCTATAATGCTGTTGGTTGCGCTACTTCCTGTCCAGCCTCCCGGAAATGTCCAGGTATATGCTGTTGCACCAGACACAGCCGCTATTGAATAAGTATTACTTGTCCCTGAGCAGATCGCTGCATTCCCGGTAATTGCGCCGGGAGCTGCAGGTATGGTAGTTACACTCACGGCTAAAGTCTGTACCGCGCTGCTTCCGCAGGAATTATCCGCAGTAACAGTAATGTTTCCATTGGCATTGCCTGCGGTTGTTGTAATGGTGTTTGTTGTGCTTGTTCCTGACCAGCCGCCGGGCAGGGCCCAGGTATAACCTGAGGCACCCGCCACAGGAGTAATGGAATAAATAGTATTGCTTCCTGCGCATACAGTTGCTGCTCCTGAAATTGCGCCGGGACTTGCAGGAATAGTATTCACTGTGATCGCTAAGCTTTGAACGGCGCTGCTTCCGCAGGAATTATTTGCTGTGACTGTAATGTTTCCTGTGGCTGAGCTTGCAGTTGCTGTGATGCTGTTTGTTGTGCTTGTTCCGGTCCATCCACCAGGCAAGGCCCACGCATAGGCAGTTGCGCCCGACACTGCTGCAACTGAGTAAGTGGTTGTGGTTCCCGAGCAGATCACCGCAGATCCTGAAATTGTTCCGGGACTTGCCGGGATCACATTTACAGTAATGGCTGATGTTTGCGTAGTACTGTTGCCACAGGTATTACCTGCAGTCACAGTAATATTTCCACTGCTGGCGTTCGAAGTTGCAGCGATGCTGTTTGTCGCGCTTGTGCCTGTCCAGCCGCCCGGTAAGGTCCATGCATAGCTTGTTGCGCCTGCTACCGGAACAACTGAATACGAGTTCGTAGTTCCCGAACAGATAGTGGTGGTACCTGAGATAGTTCCGGGAACTGCGGGAATATTATTTACTGTTACAGCCAGGGTCGCGGGTGCAGTACTGCCACAGTTATTAGTTGCAACGAGAGAAATAGTTCCACTTGTACCTGCAACTGCAGTAATGCTGTTCGTTGTGCTCGTTCCTGTCCATCCGCCGGGGAACGTCCAGCTATAGCTGCTTATATTCGGATCGTTCGTAACAGAATAGGTTGCACTTACACCGTTACAAAGCGTGGTAAGGCCGGAAACTGCACTTGTAGCAGCCGGCGGTGTATTAATATTAACAGTAATGCTGTCGGATGCCGAACATGTTCCATTAGATGCGGTAAACTTAATATGCGCAGGACCCGTAAACGTATTGGTCCAATTGACAATTGCAGTGGTATCGGTTGGTGTAAGAACACCTGCGCCGGGAGTTGTAAGAGACCATATAGTTGAAGTTGCATTTGCAGCTGATGAAACAATATAGGTTGTATTCGCAGGGTTCAGGCATAAGCTCAGATTGCCGGATAAGTAAGTTGGCGGAACCGGGCTTAACAGAACCGAAACTGATCTGACCACTGAATAAGGCCCTGTGCAATTTGGATTGGCTCCTGCAACACTGACACTGGCTGTTCCTGAAAATGCACCGTTCCAATTCACCACAGCAGAGGTACCGGTTCCGGTTATTGTCCCGGCAGCAGCTGGCGTCAGCTGCCATTGGTAGGTTACCGCATTGCTCACAGGGCTAATTGTATACGTTGAATTTGATGAAGAGGCGCACAAGGCCGAATCACCAAAAGGTTTCAGAGGAGTTGAAGGAATAGCATAAACCGTAATATCAATTGAGTCTGAAATTGCGCTTTGGCAGGTTCCATTACTTGCGGAAACAAAAACATGCGCAGTTCCATTATACGTGTTGTTCCAGTCAACAACTGCTGAAGTTCCCGAAGGTGTCAAAGTTCCGGCTCCCGCGGGAATAATTGTCCAGCTATACGATGTAGCGCCGGCAACAGCGCTGATGGTATATGTTGTATTTACAGGATTTGTGCATAGCGCAGCAGTTCCGGTTGGCGTAGCAGGAATTGCAGGGATCTGGTTAATGGTGACATTGGTTCCGTTATTTGTTCCTGTGATCGCAGAGTTGGTTGAGACAACCCTGAAGCGGTAACCGGTTCCATTGGTTGCTGATATAGGAATTGTAGTTATGAATGTTCCGGACAGCGAAGTACCGCTGATCGTATCCACATTTGTTGGAGAAGCGAAGCTACCTGTGGGGCCTGATAATTGCAGGATAAAAAGATTTCCGGCATTGAAAGCTCCAAGCGCTGTATAGCTGATCGACAGCGGATCTCCGGCGCAATAAGTAAATGCAGTTGGATTATTTGTTGTAATGGAAACGTTGCCTGAAACGCGGATCTTCCCGGGTACAAGTGTCGGGCTAACCGTATTGAATGTGCTGTCGATAAATTCAACGGGAGTAGGTGAGTTAATAAAGTTCAGGCGGGTAGTGTCTCCCGGAAGGCCAACTATGTTGAAGCGGATCGCAAAAATTACAGAAGAATCCGCGAGATTCGCACCGATCAGGTTCGCATCCGACCAGGAAAACATCAATTTGCCACTGCTCACCTGCGATGTCCCAAAATTACCGGCGGTCATTCCGTTCAATCCATACTGCTCGGTTGCCACATAAGTTGCGACAGCTGTGTTGAATGAAATTGTTCCCTGTGCAGAAAGTATTCCATGAAATCGCCATACACGTACCGGAACAACAACCTGTGCAGAATTGGGACCTGAAACAGTGTCCATGCGAACCTTTAAAGTTTGAGCGCTTGCGGAACCCGCAATTTTTATTTTCCCGTTAACAGTTGTTACGGGAAGAACATTCATCAGGGAATCCGAAACCTCCAGTGGTGTTGGCGATGTGGCAAAATTCAGAATGGTTTGACTTCCCGCCGTTCCCGTAAGGTTGAACATTATCGTGAACAGAGGAGCATTATTCGCCATGTTTTGTCCGGCAAAAGTTCCATCGAGCCAGGAAAAGGTCAGCTTACCGCTTGCTGTTTGTGATGTTCCGAAATTTGAAGAGCTCATTCCGGGCAATCCGTAAAACGAAATTCCGGCATAAGAAACAACAGCCGGGTTAAATTGTAGGG
>JBJMLS010000169.1:0-5959 GCA_045805185.1 Bacteroidia bacterium | reverse complement strand
CGTTTCAACTCCATGTAAAGCGACCATTTCCGGAAATACCAGGTGGAGCAGGCCGGAATCAAACAGCAATTTAAAACCTACTGATGGAACAGGGGAAAGGATGATCTTGTTCAGCTCATCGGTGATCCGTTCTTTGGAAACAATGCCGATCCGTTCTTTGTTTTTAGCGATCGCTTCAAAGGAGGCTTTCTCGATTGTAAAATTCAGCTGAGTAGCGAAACGGACCGCCCGCATCATGCGCAAAGGGTCATCGCTGTAAGTGATGTCAGGATCCAAAGGTGTGCGGATGATCTTATTTTCTATATCAGCGATCCCGCCAAACGGATCGAGTAGTTTTCCATATTTCTCTTTCGTTAATCCGATCGCCAATGCATTGATCGTAAAATCCCTCCGGTTCTGATCGTCTTCCAGTGTTCCATTCTCAACCACAGGCTTTCTGGAGTTCCTGTCATAAGATTCTTTTCTTGCTCCGACAAACTCAATTTCAAGATCCCGGTATTTGACCTGTGCGGTGCCAAAATTTTTGAAGACAGATAAATGGGCTTCTTCACCAAGCTTGTCCTTTAGTTTACGTGCCAGCTCAATTCCACTGCCTGTAACAACAATGTCAATGTCTTTTTTTTCGCGTTCAAGGAAAATATCGCGCACGTATCCGCCTATGACGTAGGCATCGACGTTTAATTTGCCGGAGAGTTCAGCAATGGTTTTGAATATGGGATCTTGTAAATGTTCTTTCACGGTCGCAAAGGTAGGAATCTGTCGCTTAATTCAGAGCGCGCCTGATATCAATAGTGTATCCGCATTTAAAATGCCCTTTTGGACAGTCCCTGTGTCCGTGTAAGCCGCAGGGACGACATTCCAGTTTTTCTGTTATTTCTATGACCCTTGAATTTGAGGACAAGGGAGTAAATCCGAAAGCGGGAATTGTGGAGCAGAAAAAAGCGGTAACAGGAGCATTCATTGCAGAAGCGAGGTGAAGCGGGGCAGAATCGTTTACGTAATTCATCTGTGCGTCGCGCATGAGCGAACAGGAATCGAGAAAGCTGAGCCTCCCTGCAAGCACGCTGATGTTTTTATGAGAGGAGCTTTTCCTGATCTCTTCGCAAAGACTTAGATCTCCTTTTGCGCCAAGCAGGTAAATTCTTGTTTCAGCAGGAACGGCATTGCAGAGCTCTACCCATTTTTCAACCGGCAATTGTTTGGTGAACCATACTGAAGAAGGGGCCATGCAAACGTATTTCCCTTCCTTAAACATTGCAGTATTCCTTTCGTTCACATCGGAAGGATATAATTTTGGCCTTTCAAAATCTTCTCCTGTAAGCTTTTTTATCAGCTCATGGTTTCGTTCGACTTCGTGTTTGCCATTTCCAATGTCATGTCTGAACTTATCTGTGAAAAGAAAGGAGAAAGGATTTTTATCAAAGCCTACTTTTTGCTCTGCCCCTGAGAAAGCGGTAATAAATCCTGAGCTTGCGAAACGGTGGAGGTTTACGATGAGGTCATATTTACCGGCCCTTACCTTTTTTAAAATGGTCCAGAGGCTTTTGTACTTACTTTCCTTTTTATCCCAGATTAATACTTTATTCAGAAAAGGATGTTGATCAAATAAGGATTCATTTCCCTTTCTTACCAGGACATCAATTAAAGCAGAAGGATAGCTGGAGTGTAGTTTTTCGATTACTGAAGTGGCAAGAATAGCATCGCCGATGAACGCGGTCTGGATGACTAATATTTTATTCAGTTCGGGCTTCACGTAATAGATAAAAACTGTTGAGTTAAAGATTTACCTTTTCTAAACTGCAACATGGTGTTCGCGTAAAGCGTCGTTGAGCGAGGTCTTCAGGTCCGTGCTCGCTTTGCGCTTTCCGATAATCAGGGCACAGGGAACCTGGAACTCTCCTGCCGGAAATTTTTTGGTATAAGAACCCGGGATCACTACGCTTCTTTCAGGTACATATCCTTTTCCTTCAACGGGCCTCTCTCCGGTAACGTCTATTATCTTTGTAGATTGCGTCAGAACAACATTGGCTCCAAGCACGGCTTCTCTTCCTACGTGTACGCCTTCTACCACAATACAGCGTGAGCCAATGAAGCAATTGTCTTCAATGATAACGGGCGCAGCCTGCACAGGTTCCAATACTCCGCCAATGCCGACGCCTCCGCTGAGGTGAACATTTTTTCCGATCTGCGCGCAGCTTCCAACCGTTGCCCAGGTATCCACCATTGTACCGCTATCCACATAGGCGCCAATATTTACATAGCTCGGCATCAGGATCACTCCACTGGCAAGAAAGGCTCCGTAACGCGCAACTGCATGCGGAACAACGCGAACGCCCAGCTTGGCATAATCTTTTTTCAGAGCCATTTTGTCGTGGAATTCAAGAGGTCCGAGTTCAATGGTTTCCATGGTTCGGATCGGGAAATAAAGGATCACTGCTTTTTTCACCCAATCGTTCACTTTCCATTTTCCTTCATCCTTGGGTTCCGCCACGCGTAATTTACCCTGGTCGAGTAATTCAATGACCTCATTTATCGTTTTGCGAATATCGGGATCTTTTAAAAGTTCCCTGTTCTCCCAAACTTTTTCAATAATTGCCTGCATAATTTTGTAAAATATAAAGACGAAAATAAAAAAATCCCATCAAAAACGATGGGATTCTCTGTTTCAACCGTGGTCTCGAAGGGAGTCGAACCCCCAACCTCCTGATCCGTAGTCAGGTGCTCTATCCAGTTAAGCTACGAAACCGTTTTTTTGGACTGCAAATATACGAGCTTTTTATTTATTTGCAATAATTTCTTTTTTCTGTTTCTATTCCCATCGTTATCATAATTCCGGGGAAATTTATTCTATTAAACAGGCTTTCTTGCAATCAGGATCAAATGACTGGAAATTACCTCATCTGTTTTCATATAGCTTTTACGTTCAACGCTCAGCAATTCAAAATTATTTTTTCGGAAACACTCTGTAAGATGATCTTCACTATGGTAATAAACATAGGAGCTGTATTGTCCGCTGCTGTCCGCTTCATAACCTGATGCATTGTAATCACCTTCTATTGCACTTAAATAAATTATCCCGCCGCTGTTCAACAAGAATGAGCAATCCCTGATCAGTTTTTCGCAATCATTTTTAGAAAGGTAAGGCAGGCAAAAGCCGCACATAACGGCGTCATACTTAGCGCTCAGTTTGTCGATTTCCCTACAATCCATAACTTCAAAGTTCGCCAATGGGTTGTTTTTCTTCGCCAGTTTTATCATATTGGGAGAAACATCTATCCCTGCGATTATAAGATCCGGTCTTTTGGTCAATAAATATTTGGTTACATTTCCGGGACCGCAACCGATCTCGAATACCTTTGCGTTTTGTTTTTCAATTAAGCGACAAAACAGATCATAAGTATCATTGTACAGATCGAGGTTCATGAATTTCTCCTCGTAGCGTTCCGCGATCTTATCCCAGGATTGAAATGTTATTTTGTAACTATCCATATTCTTGATATTATAACCGGTAAATTATTCCGGTGGACGTGTAAAAGATCTGAATCGCAAAGAACTATTCGGTTTTACACCATCTTTTCAAATTTCTCTCTCTTCATCTCCCATAAATTCACTTCCTGTTCAAAATTGATCCAGCCAGGTATGCAGCTATACGTTTTCAGGAAAGTAAAGCCGGTCTTTTCCAGGGTTCTGTTCGGCGCCGGGTTAAGCTTATAAGGTTCGCAATACAATTTTTTCAGGCGCATATTGCTGAAGAAGTAGGGAAGGCTCAGCTTCACCAATTCTGTACCTATTCCTTTTTTGCGCACTTCGTTTTTCCATAAATGCAAATGCATGTACGCTTCCTCACCATAAATGATCTTATTGATATTGGAATGTCCAATTGCTTCTCCATCCATTTCCCAGATGAGGCAATACGATTTTTTGTTTTCAAGCGACTGGCCCAGTTGTTCCCTGAGCATCTTTTCCCATTCTTCTTTTTCGGGAATTTTTGTTGTGTCAACGCCCATGCTTGTCATGAATGCGGCATCTGCCTCCAGCCAGTATGCGCTTAATGGAACAATATCTCTTTCACTTAATGCCCGAACGGAAAGCTTTTCTGTTTTCATAGTATAAGCGGATAATTCATTAAATATAGATAATTTTCGGAGTAGGTAAAGAAGGTATTAAAATTCCTCATTCCAAAAAAAGTAATAACTTTACCTGTTGTTTTTGACTTGTTTTAATTTTATGAATAAAAATACGTTTTTAAGCAGATACCTGGTCGTAAAGACTTTGATCCTTTTCATGATCTGTTTTGCAGGTTTTCAAGTCCGCGGATATTCACAATTTATTCTTAATGGTAATGCAAGCTCAATGGGTGGCGATTGTTATGAGCTGACCCCGGATCTTACTGCACAATCGGGACAGGTATGGAACACGAACACCTATAATCTTAATCAGCCCTTCGACATACAATTCAATCTCTTCCTGGGTTGTAAAACCTATTCAGTTGGCGCTGATGGAATAGGCTTTGTTTTTCAGCAACTCAGTGTAAATGCAGGAAGTTCCGGGGGAGGAATGGGTTTCGGCGGTATTGTTCCTTCTGTTGGCATTGAATTCGACACTTATCAAAACACCTGGGATCCTGCATTTTGTCATGTGGCTATCGAACAAAACGGGGATGTTGATCATACTACAGGCAATCTGCTGGCCGGTCCGGCGCAATTAAGTCCCAGCGCTGCCTCCATACCGGATTGTGCTTCTCACCCTGGCCGCATTACCTGGGATCCTTCAACGCAAACGCTCAACGTATACTTCGATTGCAGTCTTCGTTTATCCTACACCGGTGATATTATCAATAACGTGTTTGGCGGGAATCCCAATGTATACTGGGGCTTTACCGGAGCTACAGGAGGAGCCTCCAATACACAACAGGTTTGTGTGATCAATTCGCCGCTGAATAATCTTCAGAATTCAGCGGGTTGTATCGGGACTTCTTTTCCATTGTCTGTTTCAGGTGGAATTACTTATTCCTGGAGTCCTGCAACAGGTTTAAATTCTTCCACGATCTCAAATCCGGTAGCAACACCGTCCGTAACTACGGAATACATAGTAACCATTACTGATGGTTGCGGCTTTCAGAAAAAAGACAGTGTTACCATCACAGTATACGATCCGCAGGTAAGTGTTAACAATGCGGTTGTCTGTTCGGGAAACCCGGCAACTCTTACTGCAACAGGGGCGGTTTCTTATTCCTGGTCTCCAGCCACAGGACTAAGCGCTACCACAGGTTCTACAGTTACGGCAAATCCTGCAGTGTCTATAAATTATGCAATTACCGGAACAGACGCTAACGGTTGTACTAATACAGCTAATGTAGCGGTGGTTGTCAATAGCGCTTTCCCTGTTAATACCACGCAAACCAATGTAAGCTGTAATGGCGGCAATGACGGAACAGCTACAGCAATTCCGGCAGGTGGAACTGCACCTTATACTTACTCCTGGAGTACAACACCTGTGCAAACCACAGCAACGGCAACAGGCCTCGCGCCGGGAACTTATACAGTGAGTGTCACTGATTCTCCACCCTGCGTGCCTTCTGGTGTGGAATTGGTACCGAACGGAGATTTCTCTTCCGGGAACACCGGTTTTTCTTCTTCTTATGCGTATACGCCACCGCCAAATACCGGTGAAGGAGAATACTGGGTGGCTACCGCTGCACAGGTAGGCACCTGGAACGGCGGAATGTCTTCGAGCGGAGATCATACGAATGGTACAGGAAATTTTATGTTGGTGAATGGAGCGGGAACTCCCGGATCTAATGTATGGTGCCAGACCATTACGGTTAATCCAAATACTACTTATCTTTTTTCAACCTGGGTAAGCTCACTTAATAATTCCAGTCCTGCCATACTTCAGTTTTCTGTTAACGGCATTCCCCTGGGAAGTTCATTTAATGCGCCGGCCAGCGCTAATACCT
>JBJMLS010000168.1:0-6483 GCA_045805185.1 Bacteroidia bacterium | reverse complement strand
GATCATGACCCAATACTTCATGTACCTGAACGATCTGGCGCCAATTTCCTTTCATAATACAGCCGATAAAAAAAGCGCTTTTTACCTGGATGACCAGAAATACAGTTACAAATACCTTGCGTCCTTAGGTGAAAACACCTGTGTTGTATTGAAATCACCTTATTTCCGCCGCTCCTATATCACCAAACGTAAAGTTTCCGAGATCATCATTGAGACTCTTCCCGAAACTGCTGTCCTTGCTTTCAGTTCCATTGTAATGGCTTCGATTGTCGGGATCTTCCTGGGGATCGTTGCAGCCATTAAGCAAAATACTTTTTTCGATAAGCTTGCCCTTGTACTTTCCGCATTAGGAATGTCTGCTCCTGCTTTCTTCATGGGGGTGATCATTGCCTGGCTCTTCGGGTACATACTTGCTGATTTTACGGGTCTCAATCCCCAGGGAAGTCTCTTTACTACAGATGTGTGGGAAGGAGAACAACTCGACCTGAAAAATCTGATCCTTCCAACCATTACGCTGGGCATGCGCCCGCTGGCAATCATCGTTCAGCTTACTCGAAGCTCGCTCCTGGACGTCCTTTCGCAGGATTATATCCGGACAGCACGTGCAAAGGGTCTTGGCTTTTACAGAGTAGTAGTAAGGCATGCATTGAAGAATGCGCTTAATCCGGTGGTAACAGCTATTTCAGGCTGGTTTGCGGGATTAATGGCAGGGGCAGTATTCGTGGAGATCATTTTTAACTGGCAGGGAATAGGATACGAAGTTTATGATGCACTCACCAAGAACGATCTTCCTGTTGTAATGGGAGCCACCCTGGTCTTCGCTACTTTCTTTGTTCTTATAAATATTTTTGTGGATATCGCTTACGGTATCCTCGATCCGCGCGTTCGCGTGAAATAAAACCCAGGTTTATGTCGCGAAAAAAAATAGTTGCAGGTAACTGGAAAATGAACAAGACCTTTGCAGAAGCGGTTGCGCTGGCGAGCGAAATTGTGAGTTCCTGTAAAAAAGACGATGCTGTCACAAAAATTATTTTCCCTCCTTTTCCCTTTTTAAGTTCGATTTCAGGAATTGTAATGGACCGCAGCGACTTTTTTTCCGGTGCGCAGAACTGTCATACACATGATTCGGGCGCTTATACAGGCGAGGTATCCGCGCTTGCGTTAAGGTCCTGCCAGGCGAAATATGTATTGGTTGGGCACTCAGAACGTCGCCAGTATTTTAACGAAGGTTCTGAATTGCTGAAGGCGAAGATCGACGCCTGTTTCAGGAATGAACTGATTCCGGTGTATTGCGTGGGCGAAATCCTGAGCGAAAGAAAGGAAGACAGGCATTTTGATGTGGTTGCCCTGCAGCTGAGCGAAGTAATCGCGCATTTGACACAAGAGCAGTTGAGCCGTCTTATAATCGCTTATGAGCCGGTATGGGCCATAGGAACCGGTGAAACGGCAAGTCCCGCGCAGGCGCAGGAAATGCACGCCTTCATACGCAAAGTTATTTCAAAGCTGTTTAACCCGGCAACAGCCGCTGAGGTTCCATTATTATATGGCGGAAGCTGTAATCCTGGTAATGCAAAAGAGCTCTTTTCCTGTCCGGACGTTGATGGCGGCCTGATCGGAGGCGCCTCGCTTAAGGCGGCTGATTTTACCGCAATCATCAACTCTTTTTGATCCATGAATTATTATTGTTTTCATTTCAAGGTGAATCCTGTTCAGCCAGGATCTGAGATCCTTATTGCGCATTTGAGTGAGCTTGGCTTTGATACCTTTGAGAATACCGACGACGGATTAAAAGCCTTTATTCGGGAAGAATTGCTGGATGAAAATGCTGTTAAGGAGCTTGGAGAATTTGATTTTACATACAGTTATACTTTCGAAAAGATAGAGCAAAAGAACTGGAACGAGGAATGGGAGAAGAATTTCAGTCCTGTGTATGTCGATGATAAATGCTGCATCAGGGCTTCTTTCCATCCTGAGCCGGAAAATGTGCAGCAGGATATTCTCATTACGCCAAAAATGTCTTTCGGTACCGGACACCACGATACTACCTGGCTGATGAGCGAGGCGCTTTTTTACCTTGACATAAAGGGTAAGGAAGTTCTTGATATGGGTTGCGGGACAGGGGTGCTCGCCATTCTTGCAAAAAAGCTCGGATCAGGCAGAACGGTGGCAATTGATATTGATCAATGGAGCTATGAAAATACGGTAGAGAATTGCGAAATGAACTCGTGTACTGATATCATTGTCAAACGGGGCGATCGCAGCTTATTGACCGGCGAGCATTTCGATATCATACTGGCCAACATCAACCGTAATATCTTGCTGAATGATATGGAAACCTATATGCATAGCCTGAACAGGGGAGGATACATCCTGTTTAGCGGCTTTTTTGAAAGTGATATCCCGGAGCTGGAGAGGAAGGCGGTTTCCCTCGGACTGAAAAAAGTAGAGGCAAAGCTCAGAAGCAACTGGGCCATGTTGAAATATAGTTATAGTTGACTTTGACTTCGCTCAGTCAACGGTAAATGTTCCGGAGTTGAGCCGATGTTGGCTGAGCGAAGTCGAAGCCAACAAAAAAACCCTCCGTTAGGAAGGTTTTCTCAAAATTATTCGTTCAAAATAATTATTTCAGTGCATTGATTTTCTTTGCAAGCTTTGATTTCAAGTTCGCAGCTTTGTTCTTATGGATAACATTTCTTTTTGCTAATTTATCGAGCATGGCGCTCACTTTTGGCAACATTTCAACTGCTTCTTTTTTCGCTTCAACTTCTCTTAAAGCCTTTACCGCGTTACGGGTAGTTTTAGCATAATACTTATTGTGTACACGCTTAGCGTCGTTCGACCTGATCCTTTTTACTGATGATTTATGGTTTGCCATTTCTTAAATATTATCGTTATTCTGTTTTTCGGACTGCAAATATACGCTTTTTTCTGAAAATAAAAATGTTCATAACAAATAAATTAATTATCCGGCCAATCCTTTATTTTTGCTGGATCACTATGCAAATCAGGCCTTTAAAATACTATATATTAATCATTTACGGAATATTTTTTTGCTATCAGCCTCTTCTTTCCCAAACTGTTATCGATAAAAACCTTGTTCCGAACGGAAGTTTTGAGAATTTCCGGAAAAAATCCGGCGCCATAAAAGCAGCTATACCCTGGACCCAGATGGCCTCTGTTGACTATTACCAGGAACCAATTGCCAATGACACCTCAAGGTTGAAGGGCGCAAGGACCGGATCCTGTTATGCGGGTCTGCGATTTCAGAAAAATTACAAAGAGTTCATGCAGGTAAAGCTGGCCGAACCCTTACACCGCGGATATAAGTACCAGTTTGAAATGTACATACGACTCGGATTTTGGAGCAATGCCCTGCTCAAATCCATGGGCGCGCATTTCTCCAAGGCAGGCTTCGGCGGCGTAAACACGGTTGCAAAATCAAATACCATCGACAGTATCTGCAAAAAGGGCGGTTTTGATAATGGCTACCAATGGATAAAGATCTCCGGGATTTACCAGGCCGACGGAGGTGAAAAATACCTGACCATCGGGAATTTTTCTAACCGTATAGGTAAGGATATGATCAGGCTGAATAAATTCAAACTTGGATTTCGTGAGGCCTATTATTTCGTGGACGATGTTTCCTTAAAATGGATCAAGCCTAAAGAAGAAGAAGTGAAAACGGTGATAGTGGGAAGTGAAAACGATGCCTACGGAAAAGATTCGGTACTGCAGGTGAAAAAGGATATTAAGGTCGGGGAGAAGGTGACGCTTAACAATATAAACTTTGAAAAAGGTCACTCCTATATTACCACGGAATCGTTTCCGGAATTGAACAAACTGGTAAAATACATGCTGCTCCATCCTACAATGGAGATCCGGATCAATGGTCATTCCGATAATTCAGGCAGTCCGCATAAGAACCAGAAATTATCTGAGCAAAGGGCCAGGGCCGTATTCGAATACCTGATCAGTAAAGGAGTGCAGAATAAAATGTATTTTAAAGGTTTCGGGAACCAGCAGCCGATCTCCGGAAATGATACGGAAGAAGGAAAAGCGAAGAACAGGCGGGTAGAGTTTGAGATCATTAAGGAGTAGAAGATTTGAAGTTTTTCAGAAGAAAAATAATAATCGATTTCTAAATAATAAAACCAATCATCCACAATAGCATGAGCATCATAAAAAACGATAAAAAAACCATTCGGGCCTGGACCTTTTACGATTGGGCAAATTCTTCTTTTCCATTGGTGATCAATTCCGCGATCTTCCCCGCGTTCTATGAGTACCAGACTACTCATGACCTTGCAGGGAATATCGTTAACAGCGATATCGTATTAGCAGGAATAACTTTTAAAAATACAGAGCTCTATTCCTATTTTGTTTCCCTTGCTCTTTTAGTGGTATGCTTTACCGCGCCATTACTTTCAGGTATTGCGGATTACAAAGGAAATAAGAAACGTTTCCTGGCGCAGTTCTGTGTGCTGGGATCCTTCTCCTGCGCGGGATTATTTTTCTTCGATAAAGATCATATTGTTTTATCCATGCTTCCTTTTTTAACCGCAACTGTAGGTTACTGGGGGAGCCTCGTTTTTTATAATGCTTATCTTCCCGAGATAGCGACCGAAGACATGCAGGACAAGGTGAGCGCTAAAGGTTTTGCGCTTGGTTACCTGGGAAGTTCCGTTCTTTTGATCATTAACCTTGTTTTTATCCTCACCAAAACATTTTCCAAACTATTTGATTTTCCCGGACTGGATGCCCGGATCGCACTTGTAACCGTAGCGATCTGGTGGTTTGGTTTTGCACAATATACACTCAGGTTCCTTCCAAAAGGGAACGGCCCTAAACAAATTGAAGGTGATGATAAAGGGAACACTATTTTTAAAGGTTTCCGCGAGCTGAAACAGGTTTTCAAAGAGCTGACCAATCAACCGGCTTTAAAGAAATTTCTCCGTTCTTACTTTTTCTATAACATGGGCGTGCAAACGGTAATGTACATGGCAACTTTGTTCGCTGCAAAGGAGATCGACTGGCCAAGTGAGAATTACAAAAAAACCGCCCTGATCATTTCCATTCTTCTTATTCAATTCCTGGGAATGGCCGGTTCTTTCCTGTTCTCCTGGATGTCCTCAAAGCTCGGGAACCTGAGATCACTCGGCATTGCCATCTTTTTCTGGGTGCTGATCTGCGTTTTCGTCTTCCTTGTTGTACATACACCAGTGCAATTTTACATTGTGGCGGCAAGCGTAGGTCTTGTCATGGGCGGGATCCAGGCATTATCACGAAGCACTTATTCCAAACTTTTACCGGAGACAAAGGATCACGCCAGTTATTTCAGCTTTTTTGATGTATCGGAAAAGATCGGGATCGTATTGGGAACTCTGTCATTCGGACTGATAGAAGGCATCACCGGAAGCATGCGTCAATCGGTATTAGCGCTGATCTCTTTTTTTATATTGGGATTCATATTCCTCTTAATGGTGCCTAAAAATGCGCTGAAAAAGTCGAGATAGACAGGTTCAAAAGCTTAAATGAACTTCGGCATTTGAACCCCACCTGACAGGGTAGAATCCTCGTCGCATTGGGGTAGTCCCAAAGAGTTATAGTTAAAGAGAATACGATTCTAGCCTCAATTTAGGGATATCGTTAAATATTTCAGCTTTTACCTCCTTGATTCCAAAAATTCCCCTATCTTTGCAGCCTTAAAATAAAAGAACTATGCCAAAAATGAAAACCAACTCCAGTGCAAAGAAACGTTTTTCTTTGACCGGGACCGGTAAGATCAAAAGAAAGCATGCCTACAAGAGCCACATTCTGACCAAAAAGACTACGAAACAAAAGCGTAATCTGACAGGAACAGGATTAGTGCACAAGCGCGACACAGGTAACGTAAAGTTCCTGTTGGCGATAGGTAAGTAATCCATTGCATCGTACACGGTAAATTAGTGTTTAACCAGGGCTTCAGTTTAAAGTGTCCGAATAGAGGTAGGGCCGCTGAAAACCAAAAACAAAAAAAGAAATGCCAAGATCAGTAAATCACGTAGCCAGTAGGGCTCGCAGAAAGAAGGTCCTCAAATTAACCAAAGGTTATTGGGGCGCCCGTAAGAACGTTTGGACAATAGCCAAGAACGTTTGGGAAAAAGGTTTAACCTACGCTTACCGCGACAGGAAGAACAAAAAACGCACATTCCGTGCACTTTGGATCCAGCGTATCAATGCAGGCGCGCGCCAGCACGGTATGAGCTACTCCGAGTTCATGGGTAAATTACACGACAAGAACATCCTGTTAAACCGTAAAGCATTAGCGGATCTCGCAATGAACCACCCGGAAGCTTTTAAAGCTGTGGTGAATTCAGTGAAATAGGAATAAAACAAATTATAAAGGAAAGCCCCTTCGGAAACGGAGGGGCTTTTTTATTTTAGTATCTTAGCTAACCTATGTTAAGGCTAAAAAATATAATCCTCTCCGTTGTAATTTCTCTT
>JBJMLS010000167.1:0-9696 GCA_045805185.1 Bacteroidia bacterium | reverse complement strand
GGCGGCGGCGGCGGCTCAGGTGAAGCAGCCAGCGGAGGAAATGGCGCTCGCGGACAGGTGGTTTTAGATTATAATATTCCCTGCTCGGGAACTCCTTCAGGTGGAACCGCTTCTGCGGCAAGCACGTCCTTTACCTGCCAGGGTACAACAACGCTAAGTTTGTCAGGCAATACCAATGCAAGTGGAATAAGCTACCAATGGCAATCATCAGCCGCAGGCGCCGGAAGCTGGAGCAATATTGCCGGAGCGACAAGCAGCAGTTATGTTACTGCTACTATTACATCAAGCACTGACTACCGTTGCGTTGTTACCTGCAGCAATGGTGGCGCATCAGCAAATTCAAGTACGGCAACCGTAACTATTAATACACCGGTGGGTGGGACTTCAGCCGCAACGGCAACAACAATTTGTGCCGGCTCCACTTCTACCCTTTCATTAAGCGGAAATACGAGTAGCGGCATTACTTACCAGTGGCAGTCTTCGCCGGATAATTCAACCTGGACAAGCATAAGCGGTGCAACTTCCGCAAGCTATGTTGCTTCACCAACCTCCACTACTTATTACCAATGCATCATCACCTGTACATCCTCAGCTTCCACTGCAACTTCAAGCAGTGTTCTGGTAACGGTAACGGGCAGTCCATCTACTCCCGCTACACTTCCCTTAACTGATAATTTTTCAGCTGCCTGTCCAAACTGGGTACTTGTAAACGGAACGCAAACCAACCAATGGTATCAGGGTGCCGCTACAGGTAATACCGGGAACAGTATGTACGTTACCAATAATAGCGGAACTTCCAATGCCTATACAAACACAAGCTCTTCTGTTGTACATTTTTATAAAGACATTATTTTTCCTGCCGGCCAGGCCTGCATCACTTTATCGTTCGATTGGAAATCTGTTGGCGAATCCGGATATGACTACTTGCGGGTTTTTGCTGTTCCAACCTCAACCACTCCTGTAGCTGGAACTGCCTTATCAACTACCAACCAGGTTGGCACGGATTACCAGGGACAAAGTACCTGGCAAACAGTAAGCATTACTCTGCCTGCTGCTTATGCCGGAACCACACAGCGACTGGTATTTTCATGGGCGAATGATGGTTCATTCGGCACAAATCCTCCGGCCGCAGTTGATAATATAAGTATTACCTCATCTGCTCTCACAGCGCCTGGCTGCGCAACTTATACTTACCCGGCAAACGGAGCTACTATTTGTCCCACGAGTCCAAACCTGACCTGGAACGCGGTAGCTGCAGTTTGCGGGAATGCGGTCACTTATGATGTTTACTTCAATTCCGGATTGTCTGCAACTACACAGGTTTCTTCGTCGCAATCAGGAACAAGCTATAATACCGGAATTCTTTTACCAGGCACTACTTATTCGTGGATGATCGTTCCGCGAAACGCTACCGGAACGGCCACCGGATGTACCACTTATTCTTTTACAACCAATTCTTTTGTCGCTACTGTAGCGCCTCCCATTAATGATGGCTTTGAGGGTGCCTGTTCCGAATGGACGCTGACAAACGGAACCCAAACCAATTACTGGATCCAGGGAACAGCCACTAATAATGGCGGAAGCAATTCCATGTACATTACAACGAACGGCACTTCGAATGCTTATACCAACACCGCCACCTCGCTGGTCCATTTCTACAGAGATGTTACTTTTCCTTCGGGCCTGACCTGCATAACCCTTAGCTTCGATTGGAAAAGCGTCGGAGAAAGCTGTTGCGATTACCTCCGGGTTTTTTCCGCGCCGACATCTGTCACCCCTTCGGCCGGATCAGCTGTATCAACTACTTACCAGCTTGGCACCGATTACCAGAGCCAATCAACCTGGCAAACCGTTAATCTTACCATGCCCGCCTCTTATGCGGGTACTACGCGCAGGATCATTTTTTCATGGCGGAACGACGGTTCCATTGGAACTAATCCACCGGCAGCGGTAGATAATATTATTATTACTTCCACAACGCCGCCTTTACCTAATTGCATCAGCGCTCCTTCGCCGGCAAGTGCAGCCACCGGCATTTGCCCGGTAAGTACTGTTATCAGCTGGACAGCTCCGGCTTCTTCCGGTTGTAATGCTCCAACAGATCAAATGCTTTATTTCGGCACCAATAATCCGCCGACAAATATTTTGAATGGATCAAGTATTGGCACAGTAACTTCTTATTCGCTGGGTAATTTATCTGCAACAACAACATACTATTGGCAGGTAGTACCTTTAAATGCCAGCGGGAACGCATCTGCCTGCGCTACTTATTCCTTTACCACCTCTGCAGCTCCTACTTCGGCAAATTGTACAGCTGCTCTTGGAACAGGAGTTGTCAATATTGCTTCGCTTCCTTATAATTCAGGGGCCACTACAACCCAGGCGCAGGGAAATGACATTACCAGTACCAATATTATTTCCTGCGGAAGCACTTCTTATACTGCTGATCCGGATAAGGTTTATGTTTTTACTCCGGCCGCTTCCGGGAATGTTACAATTACAATGACCACCACCAGCGGTGATTACGGCAGCCTTGTATTAACCCAGGGCTGTCCGATGAACAACGGAAGCTGTGGAACCCAGGGTGGTACCTGCATTAATTATGCGCAAAGCTCTTCCGGAAGTCAAACCTTGTCAGCTTGTGTTACCGCCGGAACTACTTATTATATTGTTGTTGATTCGTGGTTTAGTATAACCGGTTATTTGAATTACACCTTAAATGTAACCGCGCCAAGCGGAGGAGGGCCACCTTCAAATGATGATCCATGCAGCGCTACTGCACTTACTGTTGGAACCACTTGCTCCTACGTTACCTACACAAATGCCTGCGCAAGCGCGAGCTCCATCTCCACACCCGGATGCGCGAATTATCTTGGAGGAGATGTTTGGTTCACGGTTACGGTTCCAGCTTCCGGTCAACTTACTTTCGACACCCAAACAGGTGTTATGCTTGACGGGGGAATGGCAATATACAGGGGCAGCTGCTCCGCGCTCACACTTCTCTCCTGTGATAACGATAACAGCGCCAACGGACTCATGCCTTATATTTATAATTCAGCCTTGATCCCTGGTGAAACAATTTGGATAAGGGTTTGGGAATACGGCAACAACAACAACGGCACATTCGGGATCTGCGTCACAGATCCTTGCCCGGGTGGAGCTCCTGCCAATGACCTGCCCTGCAATGCAACTACTATTAATCTCGGATCCTTTGTAAATGGTGATAACAGTTGTTCAGGATCTGCCTCTGAAGTTGCGGCCCCTGCCTGCTGGACCTCCGGAAGCAATAATTCAATATGGTTCAGCTTTATTGCGCCAACCTCAGGAGGCGTCATCATTCGCACAAATGCCGGAACACTCACAGATACACAGATAGGATTATATTCAGGAGCCTGCGGTTCTTTAACACTGGTGTCGTGCAACCAGGATGCGACAGGTTGCGGCTCCAACTCAACACCCAATTCGCAAATAACGGCTACAGGGCTTACCGCCGGGCAGACCTATTACGTGCGGGTTGACGGGCAAAATGATCTCATTGGAAATTTTGACCTGCTTGTTGTGGATCAGTCTGTAGGACTTCCTACTTCTGCAGGTCAGGATTGTGCAGTACCCAACCCGGTTTGTCAGCAAACATTTACTGTAGGTAATCCTGGCTATCAAAGCTGGGGTTATACCTGTGATCTCCCAACATCCTATTGCCTTGCCTCAGGGGAAAGAAACGTAGTTTGGTACACCCTGAACATAGCTTCAAATGGTAACCTGATGTTTGACATTGTTCCTAATGATTACGGAAATCCAAATCCGGTTACAGGTCAGGCTAATCCTTCCTATAGTATTACGGGCGATGAAACCGATTATGACTTTGGCGTGTGGAAAGTTTCCGGAACCGTTACCTGTGCAACTATTGCTGCAGGAACTTCTATTCCTGACCGTTGTAATTATGATTCATACGGCGTCACCGGCTTGAACACTGCCGGTAATTCTCCTGCAGCATATTCAGGATTCAGCAGCGCTTATGAAACACCACTAGCAGTGAGTACTGGCGATGTCATCCTTATCGCCATCAGTAACTATGCAAACAGCACTTCCGGCTTTTCACTGGATTTTTCTGGAACTTCAGTGGGCGTTAACAATTATACCGGAGTTCCTTCGAGTGTTACATGGTCGGGCGGCGCAGGAACAACGAACTATAATACAACCGGGAACTGGGGTGGATGTACCGCTCCTACCTGTGGAATTGACGCGGTAGTTTCTCCCGCCTCCTTAAATCAACCGGTATTAAGCATTACTACTGCCGGAACTTATAAAGTGAAGAATATTACGATCCAGCCAGGAGCGAGTCTTACGCTAGCTGCCGGCGTTACACTAGAGATCTGCGGTGACTTTGTTAACAATGGCAGCCTGATCTGTTCCCCAAGCTCTACCCTATTGTTTAATGGTACAGGAGCTCAATCCTTCGGTGGAAGCTTAACCGGCGTGAATAAAGTCGGGAACGTAACCGTAACAAAATCCTCCGGACAGGTTAACCTGCTGCAGGATATTGATATTAGCGGGAACTTCACCTCATCGAGCAGCACAAGCATTTTTAATACGAACGGGAATTACATAAAAGTAGCGGGCAACTTTACAAACTCAAGCGGGAACACCACTTTCACAAGCACCGGAACTCTGGGAACCCTTGAATTCAATGGTACAACTACACAAACGTATAATGAAGGTTCCAGTCAGCTCGACCTGAACTTTGTACTGATGAACCATACCGGAACAGGATTAACGCTGAGTTCTAATATGCATATTAAAACAATTACGGGAACGCTTACGCTCACGAGCGGAAAAATCGTAACAGGCGCTTCATTCGAAGTAAGGGTACTTAATACCGCGAATGCCTGTGTCAGTACAGGAAACTCAAGCAGCTACGTGGAGGGAAACCTCAGGAGATATTTGGCTGCAGGGGCAACCGGCTCATTTGATTTTCCTGTGGGACACTCAACCAAGGGTTACCAGCGCGCCAACCTGAACTTCATCAGTGCAGCCGCTGCAGGTGCAATACAATTGCTGGCGCGCTTTGATGCCTGGGGAGGTGCCTGGAGCCAGCCCGGCGCTCCTGGTTGGGGACCCGAATGCGGTGTTTCTTACAACATGCCTTATCTTGATAATGGTTTTTGGTCCATCGACGCTTCATCCGCGAGCACCGGCACCTATGATATTACCTTATATAATACGAATTATACCAATTCTGCTTCGGGCTGGTCGGTTGCCAAGAGTCCTTCAGCCTCACCTGGCTGGGGATTGAATGGTACCTGTGTAGCGAGCCCGGTGACTGCGGTTCAGCGTACAGGAATGTCCGGTTTCTCCAAATTCGGGATCATCCAGTCAAATGCGGTTCTCCCCGTAGAGCTTATTTCGTTCAAGGGAAGCCGGAGTACGAATCACAACCTACTGGAATGGCAAACAGCCAGCGAACACAATTCAGCTTATTTCGAGGTGCAGAGCTCGGAGAATGCAATTGATTTTAATCCCATCGGAACTAAAAACGCTGCCGGCAATTCGAACAGCTTGGTAAACTATACTTTTAAAGACTACCAATTCTATTCCCCGGTAACTTATTACCGCTTAAAGCAGGTAGACATTGACGGGCAATATAAATATTCAAAGATCATCTCTGTAGATAACCTGGATAATACCAGTAGCTTTACTTTTGACGGCATCTTTCCAAACCCTGCCAATACGCAGGCGACAATAATGATCTCCCTTCCAATGGAAGGAAATGTTAAAATCGAGATCACGGATATCAGCGGGAGGATCCTTTCCAGTAAGTCGGCTCACCTGCGTGAAGGCCAGCAAAGCGTGGAGTTCATGCTGACCGAACTGTCTGCAGGTACTTATTTTGTTAAGGTTTATTTTACAAACAGGCCTGTACAGGTTAAAAAGCTTGTGAAGCAGTAAAATCAAATGTAGCTACATACGATTACCTTGTAAAAAACCGGAATTTTCATCTTCGGTTTAAAGGCCTTGATCTAATTTTTGAGCTTTCCGCTCCATTTACACTGTACTTTTGATTGAAAATTAAGAAAAACCATGAAAATCATTCGTCTTTTTATCGTTTTAACTCTTATTTCAGGTACAAGCTCTCTTTACTCCCGCGACATGCAGGATTCGGAGGTGATCACTGTTCAAAATGCATCCGGGATCTACAGGGTCAATAACTCTGATATAGACATTCACCTTCCAAACTATATTTTCTCTAATTCCAATACCAAGATAGCGGTCCAGTTCAAGGATGCCAATAATCCTAAATTGGAAGAGAACAACCGTAAGCTTTCATTTATAGTCAATGGAACCGATGTGCCATTGACCTTCGACGAGAAAGGCCTGGCTTATATACATTACACTTTCAGATCCGGGGATGACCTGAATATTTATTTTGAGGATTTCCGGTATATTTCCAGTATCCGCGTTATTCCGATAGGCTATGTAGTTGGCCCGATCGCTTTAATAGTTGCCTTATTGGCTTACAGGATGATGAAAACGAAAAAGAAGAAAAAAAGTCTGGATACCGGCACTGAAAAAGAAAAGGAAAATACCACCTGGACCGCCGGATCAAAAAAAGAAACCAAATTGGATATTAAAAAAGTCGTAGAGGAAGAAGAAGAAGTTTTCTCCTGATCATTTCCTCAGCTCATCATAGATCTTCAGCACTTGCGGGATCACCAGCTCATCATCATTATTATTTACCAGGTAATCACTTAACTTTTGCTTTTCCGCATCGGGGAATTGACTGCTCATTCGTGCCAATACCTGTTCCCTGTCCAGCTTATCTCTTTTCATTACGCGGCTTATCCTGATTTCCAGATCAGCAGTTACGGTAATAAGAGCATCCATGTTTTTATAGATTCCCGCTTCGAACATCAATGCAGATTCCTTAATAATAAAAGCAGCATTTTGTTTCTTTAGCCAATGCTCGAAATCGGCTCCTACCGCAGGATGTATAATGGCGTTAAGCGCAGTGAGTAATTTTTTATCCGAGAATATCTTTGAAGAAATATGGACTTTGTTCAATTCCGATTCGCTGAGATAGGTTTCTTTTCCAAGCAATAGTTCTACAGGAACTCTTACGTGTTCAGCAAAATAAAGCGCTTTGGCCCTTTCGTCGGAATTGTAGATTGGAATGGATAAGCTCTTAAAGATCCCGGCCACTACAGTCTTTCCACTGCCAATACCGCCCGTCAGCCCTGCTTTTTTCATTAAAGGGAACTATTTGATCTTATCCGTGTTCATTACGGTAGCTTCGCCGCTGGTACAGACAAAGCTGCTGTTCTTATCCTTGATCAGGGTTTCGATCACAGCGCGGTTCTTGTCGCCCACGACTTCTTTTACAGTAAATTCAGCCACATAGTCGGTATCTACATACATGGGCTTTAAAAAATTCAGGGATTGTTTCAGGTAAATGGTTCCTTCTCCGGGGAAAAGGGTTCCGAAAACTTTAGAGAAGAGAGATGCGCTTAACATTCCGTGCATGATGGGGCGCTTGAAAAATGTTTTTGCTGCGTAAGCTGCATCCAGGTGCACAGGATTTTTATCGCCTGTAACTTCCGCAAAACGAGTAACTTCCTCTTGTGAAAACCTGAAGTCGTGGGTATAAACTTGTCCAACTGCCAGCATAATATAGGATTGTAGGATGATTTGCCACCAAATTAACAATCTTTCCGCTTCCGACAAAATTTAGTTTAATATCGACCAATCATACATAATTACGTTTAATTAACAAAAAATTACTGATTTACTTGACTTGTATGTAAAAAATAAACGACCTTTGCACCGAATTTAAAAACAAAACATAATATTTTACAAAAAAAATGAAAACTTCAAACCCGATTCTTGATAATTTAATTGAGGCACAAACACAGACCATCAACAACTGGATGGACAGCACTAAAAAGTTTCAGAGCGCTTTTACCGGTGGAAACATTGCTGCAGAAGGGCAGAACATTTACAAAGAGTGGATGGATAAGCAAATGAATCTTTTCAGCGGAATGCAGGCGAATTATGGCAACGCGGAAACTTTCAACAAGCCTGAAGAATTTTTCAAGAACTGGTATAACCAGCAGATGGATCAGATCAAAAAGATGACTGATTTCAACCAGAGCATTTACAGCAGCGTTTCAAATTTTGGAAAGCCTGCAGGAGATATGGCTGCAAATTTCACGAATATGAACTCTGCCTGGACCAATATCTATAACAGCTGGATGGGAACCCTGAACAATTCTTTTGATACCTTCATGAAGAATATCCCTGGTGCAGTGAATAAAGATGCGTTCAAGAACATGTTCGAAACAAACCAGGTATATTTTAAATTACAGGAGTTCTGGCAGCCTGCTTTTAAAGCGTTTCAGAACGGTGATTTCTCTGCAGAGAGTTTCAAAAATTTCTTCACGCCGGAGAACTACAAAAAAATAACCGAGCAACTTTACGGAAACTATTTCAATACGGCTAACTTAAAGGATGTATTTGATGCTTCCATTAAAAAGATCCACGAATTCTTTGCAAGCAACAATAATCTTTCAAAAGAATATTACGCACAAATGCAAAATATTTCCAAAGAATTTCCTCAGTTCGTAGGCGGTGATTTCGCCAAACTATCGGAAATGTATACCAACATGAATAACGTGTTCGGAAAAACATTCGAGCCTTTAATGAAGTTAGCTTCTCCGGGCAAGGAAAAAGAAAATATTGAATCGAATATTGCTCTATTGGATAAGATCTCTGAATTCTCTGTAAAGCAGGCTGAATTGCAGTACCAGTTCTATGTAACTTCACAAAAAGCCATGGAAGCTGCCGCGAAATCGAGCTTTGATAAACTGAAAGATATAAAGCCAACAGAAACACAGAGCTTTAACGAATTCTACAATGAGTGGGTTAAAGTGAATGAAGGTCTGTTCACAGAATTATTCGCTTCTGACGAGTTCTCCAAGATCAAGGGAGAAGTAACCAATATCGGTATGGACGTAAAAAAACATTTTGAAAAACAATTTGAGAATGTATTTGGCGTTTACCCGGTTGTTTTCCGTAGCGAAGTGGAAGAACTACACAAGACCATTTACGACCTGAAGAAGCAGGTTAAAGCTTTGGAAACACGCCTTGCTACCAACACTGCCGCTGCTGTAGAAACCGATGAGGAAGAAAGAACAGCAAAAGGAAAGAAAAAATAATAGAACATTTGCTTATAGCTGCAAATAAAGAGGGCTGCCTAAATAGTGATTGATTAGGGCGGCCCTCTTACTTTAGATTAAACCGAGCCGAAACAGAGGCGAAAAATACAGTCCGAATGATCTCAAAAGGGATCTTAATTTGATTTTTGCATTATGGAAAACAGATTGCTCCAGGAGTTAGCCGATATGAACCAGAAAATGGTGAAAAGCTACGACACCTTATCTCAGATAAAAGACGTGGAAATAGCCGGCAGTCCAAAAACAGAAGTTTACGCTGAGGATAAACTGCGCCTGTATCATTATGACCGTAAAGGTGAGGCAACAATTAAAACTCCCGTACTCATCGTTTATGCCTTGGTGAACACCTACAAAATGATGGACCTGCAGCCTGACCGCAGCTACATTCAAAATCTTTTGGGATTAGGACTTGACGTATACCTCATCGATTGGGGCTATCCGACTAAAGCCGACCGTTACCTGAGCATGG
>JBJMLS010000166.1:0-5868 GCA_045805185.1 Bacteroidia bacterium | reverse complement strand
TTAACAGATCGGTTTACAACATAAACCGCGTATTGCAGGTGCTCGATGGGAAAATTTCAGGAAATTTAAAGCCTGCAGAAACAGAGAACGAGGAATGAACACGCTACACAGTATAAAGATTCAAAAAACGGCCCGCTATGCCTGCATTGGAACGCCGGGCCCCTCTGTAAAGCATGTGTGGATCGTTCTTCATGGATACGGACACCTTGCCAATTATTTCATTAAGAAATTTGAGGCCCTTGCGGCAGAAGATACACTTATCCTTGCGCCAGAGGGCCTGCACCGCTTTTACCTGAACGGCGTTGACGGAAGGGTTGGCGCGAGCTGGATGACGAAAGAAGACCGCTTAAGCGATATAGCGGATTACATTTCCTATCTCGATACACTTTATGAGACGATCATCACACAACTAAAACCTGCAACGGTAAGCTGCATCGGGTTTTCCCAGGGCGGAGCAACGCTCTCACGGTGGGTCGCAAAAACTGCAAACAGGATAGATACTGTTGTCATGTGGGCAAGTGTTTTTCCGCCCGACATGAATGGAACCGGTGATATGGAGAGAATGAAAAGTAAAAAGATCTTCTTTGTTGTCGGTAACGAGGATGAATATATTACTGCTTCGCAAAAAAAAGAATACTTACTGCAAATGAGCGAACTCGGGATAAGTTACAAATTGTTCGAATTTGAAGGCAGGCACGAGATCCATACGCCAACTTTACTGAAGATCAAGTCAGCAATTCATTCGCCGGAAAAGCTTTCCTAAACGCTATAAATTCAAAAGACGTTCCGGTTTAATTTGTATTTTTACCACTTGCTCATCAGTTTATGCAGAAAAAAGAGATCATAATATTGCTGACCCTGGCCCTTGTCCAGTTTACGCACATTCTTGACGGGATGATCATGATGCCGATGGCGCCCAACCTTAAGCTGGCCTTTGACATCGATTCGCAGCAATTCTCTTACCTGGTCGCATCCTATGGAATAGCTGCATTCGTTTCAGCCATCGGCGCTACTTTCTGGATGGACAGGTTCGACCGGAAAAAAGTACTTTTCGCTTTATACATTGGTTTCCTGGCAGGAACTTTTGCCTGCGCCTCCGCTCCTACCTATGGGTTCCTGCTTGCAGCAAGGGTCTTTACCGGTTTATTCGGAGGAGTGGCCGGCGCCGTCATACTCTCCATTGTCGGCGATGTTGTTCCGCTGGAACGCAGGGCGCAGGGAATGGGGATCTTGATGAGCGGCTTCGCGCTGGCATCCGTTGCCGGAATTCCACTCGGCATTTACCTTTCTGAGATCTATTCCTGGCACACGCCTTTTTATTTTATTTGCGGAATGGGTCTTATCGTGATCTTCGCTATCGCTTTCATTATCCCCCCGATCAATTCTCATCTTCAAAATGTGCAGAAAAGATCCGCTTTTCACCTATATACAAGTGTATTTTCCAATTCCAACCAGGTAAGAGCCTTAATGCTTTCCGTTACAATGATCTTTGCCCATTTTGCCATTATCCCTTACATTACCGATTATTTCGTAAATAATCTTGGCTTTAAAATGAAAGGGCAGATCATATACATGTATGTAGTCGGCGGAATACTTTCAACTTTTACTTCTCCCCTGTTCGGAAAGCTTGCAGACAAATTCGGAAGGTTCAGGATCTATTCCATTCTGAGCGTCCTCGCAATCATTCCGATCTACATGATCAGCAATTTTAATTCTCAATCACTTGCAGCGCTGCTGGGAACAGCCGCGATGTTCTTCATGTTTTCCGGGGGCAGAATGATCCCCTCTTCCGCAATGGTCACCTCAGCAGTTGCACCCCAACAACGCGGAGGATTCATGAGCCTGAACTCCGCCATGCAACAGCTCGCGATGGGACTCGCCACATTGATCGGCGGGCTCATCATTTTTAATGATGAGCAGAAAAGATTATTCAATTATCCTATACTCGGGTATATCGGAATTGCATTTACCATTATCGCGATACTGATAGCGCGCGGGGTTAAACCGGTAGAATATTTCGCTAAACCGGAGGACACTGACATTGCTGTGCAAAATACAGCGGTTGAAGAAGCGCCCTCTCTTAAAAAAACAATTGTATGAAAAAGATCATCCTTTTACTCTCGCTTTCCTGTATTTCATTCTCAACTTTCGCTGATGAAGGGATGTGGCTCCCTTTTTTATTGAAACAGCTGAATGAAAAAGACATGAAAAAAAATGGCTGCAAACTGAACGCGGAGGACATTTACAGTATCAATAAATCCAGCCTTAAGGATGCTATCGTTCAGTTTGGAGGCGGATGTACCGGTGAGATCATTTCAGAAAAAGGACTGGTCCTGACGAATCACCACTGCGGTTATTCACAAATTGCCGGGCACAGTACGGTGGAAAAGGATTACCTGACCAATGGTTTCTGGGCCATGAACCAAAGCGAGGAACTGTTGAACCCGGGACTCACCGTAACTTTTATTGTGCGCATTGAAGATGTTACTGATAAAGTCAATGCCAATATTAAAACTGCTTTTACGGATCAGCAGCGCGATTCCAGCATGCGTGCGAATGTTAAGCAAGTGGAAGCTGAAGCAATAAAAGGAACACATTATGAATCCTTCGTGCGTCCGTTTTTTTACGGGAACATGCACCTGCTCTTTGTTACAGAAATATTCAGGGACATCCGTCTTGTTGGCGCTCCGCCCTCTTCAATAGGAAAATTTGGCGGTGATACGGACAACTGGATGTGGCCAAGACACACCGGAGATTTTTCCATGTTCAGGATCTACGCAAACAAGAATAATGAACCTGCTGAATATTCGCCGGAAAATGTTCCCTACAAACCGAAGCGGGCGCTTACGATTTCACTGAAAGGAGTTGAAGAAGGCGATTTTACCATGGTGTACGGTTTTCCCGGTCGCACCCAGGAATACCTGTTCAGCGATGCCGTGGACATTACCATGAACGATTCAGATCCTGTCAAGGTAAAACTTCGTGAAAAACGCCTGGGCATAATGGATGAATTCATGAAGGCCGACGATAAAACAAGGATCGCTTATGCCGCAAATTATGCTTCCGTGGCCAATTACTGGAAAAAATGGATGGGAGAAATGCAGGGGCTGCAGAAATTCGATGCCGTGAACAAGAAAAAAGAATTTGAAAAAAAATTCATTGAGCTGGTTTCAACTGATCCTGCAGAAAAAGAAAAGTTCAACCAGGTGTTCAATGATTTTCACAGGATCTATGGAGATTACAGGATACTGAACAAGCAAATGGATTATTACAGTGAATGCCTGCTTGGCATCAATTCCATCGCTTACGTGAGGTATTACGACAAGCTGATCGAAAGCAGCAAAAAGAAATCACCAGGCTTAAAACAGGACATTGAAAAAGCTAAATCCGACGTTACTAAATATTACAAGAACTTCAATAGCGGAATGGATAAAAAGATCTGCACAGCCATGCTGGATATATATGTTCATGACCTGGATAAATCCCTCCGTGTACCTTATATCGATTCGCTGATGACCGCTTACGGAAGTGATGCCGCAAAGCTTAGCGAATATCTTTTCACGAATTCGGCGCTGACCCAGGCGGATAAAAACGCTGCGGTCCTTGCTGAATTTGAAACTGATCCGTCTAAAATTGAAAATGACCCCATGTACATGTTCTGGAAAAAAATAAACACGTACTACACTGTAATGGTCAGGCCTTATTTCAGCAATTATGACGCTCAGCTCAACGGCCTGTACAAAACCTATATGAAGGGCTTAACGGACACGTATAAGGGAAAGACTTTTTATCCGGATGCTAATTCCACCCTGCGACTGACCTATGGAAAAGTAAAAGCGTACATTCCAAGGGATGGCGTATCCTATAAACATTACACAACACTTGAGGGTATTATGGAAAAAGAAAATCCGAACAGCGATGAATTTATTGTCTCACCCAAACTGAAAGAGCTGTATGCGAATAAAGATTATGGCCAATATGCCGACAAAGGGGGCAAACTCCGCGTTGCGTTCATTGCGGCAAATCATACAACAGGAGGAAACAGCGGCAGTCCTGTGCTGAACGCCAAAGGTGAACTGATAGGAACGAACTTCGACAGGGTCTGGGAAGGCACAATGAGCGACATCATGTATAATCCTGAGATCTGCAGGAATGTAACTCTCGATGTGCGCTATACCTTATTTGTTGTCGATAAATTTGCAGGGGCAGGCTACCTTATCAACGAAATGAAGATCGTAAAAGATTAAATTTCTTGCTAAATTTTGCAGGCTAATCCCCAGTTTGGGGACTTCGAGCCACATTTGAGCTTTAATTTCTTTTTTTTATACAAGGGAATTCACCGGATTTTTTTTGGGAGAGTATTTTGATACCTCATCTAAAAAAATAAGATGAAAAAGATCATTCTACTTCTGGCGCTAACAGTATATGTATGCACTACACAAGCTCAAAGCTTTGAGTGGGCAAAGCGCGCCGGCCTGTGGTCATTCGACCTGGGATATGCAATAGGCACAGATGATGCGGGAAACGTATACATTTCCGGTAAGTACGAACGCAACGCCGTATTCGGCAATACCACCGTTAGTTGTGCGGGCAATCACGATATCTACGTTGCCAAATATGGCTCTGATGGAAGCTTTAAATGGGTGCGCACGGCAGGAGGCAAAAGCGGGGATTATACGCATGCCATGTGCGTGGACGGAAGTGGTAACGTATACATCACCGGCGAAATAGAATACACTGTAAACTTTGGATCCGGTGTTAGCCTGACCAGTAATGGAGGAAATGATATTTTCGTAGCCAAATACAATACTAACGGGGACCTTCAGTGGGCAAGAAAACTTGGCGGCAGCAGTAAAAGTGATAAAGGTTTGGGAATAACCTTATCGAATGGATATTTATATGTAACCGGAAATTTCCAGGGGAACGCGAATTTTGCAGGGACAACTATTTCCAGCTACGGAGGACTTGACATTTTTCTCGCAAAATACAGTACAGCCGGAGCTCTGCAATGGGTAAAAAAAGCGGGAAGCTCAGGAGACGATGAAGGCTATGCAATATGCAGCGATGCTTCAGGTAATTTTTATGTGACCGGGTATTTTACCGGAACTGCGAATTTTGGCGGAATTTCATTGAGCAGCAGCGGAGGAATGGATATCTTCATGGCTAAATACAATTCCTCCGGTTCAGTGATCTGGGCCAAGAGGGCCGGAGGCGGAGCAACCGATTATGGAACAGGGATCGCCATTGACAATTCAGGCAAAATATACCTGACAGGAGGTTTCAGAAGTACTTCCTATTTCGGATCCATACAAATGAAGTCCCAGGGAAATGCTGATATTTTCGTAGCCTGCTATAACAATTCAGGTACTCCGATATGGGTAAAAAAAGCAGGAGGTGATCTAAGCGACTACGGACGTGCCATTGCTCTTGATGGCAATTCCAATTCCTACATTACGGGAAATTTCGGACATTCCGCTACATTTGGATCAACTACAATAAACGGTGTCGACTCCACTGAAATCTTTTTTGCTTCTTATGACGCATCCGGAAATTTTCGCTGGGTATTAAAAGCAACCGGTGAAGCCGATGCATCGGATCCTAACCGCTATATTGAGATGGGGCTCTCCATTGCACTGGACCACTCGGGCAACGTTTATGGTTCCGGTACCTACCGATCGAATTCTACTTTCGGCTCAACCACTTTAAAAACATGGGATCATACGGATATTTTTGTAACAAAAATAAGGCAATCCGGAACTCCTTCACAGGATGGAAAATTTATGACCGCACAGAGCTCTCCGGACACGACCAGCTATCCCTGCATTCCAGGCATAATTTCAACAGGTTCCACTACTTTTTGCCCTGGAG
>JBJMLS010000165.1:0-6527 GCA_045805185.1 Bacteroidia bacterium | reverse complement strand
CCCCCGACCTCAGGGTTATGAATCCTGCGCTCTAACCATCTGAGCTACCTCGCCATAGATTTTAAGGAGCGCAAAAATAAGAAAATATTTTAATAAGAGGATAACCAAATTTTCTTTTGGCCTTTTTAATATCATAATCGTTTGTGCTAATAATCTTGGCAAACCATTAAAATGAATATTCTTACGGGTAATTTCCCGGTCTATTCTTTAATTAAAAAACTTACCCAAAATCAATTAAATCAGATTAAAACTGTGGATTAAATGCCGCGGCTTATCGCCACCTCATGGCAGTAAAAAATAGTTTTTAATTGGCTATCAGCTACTTGCTATTTATTTTTTAAGCAAAAACTTTGTTTTTTTCTGTCATTTATTCCCCCGGCTAAATCTTACCATTCGTCAATTATTTACAGTATTTCTTCTTTTTGCTAGTGGATCGAATAGTTTTTTTTTTATCTTGCTAAAAATTTAACTTTTAGTTTTACAGTCATGTCGAAGAAATCAGCCAAATCATCGGGAAAATCAGCCGCAAAAAAGAAAGAAGCTGGGAAAGTAAAACCGGTAAAGAAAGCTGCTAAACCTGCCCGCTCTGCAAGCGGGAAAAAGGTAGCAAAACCTGTCCGCGGAAAGGTGGTAAAAAAATCCAAACCCGTTCCAAAGCTCGTAAAAAAGAAGGATAATGTAAAAGCTAAAAGCAAACCAAAGCCAACAGTTAAAGCAAAGCCTGCAAAAGCCGCTAAAGTAAAGTCGCTTTCAAAGAAAACGCATAAACCTGCAACAAAATCAAAATCAGTTGCCAAAGCAAGCTCAAAAGCTATAAAAAAGCAAGCTGTAAAAAAACAAAAGGCGCCTGCTCCTAAAAAAGCAATAGCTACTACCATAACAGTAAAATCCAAGCCTTCTGTAAAAGCAGTTGTAAAAAAAGAACATAAGAAAATCAGTCCGGCCAAATCGAATTCAATCGCTGCAGGCTCAACCCTTAAGCAGAAAACAGAAGCGCCAAAGAAAGAAATAAAAAAGCCTACTGCTCCCGCTAAAAAAGAAAAACCAGCAGCACAGGTGAAAGAACAGAGCGTTCCTGTTGTGAAACAGGCGACTTTATTACAGACTTTAAAACACGATGCCAGCACTATTGAAAAGCCGGTTAAAGAACCAGCAGGTAAATTTGAGTTGGAATATGTTGTACATGCTTCGGCTCCTATCTTATTCGAATTCCTCACTTCACCCAGCGGACTGTCGGAATGGTTCTGCGATGACCTGAATATCCGCAACGGCGTATTTTCATTTGTATGGGACGGTTCTGTTCAACAGGCAAAATTGATCAAGATCCAGGAGGATAAGCACATCCGTTTTCAATGGATGGATAAGCCGGAAGGAACTTATTTTGAATTCAGGATCGAGCGCGATGACCTTACCGGTGATATTTCCCTCATTGTAACTGATTTTGCGGATTCAAAAGATGAGGCAAATTCTTCACGCTTGCTTTGGGACAGTCAAATCCATAAATTGATGCAGGTCTTAGGCAGTTATTATTAATTGCTCCAAGCTAAAAGTTAAACCCCGGCCGCTGTCGGGGTTTTTTATTTTTCTACTATTTAAACCGATAAGCCAGATAATCTATGAATCTGTCTTTGTCGCACAGCGGTTAAAACCAGGCGGCAATACTTGCAGCCAGGCAAAAGTCATTGTATGTAGCTTTTGCATTGCGTATAAAAATATCATCCAGGCTTTCGAAATACCTGCCTTCGATCCTGAACATCATATTTGCCGTGGGCTTGTAATCCACGTTCAGTGAATAATTGCTTACCTGGAAATTGTTCGGGGTTCCGGTTGGAATAAGTACCCCTTTGCTATCGTTAAAGTATTCATATCGCCCGGCAATATCAATCTTGCCGCTTGCGCTATACCGAACAATAATTCCAGGGGCATACCACTTATTATAATCGGAGGAATTTTTACTCTTCTGCTCCATGCCAAGTTCTACATCCACAATAACGCCGATCCTTTTGCTGAACTGCATGATCGCATAAAAATTATGAAAGTAACGCATCTGCTTTACAGTATCCGGCTTATCATTACCAATAAAAGTACTTGAATTAAAACTGAAATTCTTATTTGGCTTATAGGTCAATTGCGTGCCGAAGCAGGGCGTGCTGTTTCCTGGAGCCCGCTGTATGCGTTGCCAGCCATTGAGGTAGGAGAGTCCGGCATACCATTTTTGATTTTTGGTAGTGTAATGAAGGCGGGCGCCACTTAAATAATAAGGTGAATTCTCCGCCATAATACTCCGCGTAAGCGTCCAGCAATCTTTACCGATCGCGCTTTCCGCTCCGATATGCGAAGTGAACACACCGGCTTCCAGCCAGAGCTCCTGCTTCTTTGTGAGCTTGTAGTCTACATTTGCTTCATAGATGTTCCTTAACATCGCCTGCTCTCCGGCAAGATTGTATTGAGGATAAGTACCTGCCATCAGGCCAAGGTTGACTTTAACCCGATCTGTTTCATAATTGGCGCGCAACAGGGCAAGGTTCACATTTACTTCGTTGTGCCGGATATGATTGTAAAGAAAAGAAGGGCGTTCGTGATTCCGGGGCTTATTAAAATCATAAGTATAATAAGTTTCAATATAACCACCGAAACTAAAATGCTTTTGAATGGAATCACTGTTCTGCGCCTGGAGAGACAGGCAGATCACACATCCCAGAAGAGGTAATAGTTTCATGGAACTCAATTAAAAAAGCAATACGATGGAAAGCTTGCTTCAAAATTAGTTATTTATGCTTCCAAAATTACTGCAGAACGATCTTTTTCGTGATGAGTCCTTTTTCGTTCAGGTAACGCAGAAGGTAGACTCCCTTTTCGAACAGGGAAAGATCTATTTTTTTAGTGCAATTCCCGGTAAGGTTTTCACTCACTATTATTTTTCCGTTGAGATCGATCAGCTGGCAGACACTCTTTCCGGCATACATGGATTTAACTGAAATGGTGACCTCTCCCTGTGAGGGATTAGGGAAAATTTCGATTGAAGCTGCTTCATTGTAATTTTCTATTCCCACCGCCAGTCCTCCAACTATGGTAATCAGGTAATCTTCGGTCTCACCCGTTGCAAAAGCGCTGCAGGCACTGGTTGAGTCATTTTGCGCCGTGCTGCTCCTGCTGCGCAGCCTCATTCCCGTAACTCCATTGATAGCATTGGCGGAAACTGTAAGTGTGGCCGTTATTGCCATACCATTCACAGAAGTGGTGCAGATCCTTGTCCATTCATTAATGCCAAAAATGCCATCATGATTATAATCGATCCATAAGGAAACTTTGTCGTCTCCCGTCATTGTAGCGCTTACTGTATAAGTCTGCCCTGCTGTTAATGTAGCAGTAGTAGTTCCGCTTGCCGGATAAGCAGAATAGTTTGGACCAGCATTATTGGCGCATCCTGTGCCACTATTGCTTAAGCCCGTACCGCTTATTGAAAAGGCGTCGATTGCATTAGAGTTGCAGGAACCGCCGAGCCCCGTAGTGCAATAACAGTACACAGGAGCATTCAATGTAATGTATACAGGTGTAGAAACAGATGAATTGCTTCCGCAACTGACCAGGCAGGAAAAATAAGTTGTATCGCTGATGCTTGCGGATAAGTACGGGGAAACAGCACCTGTAAGCGATGACCAGCTCAGCCCATCCGGGGAAGATTGCCACTGGTAAGTCAGGCCGCTATCGCTCGGACTGCCCTGTAGACCCAATGAAAATGCAGCTCCTGCACAAACGCTGGAATCGCTTGCTACGGTATTCCCTGCAATGGGCGCGCCTGAACATGCGTTTGTGGGAACCAACGTAAATTGAATGTTTGGCCTGTTATAGTCGACAGTACCCGCGCCGGTTGGGACAGAAACGTCCTGTTGCCAGAATTGAAAACGGTAAGCGGAATCAGAACCCGTACTGTAATAACGAAAGCCTTTGCTGAGTTGTCCTTCATTCCCTGTTCCACCAGCATTGGTTTCAACAATGACTTCCAGGTTATTTGTTCCGCCGGTATAAACAAAAGGGTTGCTCAATGTTATCGTAACAAATGTATGCGGCACGAATTGCGCTGCATTCAGGGTGCCGTTAAACACAAGACTGCTGTTGGTCTCTTCTGTATTGACAAGTGTTCCGGCAGCAAATGTAGAATCGCTTACCTCTTTAAGAAAAATTTTTACAGGGGTACTGGCTCCTGTGTTGCTGTTAATGGTGTCACAATAAAAAGAAACTGAGGTAATTGTTCCTGAAGTACCTATCTCGCGAAAAAGGTATTTCATGGCGGAACGTTCGTAACCGTAATAGCTACCCAGAGGTTTGCGGTGAGTGGTATTCGCAGCTCCGGTTCCGATGGGATTTGCGGAAGGCACAGTAAGCGTGATCTGTGCTTTCAGTCCTGAGCTAAACAAACCTATTAAAATGATTAAAATTGAATATCCTTTTTTCATGTAAAAAATTCAGGATACAAATTTAAGAAATTATCCGGCATTAGTGCTTGATAAGCTTTCCGTTGAGGATCACGCTTTCAATATGGTTGCTGCCATAAGAGTAAGGAATGAAATCCACACCTGAGATTTCTTTGGTAATAAAAAGGTTGGCTTTTTTTCCAATGGTAATGCTGCCCAGCTCTCTGCCGAGATTCATAGCATAAGCGCTGTTAATGGTTGATGCATTGATTGTTTCTGCAGGCGTCATCTTATATTGTATGCAGCAAACGGATTGCATGAAATTCATGTTCCCGCTCGGACTGCTTCCCGGGTTAAAATCGCTGGCGATTGCCAGGGGCAAACCTGCATCGATCATTCTCCTGGCAGGCGGGTGCGGAAGATTCAGAAAAAAGGCTGCGCCGGGCAATACAGTCGGCATGGTGGCTGATCCGGATAAAGCTTTTATATCTTCATCGCCGACATACTCAAGATGATCTACACTGATCGCGCCTACCTTAACTCCTGCTTTCACTCCTCCATAACTGCTGAGCTGTTCCGCATGAACTTTCGGAGTTAAGCCATGTTTTTTTCCGGCCTCCAGCAATTGGATCGTTTCTTCTGGTGTAAAATAATTCTGTTCGCAAAATACATCCATGAATTCAGCAAGCTTTTCCTCTTCGATCCGCGGAAGCATTTCGTTCAGAATAAGGTCGATGTATTTACTTTTTTCATTCCTGAATTCTACCGGTACTGCATGGGCTCCAAGGAATGTAGCCTTTATGCTAAGTGGTGAAAGCTCCTTCAGTTTTTTTATCACACGGAGCATTTTCAATTCTGTATCCGTACTTAAGCCATAACCGCTTTTTATTTCGACAGCTCCGGTACCCTGCCATAAAATTTCATTAAGTCGGCCGAGTGCGGTAAAGATCAGTTCTTCCTCGCTGGCGTTTTTCAGCAGTTGTGCCGAATTCAGGATCCCCCCTCCGCGGGCGGCAATCTCTTCGTAACTAAATCCCTTAATTCTGTCAACAAATTCACCCTCGCGGGTTCCGGCATATACAATGTGCGTGTGACTATCCACCCAGGATGGGAACACCAGCTTGCAGGAAGCGTCAATGATCTCCAGTCCGCTCCAGTCTTCAATTCCGGGGAAATCGCTCATGTGACCGTAATCTGCGATCAGGCCATCTTCTATAGCCAGCCAGGCATCATGAATGCAGGGCAATTCGCTCATCTCTTTCCCACATACTTTCTCCACGTGCTGCTCGCGGACCTGCACCAGGGTTTTAATATTTTTTATCAGGATCTTCATACATGAATTCGTTCCGCAATATTACGATATTTCAGCCGTAATCAGGAGGTTTTTTTATTACAACAAGCAGGCCTTCCTGCAAGGAATCCGAGGGTTTAACTAGGCTAATCAATAAATTCTTAGCCTTCTGCAGCTTTTAGTATATTTGCTTTCTATGGCTGGAAATTCTTTCGGAACTATTTTCAAATTGACTTCTTTTGGGGAAAGTCATGGTGAGGCCCTGGGTGGTATCATTGATGGTTGTCCCGCCGGACTTGATGTCGATATTGATTTTGTACAGCAGGAGCTGGATCGCCGCAGACCCGGACAATCGCATATCGTTACGCAGCGTAAAGAAGGCGATAAAGTTGAATTCCTGTCCGGGATCTTTGAAGGAAAAAGCACAGGCAGTCCGATCGGCTTTATTATCCGGAATGAAGATCAGAAGTCAAAAGATTACGATCACATTAAAGAGGCCTACCGTCCCTCTCATGCAGATTTTACCTACGATAAGAAATACGGAATTCGTGACTACCGCGGTGGCGGACGTTCCTCTGCACGTGAAACAGTTGCACGTACCGTAGCGGGAGCTATCGCAAAATTATTGCTCATGCATTATGGTATCTCCGTTCAGGCTTTCGTATCCCAGGTAGGAAAATTAAAGCTGCTTAAACCATACCAGGAGATGGACCTTAACGAAACGGAAAAGAACATCGTTCGTTGCCCTGATCCGGAAACGGCAGAACAAATGATAAGCCTGATTGAAGAAGTGCGTAAGCAGGGCGATACGCTTGGTGGTT
>JBJMLS010000164.1:0-11877 GCA_045805185.1 Bacteroidia bacterium | reverse complement strand
TATGTCGAAAACGCGGGTAACTTCCATGGTTTTTTGATTGGCTCAAAAATAGGATAATTTATGGGAATTCCCGTTTTTTCCTTTTAATACAGGGAACACAGTTTATAAGACTTACACAGAGAAAATGCCAGATGAATCTTAAAATCTGCTTTTATTTTGCTTTTATTTCAATTCTACTCCATGTAAGCTCTGTAACTCAAATCTCAATGTTGAAAATAGTCGTATTTTTACAAAAATTTCAGAAATGATCGTTGTTACAGGTGCCGCTGGGTTTATTGGTTCTTGCCTTGTGGGCGGCTTAAATAAAAAAGGGATCAGCGATATTGTCGCGGTCGACGATTTCAGCAAACATGAAAAGGACAATAATCTTAAAGGGAAGTCTGTAGCTAAACGGATCGAAAGAGCTGTATTCATCGAATGGCTGAAGGAAAATGCAAACGAAATAAATTTTATTTTTCATATTGGCGCAAGAACAGACACTACCGAATTCAACAGAGCAATATTCGATGAACTGAATGTGAATTATACCAAAGCGATCTGGAGAATCTGCGCACAAAACAATATACCGCTTGTTTATGCTTCTTCTGCGGCAACCTATGGACTGGGTGAATACGGCTACAATGATAAGGACGAAAGCATCATCCCAAAATTGAAGCCCCTGAATCCTTATGGAGATTCAAAGAATGAATTCGATAAGTGGGCCCTTAAGGAGGAAAAGAAACCTTCGTATTGGGTGGGTTTAAAATTCTTCAACGTTTACGGCCCCAACGAATACCATAAAGGCAGGATGGCATCTGTGATCTTTCATGCCTTTCATCAGATTCAGACGAACAAGAAAATGAAGCTCTTCCGTTCGCACAATCCGGATTACAAAGATGGCGGTCAGCTCAGGGATTTCATTTATGTAAAAGACCTTGTTGATGTTTGTCTTTTTCTTTATGAGCACAAAGTGCACAACGGTATTTATAACCTGGGTACCGGAAAGGCGCGGACCTTCCTCGACCTTGCCCGCAATACGTTTAAAGCGCTTGGAGTTCCTGAGAACATTGAGTTTATTGATACTCCTGCCGACATCCGCGATAAGTACCAATACTTTACAGAAGCTGATATGGAGAAACTGGTAAAAGCCGGCTATTCAAAGAAATTCCATTCGCTGGAAGAAGGCATTGAAGATTATGTGAAAAATTACCTGGCCAAAGGATCTTATTACTGATCCGGGCAACAAAACGGATCTGGTTCATTTTTCAGGCACTAAGCGGACATCCTTTATTTAAACGTTTTAGTTGAAAAAACTTCCCAATTAAAACATAATTGATATATTTGATTATCATATTTCAGAGGGTCATTTTATTTTTATTTTCAGAATTTCTTAAGCGCATGAAAGCAAGATTTATTTTCTTTTTTTATTCATTTCTATTTGTCCCTGCCATTTTTTTTTCGCAATCCGATATTAAACACTATTTCGACCGGGCAGGTAAATCCACTAATCAGAATCAGGCTTATTATTATCGTCAGCAAACCGAGGGCGACAAATACAAAGCTTTTTATGCAAGCAATAATGCTTTATATTATGAAGCAAGGATCATTAAGACAAATGAACTCGATGATACCAAAAGTACCTTCACCGATGTATACACCTCTTATTACAAGAACGGAAAGAAAAAATCATTGAGAACATTTAATTCTGGTGGAAAGGAGCACGGCACCAGTCTCTATTATTATGAAAGCGGTAAACTCTGGAAAGAAATAGAATACGCGGACGGGAAGATCGTAAACAACAGGTATAATGAGTACAATGAAGACGGCCAGGCCAGCAGGATCTTTGAAGAAAATTTCGACGACAATTCCAACGACTGGGATCTTTACAAAAGCGATAAGAATTCCGCGATGATAAAGAACGGTTCCCTTGAACTGATGTCCTTTACCAAAGAAGGAGCTTCAAGGTACATCAGTGTTTCTTCGGAATCACCTGAATTTGCCCTGGAAGCCGTTATTGACATTAAAAAACTGCAGAATGGCGACAAGGCCGGGCTGATCTTCGGCTTCAAGGACTGGCAGAACTACAATTATTTTTTTATTACTTCCAGTTCCATATACATTGGTACTGTTTACGAAGGAGTAAGCGCCTCCAAATCGGATGGCATGTATGCCGGGTCCATTAGTAAAGACACACCCAACAACATTAAGATCATCAGCAACGGAGAAAAGAATGTGTATTCCATCAATGGAGAGATCCAATATTCTACTGACAGGATGCGAAATTTCGGAAGCAATATCGGTTTTGGATTAAGTGGGAAATCGACGATCAGTATTGATAAAATGATCTACAAGGAAATTGATTTCAAATCCACAGGGGTGACCACTTCAACCGCGGATATGGATGTGAAGGCAAGCGGATCGGGGCTGATCTTTTCCAGCAGCGGCTATATTCTTACTAACCATCACGTCATTGAAGGTTCTAATAAAATTCTCATCGAGATCAATACCGGTGGATCAATGAAGACATTCAATGCCAGTGTTGTTCAAAAAGACATCGATAATGACCTTGCTATATTAAAGATCAACGACGGATCGTTTACGAAACTTGAACCCCTTCTCTATTCGTTTAAAGAAAGCGGAGGAGTTGACGTGGGCACAAGCGTTTTCACGATCGGCTATCCTTATGCTTTATCCGGCATGGGAAAAGAAGCAAAATTTACGGATGGTAAAATAAGCGCGAAGACGGGATACAATGGCGCTATAAATACTTACCAGACCTCCATCCCTGTTCAGCCAGGAAACAGCGGAGGTCCTTTGTTTAATGACAAAGGTCAACTGGTAGGGGTCATCAACTCCAAAATAACGGAGGCCGACAATGTCTCTTACGCCATTAAGCTTAATTACGTGAAAAACCTTATTGAAGTAATGCCTGAGACCATAGAGCTTCCTTCCAGCCAGTCTCTTATTAATTCAACACTTGAGGACAAAATAAAAATACTGACCAATTATGTGGTCCTGATCAAAATTAAATAATCTTATTACCGGATAAAATCGAATAGATCGCAAGGCCCTTCAACAATGAAAAAAATCCTATACCTTATTTTGTTTTTTCTTAGCCTGGCGCTATTTTCTTTCTCGCAGGAAGAGAAACCGGGAAAACCAAACGACCTTGACAAGCAATATACGCCCGATAAGAACTCCATCCTCGGTTCAAGTAAAGCAAGTTCTTCCAATTCCGGAGGAGGCTCAGGCGGCGACATACAAAACATCGTGAAATTTAATTTTGCCCTGCTCGCCAGAAGTACTTTTGCGGTTTTTTACGAGAGAAGGATTGTAGAAGGTTTCAGTGTTCAGGGCGGGGTTGGTTATTGTTACAATAAGGACAGGGCCCAGTATTTTCTTTCCCAGGGCGAAGATATCCCGCTTTCAGAGACCAGCACTTCATTAAGCATGGGAAGAATCATTAAGAATGGATCTTATAAGCCCGGCTTTAATCCTTTTATGGCTGTTGCAATACGGTTCCATTTTACCGGGCTTTACTCTTACGGTTATTACGGAGGAGGGGGCGACGCGCGCAACAGTTATTTCGAACTCGGGGCAAGACTCAATGTCAACCGTTACGATGTGAGCCGCATGAATACCGCTAATGAAAAAATAATCGGCGATACGAAGGTAAATATCCGCAACATGTGTTATACAATGACCTATGGCTATCTTTTTGAAACCGATACCAAACTTGTTACTACACACGAATTTTACACCGGCTTCGGCATTCGAAAATCCACTTATGACAAATTTTCTTCCGAGCAGGTAAATTCCCCTCTTGGCGGATACAGCCTTCAACACACGAAAACAGGAGGAAAGGAAAGCCTGTTTACACCGATGTTCATGGTAGGATATGTACTCGGATTCGGATTTTAAAAACCATAAAAACAACCAATACCTAAAACAAAACAATTATGAAAAGATTACCGCATGTACTCCTGCTGATCCTTATTGCCTTAACAGGCAAAATATCCGCACAGGACCTCGACCTGAAGTGGTCGGAAACTCAGATCTACGACAACAAGGCTGACGGATTCTTCGATTCTTATATCGATGCCAACTCAAAATACGTTTATGCTAAGTTTCATAAAAATGCCCGTTCGGTAAAAAAGGAAGAATCTAAAATGAAACTGGTTGCATTCGACAAAACAACCATGAAGAAGGCTGCTGACGGGCCCCTGGTGGGCTATCCTGAGAATGCCGCTAATAAAGATCAATACAAAGGATTGAAATACTACAAAACAATTGTATTCGAAGATGTGGTTTATGTTTTCTGGATAAAAGAAACAAAAGAAAAGGAAGAGTTACATGTGCAAAGCTTTGACAATAAACTTAAGGTGAAAAACAAGATCAAAAAGATCTATGAAGTGAGCAACAACCAATCAAGAAGGTCAAGAATGGCACAATCGATCTTTGTTCTTGCAAATGATGTGAACGGCGAAAAGCTGGTGATCGGAGCTGAACAACCGACAGCGGCGGGACAGGATGCCAAATTCGAATACAAGGTCCTGAACCAGGATTTTTCTTTTGCAGCGGCTAACCAGGTAACGCTTCCAATTACATTGAGCAATAAATCCTTTGGGCTTTCCTCCAGTTATGAATTTGGTGATGACGGGAACCTGTATGTTAAAAGTTATGTTACCATGTCGAAAGAAGAACGCAAGAATGCTAAAAAGGGAGAAGCGACAGCCTATTCTATACTTTCAGTGGTTGATCTTAACTCGGGAAAGATCACTCCTTATACAATGAAATTCGACAATAAGAATATTTTTAACTTCGGCTACAGGGTGGATAAAAATGTGGTGAAGGTTTACGGTTTTTTCTGCGACCTGGATAAGGACCCAAGAGGCGATGATATGCACGGCATATTTTATTCCCTGCTCGACAGCAAAAGCATGACGATGAAAGATATGAATTTCGCTTATTTTGATAAGTCAACCCTCGACAAGCTCTTTGCAAAAGATAAAGAAGACCAGAAAAAAGGAGGCGGAGTTTTTAAATCGAAAAAAAGCAAGCAGTCGGATGATGAATCCCTGGACAGCCGCTTTGAAATTGAAAGCGTTCAGTCGGTAGATGACAAGAATATCGTTATCTTCTGTTCTAAAATGTACAACTATTCCCGCAGGGTGTGTACTTCTGACGGAAAAGGCAATACCACATGTACAACTTATTATTACTGTGAAAAAAGCAACGTCACCGCATTTAAATTAAATAATGACGGGGATATCGTATGGGCGTCCAATCTCGACAGGAAGATCACTTACAATACCTGGTATGTTTACGACCTGAACGTTATTCATAAAGGCAATAAATTCTACGCGATCTACGGTTCAAGCTTCCAGACCAAAGCGGCAAAAAAAGGATTCTTTACCCGGAAATCGGGAAAGCAAAGTTTTGACAAATTCGAATATGCTGTCTTCGATTATGAAACAGGTAATTATTCGAAGAAAGAATATACCATTAACCCTATGAATGCAAAAAAAGCAGACAGGAAAACAATTACACCGTCTGATATAACTGTGATCGATAATAATTTTTATTCCAGCTTTTCGAGGGTCAAGCTAAAGCCGTGGTCCTATGCCTTGTGCCTTTGTCCGCCGGCTTTCTATGTATGCCTTATAAATGGATCTATTATGAAAGGAACCGGGAACCTTGGAAAGATAAGTCCATTGTAGCTTATTACCTGAACTGTAAAGGATATTGATCAAGCACTCTTTTATAATTAAGCTCGCAGGCTGCTGCGAGCTTATTTTTTTTCTTCTCTTCCTTTTCGTAAAATAGTTTCGAGGTCAGGCGAAGGTTACCGGTATAAAATTTTACGCCGAGCGCCAGGCCCCAGCTGATGGCGTTGAAATACAGATTATTCTTCATCAGGGCATACACCGCGTATACTACTCCTCCATTCAGCGCAAGTGAGGTCGCTCCTTTCCCAACATTCCCGTTCGCAATGCTCCCTGAACCCGGAACAACTGCGGAAGCGGCAAGATAAGCCTTCCGGTGCTGTCGTTTATAAGCCATTACCTTATTGATGCAGGAAAGACAGGAAAGACTGTCATTCAACCGTTTTAATTCTTCCACGCGCTGTGTAACAAGAGAAGTATCGAAGTCTGAGTAGATCATCAGCTCAAGCAACAGTGCCGCTATAGTTGAATCCTTTTCACGGATACGGTACTCGTTGATGTAATGACGGGAAAGACCTGTTTCACCTGCAAGGTGGGAAAGTAATGCTGCGTTCCATAAAAAATTTGACCTGATTAATGTATCCCTGATCAGTGCCTCATCCACTCTTTTTGTTTCCGCAATTGCCTCTGCTGAGAAATCCTCCTGCTGCAGGTACAGGTCCATTTTCCGGAGCGCAAAAAATGTCTTCGCCGTATCATTGCTGCTTTTAGCTATTTTCCACTCCAGGTCCATCAGCTCTTTATCCAAGCTTTCCTGTGCAAAAAAATTGCTAATACAACTTAGAAGAATACTCCATATTATAATAATCCGATGCATTTATCATGAACTGTTTTCGTTTTTCTTTCTTTACCTGCCTGGTATCCGTATAGCTTCCATAAACATTTGCCAGGTAAAATACACTGAAGAAACCAAGATCAAGTATGCTGAAGGCATTCCTGATCCCAAGCTTTTTTATGCTTTCATAACTCTGAGCGCCATATATGGCATGTGTAAGAAGGGTATTGACAAAAGACTTTTTTCTTCCGATATACAATTTGCCCAGGCCGGGAACGACAGCGGATAAAGCCGCGGCAATAACAGGTTTCTTTTCGTATGCGCGCCTGTATTCCAGGAAGGGAGCCTGCAATTTTTGGGGAAGAAGCGAAACACTTGTCTTCCGCGGATCTACAGAAGCCAGGTAAGCGAAGCCAATGGCTTTACCGGCATGAGCCGATTCCAGGGGAACTGTCGCCCCGAACCATGCAACTTGTCTTTCCGGTGTTTCTTTCAGGTAAAGAATATCTGCCCTGTTCATTGCAAAGGAATCTTTCGTGAAAAGACTCCGGCTCTTCAGGTAATGATCAGAAAAAAGCGCGTCGTTAAAATACTGGAGATAAAATTTTGCCTGAAGGTAATGAAGTGAATCAGGAGTTGTACTTAACGAAGCTAAATATGCTGCGTGTTCGCGTTTCATTCCTTTCTCGCTTAAATGCTTAAGAAAGGCAGGATCGACCTGCGCATTTGAACGGAATGCAACGTACAACAATAAGAAGATCAATCCGCACTTAGTCTTCAAGTGAATTAATTATTTTAAGATCCTTAGAGATCACATAAGCACAGTGTTCATCGATAGCTGAAGGCATACAATTGGTCAATTGATTTATTCCGCTTAATAATCCTTTGATAAACCCTTCGCGTTCAATGGAGCGTTTAGTAAATTCCGAACAACTGATCTCATACATGCAGCTTGCCTGGATCTGTTGCGAGATCACATTCTGATAAATAAATAAAGCGCCCGCCGAAATATAAGTTACGGGATTAATCCTGTAGACGAGCGACTTATTCCTGAGCGATAATAATCTTCTTGCCGGGGCTTTGCTATACCGGTAAATTGAAAAAGATCTTTCCAGCAGTTTATTTTTGAGCTCTTCTTTTCCTTCCTGAGCGATTGAGCTTAAGCTAAAACAGCAGAAAAGTAAAGCAAGCACAGCTAAATGAACCCGTGTAATTATGTTTTGCTGCCAGGATGTAAACATCAAACGAATGTACTAAAATCAGCTTAAAGAAATTGTTCCGGATTGTTTTTTTTCCTAACTTGGTACGTCTAATTTTATATCAATGAAAAAATTACTGCTCACTCTGACCCTTGCCGCCTCTCTGTTTATGCAGGCTCAAAAACCCCAATCCTCCTGCAAGCTCAATCATCCTCATACTCTATTTACCGCGCCAGCCAATCTGCGCAGCGATACCATAGATATACTCAAGACAACCATAAACCTCAACATTACCGATTTTACCACTAAGGTAATTACCGGGAACACGGCATTGCGTTTTACCCCGAAAATAAACGGACAGGATCATATCATGCTTGATCTTTTAAAAATGACAATCGATTCTATAAAAACCGGCAATGCATTACTTGGATCCGCCTACAATGACACGCTTCTCAAAGTAAACTTTGCAACTACATACAACAGTACAGACACAATCGATCTTATTGTATATTACCATGGAGTTCCTCAGACAGATGCTTCAGGTTTCGGGGGCTTTTCTTTTTCCGGCGCCTATGCATACAACCTTGGCGTTGGGTTCGATGCCGATCCTCATTGCTTCGGCCGCGTATGGTTCCCCTGCTTCGATAATTTTGTGGAGAAGTGTCCGTATGAATTCAATATCACCACCAATGGCGGAAAGGTAGCGGTTTGCAACGGACAACTTGTGAATGACGTGACTATTGGCACGGATCGTACGCGCACCTGGGTCATGGATAAAGAAATACCATCCTATCTTGCCTCTGTTGCAGTGAATGCATACACGCAGGTAAATAAAACATTCGCAGGAATAAATGGTCCTGTACCTGTTGTGCTTGCAGCTATGGCGGCAGATACCACTAACCTGAAAAATTCATTTGTACATCTTCAGAACGCGTTTGACAAATTCGAGCAGAGCTATGGGCCTTATTTATGGAACCGCGTCGGTTACGTTGTTGTACCCTTCACCGGTGGCGCTATGGAACACGCGACGAATATTGCCTATCCAAAAGCAGCGGTGAACGGCGCTACTACTTACGAAGATATCCTGATGGCGCATGAGCTTTCGCACCATTGGTGGGGTGATCTTGTTACCTGCGAAACCGCTGAAGATATGTGGATCAACGAGGGCATGGCAAGCTATTCCGCTTTCTTATTCAATGAAGCGACTTATAATTATGCTACTTACCTCAAAAAGGTAAAAGACAATCACGACATCATGGTTCAAAATGCTCACCTGAGTGAAAAAGGCTACCGCGCTATTTCCGGAGTGCCGCATGAATACACTTACGGCGATCATGTTTATGATAAGGGGGCCGATGTGGTACACACCATGCGCACCTACATGGGTGATTCCTTATTTTATGCCGGCTTAAAATATGTGCTTTCGCAGAAGCAGTATAAGAACATGAACTCGCCTGAATTTGCAAATCTCCTTACTACAGGCACCGGAGTAAACATGAGTAATTTCTTTAACGACTGGGTCCTTAATGGCGGGTGGCCGCATTTCTCGATCGATTCATTCAGCGTTTCAGGCAGCGCGCCGAATTATAATGTAAGTGTATATGTGAAACAGAAGCTCGATGGCGCGCCCAACTATTATACAGGAGTGCCGCTCGAAATTACATTTATGGATGCAGGATGGAACAAAGTGGTAAAAAACATAACCGTATCCGGTCAAAACAGCAGCGCGAGCTATACTTTAGCTGCTTTACCTGTGTATGCCGGCATCAATATGGAAAGTAAGATCAGCGATGCGGTATCTTCCGAATACAGAACAATCAAAACTACAGGCACTAGTACTTTTGTATATGGAAGAACTACACTGACCATAAACAATCCTGGTATTGACTCCTCTTTTATCCGCGTTGAACATAATTTTGCGGCTCCTGACAGCATTAAAAATAACGTGAACAATTACCGCCTTGCCAATAACCGCTACTGGAAGATAGACGGTGTAACCGGCGCGGGCTTTCAGTGTAAAGGCAGATTCTATTACGATGGGAGACTTTCCATCAATAAAACCGTAGGTTCTATTCTTTCCTCAGATACCGTGCTTACCGCAAACACACCTGATAGCCTTATTATGCTCTACAGAAGAAATGCGGCCGATGACTGGCACGAGGTTTCCTACTACAGTAAGACGAAGCTTTTCGGATCACTCTCCAAATACGGATACTTTACAGTCGATACTGTTCTTCTCGGCGAATATGCATTTGCAAATGGCGTGAGCACAGTACTGAGTGTGGAAAAGAATACTGCTGAAAAAACCGCCTTCAGTGTTTATCCGAATCCCTCAAAGGACAATGTAACAGTGGATCTCGCTAACATTAAGCTGAAAGGAAATGAGAGGTTGCAGCTCAGCGATGCAGGAGGAAAAATGGTACTCTCCAGGAAGATCAGTTCTTCAACAGAAGAATTAGAGCTTCTCAATTACGCCAGAGGTATATATGTGATCAGCGTATATAAAGGGTCTAAGCTAATTGGGTCAGAGAAAATAATCCTGGAGTAATCGTTCAAAAAAAAACTGCCCTGAAGGGCAGTTTCTGAAAGAATATTAAAATCCACTAAAGCTGTCCGGCTACTGTTCTATCGGAACCTGCAACCTTTACAACTTTATTGTAAAGTCCCATAATAAGTATGGGTGTCGCCATTTGCCCGATAAAAAGGCTGACGTGTTTCAAACCAATAATGCCAATCACTACTGATGCTCCTAATAATCCTACTGCGGACCATAAGAAAATATCCGAAGGTAATTTGGCAGTTTGGTCTTCAATAGCTTTAGCAACTTTTCCTTCTGAATGGCTATGTTTGCCATTTCCATTCATAGCCTTTGCGGCTTTATTTACGAGCTCTGAAGTTTCCATAATTTCTTTTTTTTTAAGTTAGTACTAAATATTTCCCCTTCCTAAACAAAGAGCAATCCGAAAAATCCAAAATAATCCCGGTTTCTTAAATCGTTGAAACAAAGCAAAAAGAAAAAAGGGTCCTGTGAAAATTAAATAAAATTAGCAGGAGAAATAAAAAGGAGCGTACCGGGATGGGAAGCCTTTCCTGATTTGGGTTACAGAGAGGTGGGGCCCGAAGAATTTCTTACACCAGAGGCGCAGAGGCCCGGAGAGATTGTAGTTCAGGCTGGTTCGTTTGAAAGAAGTCTTAAAATTGGTGATTGGAAACCCGGAGAATGGACAGAGGGTTTTGCAGAATGCATCGTGAAAAATACTTACCTTCGAATCACTAGTTTGTTATGAGAAAAGTTATAGTTTGGTACCAATTGATTGGAAATGTATTATCATTAATATCATTGTATTTTTTTTTCATTGCAAGTGATTTTAACTTAGTGTTTGCCTTTTTTATTCTACTTAACTTATTTTCGGTATATACTTGTATTGAGGTAATAAAAAAGGATAAGACAGCTCTTTTTATGATTCTTCAAATTCTTCAAACTTTTAGTTTTAGTTTAGCGAATTTTACTTTTATGTATAATTCCCTTTTGTTTATTGGACCAATGTTTGGCTTAGAAGATGGGAACCCATTTGTTTCATTTGAGTTTCATTTACCAGAATTTACTGCGATCTATCGTTCAGATCCTGAATCCTCGATTATTTCCTTTGGTATTAATATTATTGCTGTGGCTATATCTTTCTATTTAATAAAGGACTATAAAAGAAAGAGAAAGGTCAGGGCATTATAGCCGAATCCCAACTTAGGTTTGACGTTTTCTTTAATTTAGATTGCAACTTCTTTATTCTGTTTGACTTTGTTCAATTTTAACCTTCGTCAACACTCTGAACCGCCAGTATAAAGCAACGGCAACAATAACAAGACTAATACTTAAGGCATACCAAACTCCATAAGCCTTTAATTGCAGTTTTTCAGCAAAGTAATATGCCAGTGGCAATGCTATTCCCCAATAAGCTATAAGTGTAACTACAGTGGGGAATTTCACGTCCTCCATTCCGCGTAATATGCCCAGTGCCACTACCTGCGTTCCATCGAACAATTGGAAAAAAGCAGCGATGAGCAAAAGACCTGAAGCCAGATCAAGGATTTCGGCATCGTTGCTAAATGCCTTAGGTAAAATAGTGTGGAGGACGCAAAATAAGAGCGCGATAAATCCCATGAGCGACACTACCATAATAAAGGCGGACTTTCCGGCAAG
>JBJMLS010000163.1:0-5922 GCA_045805185.1 Bacteroidia bacterium | reverse complement strand
TTGTTTCCCGGCGATGTGTTACCTAAAAAGGATTTCCTGCTCCTTCATCTTGAAAATAAAGAAGCTTATATTTTTGAGCGCATAAAAGGAATGCTTTTTCTTACACTGTTCATTACCCTTCTGATCCTCTCGGTATTTTATGTGACCATTAGAACCATACTTAAGCAGAAGAAGCTCGCCGAGATCAAGAACGACTTTATCAATAACATGTCGCATGAGTTCAAAACGCCTATTGCTACGATCAGTATCGCAGTGGATGCCATTAACAATCAAAAGATCCGCGAAAAAAGTGAAAGACTGGATTATTATTCTGCCATTATAAAAGAAGAGAATAATAAAATGAATGAACACGTGGAGAAAGTGCTTACGCTTGCTCTGGCGGATAAGCAACAGCTTTCCATGAACCGGGATGAAGTGGATATGCATGTCCTGATCCGGAATTGCCTGAACAGTTATGAACTACTGATCAGGGAAAAGCAGGCGGAGGTCCGGCTCTCTCTTTCCGCAACGTTTTATAAGCTCAGAGGGGATAAATTCCACCTGTATGGCGCTGTAAAGAATATTATCGATAATGCGGTAAAGTATTCCTCAGCAATGCCAGTGATCGGCATCAGAACATATAACGAAGGCGATTACTTTTGCTTTGCTGTTAAAGATAATGGTCATGGGATGAGCAAAGAAACGCAGAAAAACATCTTTGATAAATTTTACCGGGCGCAGACTGGAAACATACACGACGTGAAGGGCTTTGGCCTTGGCTTAAATTATGTGAAGAATATTGTAGATGCGCACAAGGGCTGGATCCATGTGGAAAGTCAGCAGGGCCGTGGATCGGAATTCGTGATCAAACTTAAAAGGGAATAAGTGAAGGCAAAAATACTCCTGGTGGAAGATGAGAAGAACTTTGCTGCAGTGCTGAAAGATTACCTGCAGATGAATGATTTCGAGGTCACACTTGCCGAAGACGGAGAAAGCGGGCTTGAATTTTTTCGCAGGGATAGCTTTGATCTCTGTATAGCAGATGTGATGATGCCGAAAAAAGACGGCTTTACTTTCGTGAAGGAGATCAAGCAACTGAACAGCGAAATCCCGGTTATCTTTCTTACCGCAAAGTCGCTGCGCGATGATGTATTGAAAGGATACCGGCTGGGAGCTGATGATTATATTCTGAAGCCTTTCGATACGGAAGTGCTTTTGTTCAAGATCAGGGCGATCCTCAACAGGAAACAGTTCGCCGTACAGGAGAGTCCCGGATCTTTTGAGCTTGGCAGTTTAAAATTCAATTACAGGCTCAGGACAATTTACAGTTCCTCGGGAAAAGAAACGCGGCTCTCGCCAAAGGAAGCGGAGCTCCTCAATTTATTGTGCATGCACATCAACGACGTTTTACCCAAGGAGAAAGCGCTCAGGCAGATATGGAAGGAAGATACGTATTTCACTGGCCGCAGCATGGATGTGTATATTGTAAAACTGAGGAAATTTCTGCACGAAGATGAGCGTTTGGAGATCGTAAACCTGCATGGGAACGGATACAGGCTCGTGTGTAAGGGATCTTAGCTTTATTTCCTTTCCTTCAGTTTGCGGAATTCCTTTTCTACAGCCTCTGTTTTATTCACAAATACATAAGCGCTGAGAAAGCTGAACACTAAGCCTATTCCCCAGCCGAGACTGCACCACGCGGGCCAGGGAATAAAGTTATCCTGCTCATAAGGACTCCCGGTAAAGAACCAGACCGCCCAAAGAAAGCTATTTGTTGCGAGGTACATGGCCAGCTGTTTTTTGAATTCAACACGCTTTTTGGCTTGTTTCCATAAGATCTCATCCTGTAAATTTTCCATGTTATTTATTTGTTGGTTTACTATTAAGATACTGTTGAATGTCCTTTACATATTTTTGGAAAGCCTTCAGCCCGGCAGGCTGGATCCTGCATAGGGTTTGCGGGTAATTGTCCTTGAACGATTTTTCAATGTCAATATATCCGGCTTCCTTCAGCTTTTGCAATTGCACGCTCAGGTTTCCTGAGGTAGAATTTGTTTCTTCCTTCAGGTATGTGAACTCCGCCTCTTTAACCGTCACAAGAAGTGAAACGATAGCGAGCCGCAATTGAGAATGGAGCAGGGGGTCAAGCTCTTTCAGTGGCGCCATGGGATTTGAATTTAGCCTGTAATAAATGACCTGGAATAATGTATGAAATGAGAAGAGAAAGCGCCAGGAGCAGGATCTGGTATTCAAAAGTAACAAAGAAAGCAAATACGCTTATCGGGAAACTCAGGGCTCCGCAAATGATCAGGGGCTTAAAGCGGATCATTCCTCCGGTTATAAAAGTAGCGATCCCGTAAAGCATGATCACCATTGGGTAGCAGTTGAGCTGCATTTTCTGCCCCATGCATAAAGTAATAAGTAAGCCTGCGCCAAAAGCGATCCACACAAAAGCCATGTAGTCATCAATGTAGGACCGTACTTTTTCTTTCCTGCTTTTTTTAATGGAATAGATCATCGTAAAAATGCCTCCGGCCGGCATTGCAAGCCAGACAAGTCCGGCGTATTGATTTTCCATTTTTAATAGCATATAAAATACAAGGGCAGATAAAAATACCAGCCATCCCCAGAAGATGAGGAGAAATCCGTTCTCTGAGATGTTGTTTTGAGCCCTGTTGATCATGCTTTGGATCAATTTCAGGCTTTCTTCGGGTTTAAAATTTTGTTCTTCCATGTTGTTTAGGTTTATAAATATGTCACAATATTAAACTAGTTTATAATATAAACCAAATTATTATTTCGACATCGCAACTAATTACCTGATAATCAACTTAAAAATCTTTTTGAAAAAGTTTGCGGGTAGAGGTGCTGATGTCCCTGAAATAGGAAACAGGGATCTTATTCAGCAATAAGGTTTGTAGAAACTCCCCGGTATTCATTTCAACTGGAATGGAGATCAGGTAAACGGTACCGCTGTCTTCTACCTTAGCGCCTGGAATTACAGACAGAGCAGAGAGAAGCTGTTCTCTTGTGAAGTTTCCGGAAAGTTCATAGTCATTGAATTTTCTCCCGGTACCGAACTCTTTTTGTGATCCATTGTAGAGCGTCTGACCCTGCTTGATGAAAACAATATTATCCGCAACGCTTTCTATCTCATGCAGGGCCTGTGAGCTCAGAACAACTGACATAGGGTGCTTCCAGGATCTTAAAATATACCGGAGGTCCTGGAGAAATAACTGCTGCGCGTTAATATCCAGGTTAGCCAGCGGTTCATCCAGCACTAATAGTTTTGGCCGCCACATCAGCATTTTGGCGAGCTCGAACCGCAGGCGGTAACCACTCGAGATCTCGCTCCATTTCAGGTCGCGGAACCTGGAAAGCCCCAGCCTGTTTAAAATATATTCTACCTGCTTGTTATTGTCGAGGTCCTGTATACCGTGTATCGTGGCGTGAAAGCGCAGGTTATCGATCAGGGTCCCGTGCCAGCGCTTCATACGCTGAGGAATAAATGCAATTTGATTTTTGATCGCATACCAGCTGCCAGCTTTTAATCCCAGCACGGGATATTCGATCTGGCCGGTATCGCTCATCAGTTCTGCGGCTACAATACGCAGCAATGTGGTCTTCCCGTTTCCGTTCTCACCTACCACACCGGTTATTTCCCCAAGCTTTAGCTCCAGGTTCAAAGGTTGAAGATGGAAGGGTGAATTCCCTGAGGTAAAACGCTTGCTGATCCCTTTAGCCTGAAACGCAACTGCCGAAGGTAGCGCCTGCCGCTTCATTTCCATAAGAAGCTTTTCTTTCTGACTTAGAAGCTGGTCAATGAGCATACGACTGTTTTCGCTTAAGCTAAGCAGATCCGGGTCCCCGGCAGGACCGGATTGTAATTGCTGATAATCGTTGCGGATGCGGTAAGCCAGTTCAAGACTTGAGTCTTCGAGTTCGAACTCAACGGTAAGATCCATGAACCTGCGGCTTGCCCTGCTGTAATCCTTTTGTGATACGAGGAACTCCAGTTCTTTAATGGTGTCGTCAAATAGTTGTTTGTCCATTGCTTCTTATAAAATTAACAAAAAAGAACAGACCGGAATATTTTTTATGTTACTTTTAATTAACCGTTCATTATAACTAAAATAAAAAGCCAATGAAGCTGCATAAAATCTTTTTCTCCGTATTGATAAGTATCCTTTCTACTGCGATACATGCACAAACACTTAAGCCCACCGACAAACTGGCCCTGGTAACGGGAACTGCTACCAACTTTAAAAAGATTCCCCTGAAAAAAGAAATGCTGATGTTTGTCGACGTCAAGACAAAAAAAGAATACAAGGTCAATACCAATGATAAAGGCGCTTTTGAAGTGCTTCTTCCCGTTTCTACTACCTACAGTCTTAAGTACAAAAATTTTACCGCCGATATGGATTATACTAAAATGGAAGTTCCCGCCGATGCGAACGCTACTTATGAGGTTGGGGTGCAAATCGATCCTCCCAAAGAATTTACCTTATCGGATGTGTTGTTTGACACGGGTAAATCAACACTGAAGTCCTCTTCTTTTAAGCAATTAAATGACCTGGTGGAAGTGCTGAAAATGAAAAACACGATGGTTGTAGAGATCCAGGGACATACGGATAATGTTGGAAAACCGGAAGAGAACCTGAAATTATCCGAAGAAAGAGCTAAAGCAGTCCGTGAGTATCTTTTGAAGAAAGGTATTGAAGCGACCCGCGTTACGGCAAAAGGATACGGAGATACCATGCCGGTTGCTTACAATACGGATGAAGCTGGAAGAGCGAAGAACCGCAGGACCCAATTGAAAGTGATAAAAGAATAAGCGATCAGAGCTTGAAACTATACCCCAGGTAGGGGATAGGAATAAGTGGTAAATTACTGTTGCGGTAATACAGATGGAGGTTATTTTTATTCGGATAATTATTGCTCTGGGAATAGGGTGCATTGCTTAGCTGGAACAAGCCATAGATCCCGAATACAAATGAGGAGCTCTCTTTTTTTATGGATCGGATCCCCATTCCTGCCAGTCCAAAATTAGTTCGTGGAAATACCCAGAATTCTCCTACAAACATGGTTCTCTGCGAAAGACGCGAAGCTCCGGATGCCCCCATATAATAAGCGATGTCGGAATAGCCGTTCGAATTGCTTTTAGAAGGATTGTAGCTGAAACTCATCAGGCCGGCTCCCAGGGTAAAATTTTTATTTTCATCGCCGTGCGTATATTTTGCAGAGATCTTCCCGATGAAAGAACCAGGAGCGCTATAGATGATCGTTCCTGCATTTACATCGACCCCAACGTAATTCTTTTCAGAGAGCATGAAGCTGGTTTTAGCACTCAACGCAATCGGCGATCCCCACCAGGTAGAAGTCAGGCCGAGAGAAACATTTTCATTTACGTTATAATGAACGCTGCCGCTTAGAAAGTAATAAAGGTTTGCGCTGATCTCTCTCTTTTTAAAAGGAAGCGCGTTTGAGCCCAGCATATAATAACGGGGAAAAGCATTGGTGTAGAGGTATTCGTCGTTCTTATAATTCTCAGGCGTAACCAGCTCAATTGATTTGATCACGTATTTCGGAATGAAGATCTTTCCTTTTTTCTTTACATTGATCAGCATTTCCCTTCCGTCATCTTCCAGGATCTCACCCACATATTCTGTCCCGTCGTTTAAAACAATAATGTAGGGCTTGTGTTTTTTGAACAGGGTCTTTCCCGTTGTATCCGCTTTTTGCCTGTCCTGCGCTTTTAAATTACCGCTGGCCAGACAAATGAGAACAACAAGTATGAATAGTATTTTTTTCATTCGCTATTTACGGATAAAGATATTGAAATATTGCATTGCTTAAAATTAATAAGCGTAATCGATGAGGTATTCAAAGCCATTACATAGTTTTCCATCCTTGCAAATAGAAGCGCGTTCAATGATGTGATCC
>JBJMLS010000162.1:0-7142 GCA_045805185.1 Bacteroidia bacterium | reverse complement strand
GAAAGGTGACTTTTACAGTCCTCAACCGAAATGCAATTCCAAATCACGGCCCGCGAATAAACGTCGCGCTACATATTACAAAAACATCATCACCGGGTTCTCCAGCATCTGCTTAAAGGTTTGCAGGAAGGCAGCGCCAGTTGCACCATCAACAGAACGGTGATCGCAGCTTAAGGTAACTTTCATTACGTTGCCGGGAACAACTTGTCCGTTCTTTACCACAGGTACCTGGCGGATCGCTCCGACAGCCATGATGCAGGATTCAGGTGTATTGATGATGGAAGTGAATTCTTCTATACCGAACATGCCGAGATTGGATACCGTGAATGTATTTCCTTCCCAGTCTGCAGGCTGTAATTTCTTTTCTTTGGCGCGCTTGCCGTATTCTTTTACCTCAGCGGCAATCTGCGAAAATGTTTTGTTGTCGGCAAAGCGTACCACCGGAACCAGTAATCCGTCTTCCACCGCAATGGCAACACCAATATGAATATGATGATTGTACCTGATCTTATCGCCCATCCAGCTGCTGTTTACTTTAGGATGCTTACGCAAAGCCGCGGCAACCGCTTTAATGACCATGTCGTTATAAGAGACCTTTACCTCGCTGATGTTATTGATAGCGGCCCGCGTGGCAACTGCATTGTCCATGTCGAGCTCAATGGTCAGGTAAAAATGCGGCGCGCCATTCTTGCTTTCAGTCAGGCGTTTCGCAATGGTCTTCCGCATCTGTGATGCCGGCTCATCGGTGAAACTTTCAACCCCGACATATTTTTGGGCGACACCCGAGGTAGTAAAGAATTCAATATCTTTTTTGATGATACGTCCCGAATCTCCTGAGCCGTGAACAACCGTGAGGTCAATTCCTTTTTCCTTCGCCAGCATTTTTGCAAGCGGAGATGCTTTCAGGCGCTCTGTTGTTGTGCCGTTCTTCTCCGCTTTCTGTGCAGGATTGGAAGCGTTCGCAACTTTTGTCTCAGCAACAGCTTCCTTTTTTTCATTCTGTTGACTGAGCAGACCTGTGGTGATCGAAGCCGAAGCAGCTTTATTCTTCTCGTATTCAACAATTGCTTTAATATCTTCATCGCCTTTTCCCAGTATGGCCAGTACACTGTCGACCGGGGCGCCTTTGCCCTGCTCTACTCCCTGGTACAAGATCACTCCATCCTGGAAGGATTCAAATTCCATTGTCGCCTTATCGGTTTCAATGTCCGCGAGCAATTCTCCTGACTTTACTTTATCACCCACTTTCTTGTGCCATTTCGCCACCACGCCATCAGTCATGGTATCGCTTAGCTTTGGCATGCGAACGATCTGAACGGTAGGCGGAACTGTTGGGGCAGCCGTATTCGTAGTTGCGGTATCTTTCTTTGTCTCTTCTTTTGTATCCTTTTTTGTTTCTTCTTTTACCGGCGAAGTCGACTGGTTGCTGAGCGAAGCCGAAGCATCCTTTATCAATGCAGAAATATCCTCACCTTCTTTTCCAAGTATGGCAAGTATGCTGTCAACAGGCGCGCCTTTGCCCTGCTCTACTCCAACATAAAGCAATACGCCATCCTGGAAAGATTCGAATTCCATAGTAGCTTTGTCCGTTTCAATATCTGCAAGGAGATCACCGGATTTCACTTTATCACCCACTTTTTTGTGCCACTTTGCAACCACGCCTTCTGTCATGGTATCACTTAATTTGGGCATTCTAACGATCTCGGCCATATACTAATTCTGATTGAAGATTTGTGATTGAAGTTTATAGGATCTATTCCTTGATATAAGGGTAATCGTGCTGCATGTATACATCTTCGTACAATTCATGTGCATCCGGAAAAGGAGATTCTTCGGCGAATTTTACCGACTCCTCTACAATGGCTTTCACTTTGGTTTCCATCATCTCTATTCCTTCGTCATCTATCCATTTATTTTTTTTCAGGGTTTCGATCACTTTTTCTATCGGATCCTGCTTTTGGTATTCTTTCACTTCGTCCTTGGTACGGTAGGTTTGGGCATCACTCATGGAATGTCCCTTGTACCGGTAAGTTTTCATTTCCAGGAAAGTTGGGCCATCTCCTCTTCTTGCCCGGGCAACGGCTTCTTCCATTGCTTCGTGTACTGCCTCAACCGTCATTGCGTCAACAGGCTTTGCCGGCATGTCGTATGCGAGGCCAAGCTTCCAAAGCTCATGAACATTTGAAGTTCGCTCAACCGAGGTTCCCATTGCGTAATGGTTATTCTCTACAATAAAGATCACCGGAAGCTTCCAGGTCATTGCCATATTGAATGCTTCATGCAATGCGCCCTGTCTCACCGCGCCATCTCCCATCGAGCAAACGCAGACATGGTCGGTCCCATTGTATTTCTCAGCAAAAGCAATTCCCGCTCCCAAAGGGATCTGCGCACCGACAATTCCATGGCCTCCTAAAAAATTATGTTCCTTGCTGAACATGTGCATAGAGCCGCCCTTGCCTTTGCTGCAACCGGTGACCTTCGCATACATTTCAGCCATGATGAATTTCGGATGCATTCCCAGTCCGATCGGATGGGCATGACAGCGATATGCGGTAATGTGCTTGTCCTCTTTCTTTGTCGCGCTTACTGTTCCGGCAACGATCGCTTCCTGACCGATATACAAATGGCAAAAGCCTTTGATCTTCTGCTGAACATACAACTGCCCGGTTTTTTCCTCGAACCTTCGCATTAACAGCATCGATTCGTACCAGGTTAAATATTGTTCTTTTGTGAATTTGAGTTTCTTCTCGGTTTTCTCTGCTACTTTGGCCATTCTGGAACGGATTTAATGATCACAAAAATAAGAGAAAATAGGGATAATCCACTATCTTTTGTAAGCTAAAATCGGAGGTAAATAATGCCGGAAGAACAACCCGGATGAATCTTATTTAAGGTGCCTGCGATTGAACATCAGAGGCAATAAGCTCTCAATGCTCTCGGTCGCGTATACTTTTCCACTTTCTCCGGCCATGATGATCCGGATCTTTTTCCCATAACGGGTCTCGTACTCTGCAATAGCTTGCCTGCAGGCTCCACAAGGTGTAACAGGCTCGTGGATCACCTGACCCTGGGCCTTACAGGTAACTGCGATCATCTTTACTGCAATTCCCGGATACTGCGCGCCAGCATGATAAATGGCAACACGCTCAGCGCATAAGCCTGAAGGATAAGCAGCGTTTTCCTGGTTGTTCCCGATCACGATCTGGCCGTCCTCCAATAATATTGCCGCACCTACAAAAAAATTAGAATAGGGCGCATAAGCGGATTCAACGGCTTTACGCGCGCGCTGAAGTAACTTCAGTTCTTCCTGGCTAAGTTGTGACTCGTTATCATAAACTTCGAAAGAAGAAATGACCTGTATTTTTTTACTTGCTGACATAAGATTAATCTTTATAGATCAGGGCGACGGCGTAGGCATTCACACCTTCTTCCCTCCCTACATAACCGAGTTTTTCATTGGTGGTCGCCTTAATGGATACATCATCGGCGCTTACATTCATAATGGGTGCAAGCGCTTCCTGCATTTTTGCAATATGTGGATTTATTTTGGGCTGCTCGAGACTCAGTGTCGCATCCACGTTGCCGATCTTATATCCTTTTTCGGAAAGAAGGGCAACCACATCAGCCAATAGCTTCTTGCTGTCAATTCCTTTATATGCAGGGTTCGTGTTTGGAAAATGAAAGCCGATATCGCGGAGGTTCGCTGCTCCGAGTAATGCGTCACAGATGGCGTGGATCAAAACATCGGCGTCGCTGTGACCATCGCAACCGCTATGGTGATCAAGCTGGATCCCTCCCAGCCAAAGCGCTTTTCCTTCCTTGAGCGGATGAACATCATAACCGAAACCTACTTTTATCTTCATAAGGGAGGACTAAATTAGCCCAAATTATTCAATATGACAATTAGCGGCGGGATTGTACAAGTACAAACAAAAAACCCCTGCCTGTTGAGCAGAGGTTTTCAAACTAAATTTGTTCTCTATTTTTTCTTGAATACATAAAGAGATCCTCTCAGGTCGTAATCCTTATCCGCGTAAGATTTAGCAGTGATGATGTAAAAATAAGTTCCATCGGTTACATATTGCCCGGACGGATCTTTACCATCCCAATGAAAATTCGGCCCTTCTGCTGTATACATTTTTTGTCCCCAGCGGTTATAGATGAGAAGATTGAATTCTTTAATTCCTTTGTAAGTGATGAACAGCTCATCATTGATCCCATCGCCATCAGGAGTGAAAACGTTAGGAATAACGATCGTTTCATTGTAATCAACAGTGACCTGCATGGAATCGATATCGGTACAGCCATTGACTGATGAGCTCAGGTAAACCGTATAAACACCGGGCGATCCATATAAATGTCCGGGATTTTGCTGTGTGGATGTTGAACCGTCTCCAAAGATCCAGTTCCAGCTTGTAGCTGAAGGCGTGGTACCGTCAACAAAACTGTAATCAAGCTCATTCAAAGGATTGGCGCTGGCAGTAAGATTCGTATTCGGAGCGGCGGTAAGTGCAACAGAACAGGAATCACTGAACAGGGAAGTACAGGTTGTACCGTTAACAGTGAGCGATGCATTCACATAAATGAACTGGCCAGGAGAATTCCAATTCACATTTACAGCGCCCGTTCCCTGTCCGTTTAAAATAGTTGAGCCGCCAGGAGCTGTCCAGTTATAATTTACACCTGTTGTTGAGCTGTTAGCTGAAAAAGTAGTAAGCGGGTTATTGGAGCACACATTGCCCGGACAAGTAATTGTCGGAGTTCCGGGTTTTATAACTGTCATTACGTAAGGATCCCCGGGATTGGCAAACAACCAGGACGGGCGAACCAATGTAGAGAACAAACCTGAAGTACCGGAATTAGCTGTGCTCATGTCGTTCCACATCGTATTTGTTGTGCGCCAGTGACTCATATTTGTCCAGTTGCCATCCGTTGAGGCGATGTAGTAAAGTTTGATATCCGCAGGTGTTGCGCCGTTAGGACGAAGGATCGCATGATAAAATGTATCGTTGACTACACAGGGAATACCATCATTTGTAGTGCGGAGGTAGCTGTCCAGGTCCGGATCATGATTGACGAAACGAACCGTGTACTCAGAAGCTGCTGCTGCATTTGGAGTAATGTCAACCGGGCGGTAACGCTTCAGCACAACACTTGATCCTACAGGAAAAACATAAGAAGAAGTTGTATTGGTCTGACGCGATAAGGTACCCGGTGCAAGACTGCTCACAAATCCCTCGCTGTTAGGAATGGTAGTATTTGTGACAATGGAGGGATCAGGCGACAGAACGAAAAAGGTATTGACGCCAGTAGACAGCTCGCGGTCCGTTAATGAAACGAGACTGTCTGCAGAGGCATTAAGCGTGAGCGAACAAACAGGTAATCCCGGTGTTCCGGCTGATGGAAGGCTGAGCTTATGAAAAACAGTACTTTGTGTTCCTGTAATTTGCTGATTGGCCGAAGTGCTGTTCATGATCACTTCGCTGTTATCTTGTGTGAAGGAGGCGTTGTTGATGAAATCCAGCTCAACGAAATATTTACCGTTTCCCTGCGTCACCGCTGAATTGGATAAGGTCAGGTTTCCCGGTGCTCCATTACTGCTAATATGAAAATCGCCGTGATTGGTGAGCTGGCCGGAATTGGAATTCTCCGCTCCGCCGTTCGCCTGCACGATGGAACCATAATCCATAAACACAGTAGCGCCATTGTTGTAAAATACCTGGGCCCTCGCTCCGGAATTACAAAGAAACAAGGCTGTTAAGAACAGCAGCGTTTTTATTGGAAATTTGAATTTGGTCATAAGTCAGCAAATTTATGAGTACCAAATATATTAATTTTTAGGGATAAACCAAATCTATTTCCTTTTTTTTCAGCTCAATACTCCGATTTTCTCCCCAATTGTATTAAAAAAAGCTTTTATTTCTTTACCCGTAGTTTCGTCCCCGGTGGCCCTGATATAAGTATCGGTAAGACTCATTACATTCTGATGGTAAAATTTCTTCATTTCATCCACCATCATCTCTTTTGTCCAAAGATCAATACGCAAGGTATTATTTTCTTTCTCATCCCATAATGCGATCATCACGCTCTTACAATTACTGTTTTCGTTTGCATCAGCCGCTTCCCACTGAATGGTGGCGGGAAGGTTATTTTCATCAAGTGAAACGGTAAACTTTATCTCGGATTTTTTCATTCTGTCTTTACGTTTTATAGTTATTATTCAGTGTGATCTCTTCCTGTATTGCAGGGCTCATGCTAGGGTTTGTATTTCGACTTTGTTAGTATTTTCTGGGCATCTGATTCGCTCATCAATTGGGCAACGGTAACGTCAGGATTCCGGTCCATATAGGCCCTTACGATCTGCAATCCAACCCACATTGCAATGCGCGGCGGGCACTCTTTACTTATAGCAGCCGTGAATGGACCTTCAGAAGTATATTCCGCCACTTCTTTCAGGTCGTTTTTATACAAACGGTCATTCGTTGTAAAATAGGCCCAGAGATTCTTTTCATTCTCATTGCAGTACTTCATTTGCTTTGCAGAATAACCGATCTTCATAGAATCGGGCGAATCAGGAAGCACTGCGTCCAGGCAATAATACATTTTCCCGTAGAAGATCATGTGATTCAGCAGATTGTTGATCGGCTCATTTTTATCAAAAGTATGAATGATCCATCCGCGCATGCAATCGGGAACAATATAAGGACGATCCATCACCCGGGTTTTATAGCGCGGCCATTGCAGCATTTGATAATATTTGCTCTCCGGGCCAAGATACATATCAAGGCCGATTCCAAGAGTAGAATCGACCGTGGTCACATTGAAATTAAAGCCTGAAATATAGGAAGTATAGTACTTCGGCATCTCCGCTTGCGGGAAATGATATTTAAAATACCTGAAGGCCCCGGTAAGTTCCGCGCCTATCTCTTCTATGTCTTCATTCCTGTATTTGGACTGTATATCCTTATACACCTGCCGCATGTCAGGGTCGCTGATGAACTGTCCAACCGCCTTCAATACCGAGTCCCTCACATCGCCCTGGTTAATGACATTATAGATGAAACTATAGTAATAATTGCCATACTTATCATGCATGTCATAAGTATTCGAATCAATATTGTCTGGATTGAGCGCGAAAAGGT
>JBJMLS010000161.1:0-6084 GCA_045805185.1 Bacteroidia bacterium | reverse complement strand
GGCATTAAATGTGATGTGCCGGTTATAAACACTTTAATGTATAATGGTTTTGTCGCTATCCGGTCTTTTTCATTCACCGGATTTAAACAAGCCTCTCTCTTTATAGAAGAAAACACATTGATCTTTATGTAAATGAATTTTCCGCTGATCTCGGTGAAACAGGGAAGAATGCGGTAAGATTAATGTTCAGCAAAGCAAAAGAGGAAGGACTTGTAACTACTATCAACAATGAATTATTTATTTAAGTGGAACTAACTTTTACCGACGCAACACTCAACGATCTTCCCCTGATCGTTGCTACCTATAACTCTACCATTCCCGGACGGATGGTTACCGCCGATCTTGAGCCTGTGCGGGTAGAAGATAAATTAAAGTGGTTCAACGAGCATAATCCTTCCAGCCGTCCATTATGGCTCGTGAAGCTCGATGGCGTATATGCAGGCTGGGTGAGCTTTCAGAATTTTTACGGGAGGGCTGCTTACAATGGAACGGCGGAAATAAGCATTTACCTGGAAGAAGGCTTGCGCGGGAAAGGATTGGGAAAGAAATGCCTTGAAATAGCAATGAACACTTGCCCGCAGTTAAAAATAAAAACGCTGCTGGGCTTCATATTCGGTCACAATCTCCCGAGTCTTAAATTATTTTACGAGCTCGGCTTTGAAAAATGGGGGGACCTTCCGGGGATCGCCAATATGGAAGGTGTGGAAAGGGACCTGCTGATACTCGGAAAAAAGATCACACACTAGCTTTCTACAATTTATACTGCAAACCGATCCCAATGTTTGCGCCGCTCGCTTTCAACGAGGTTTTTACATCCCAGGTCTTGTTCAGGTTGCTGTCATCCTTATTGGAATATTTCAGGTTCCCGAAGTTGTAGGACATGAAGCCAAGAAGAAAATTCATTCCGAAGTGATCGCCAAAATAGATCCTCGGCATTAATCCCATGCCGAAGGCAAAGCCGCCACCTTTTACTTTTGTATTGTAATCATCATTGGAAAGACTTTTAAAATTACCATAACCAATAGAAATGCACAAGGGCATGTCGAATCTCCTGGTCTTAACAAAATGAAGGTTAGCTGTGGCGCAAAGATCAATACCTGTTGTTTTAGCTGTTCTGCCCGTTGCGCTATCCTTATCGTCGATAAAGCTTGTGAAGCCGAAGCGAGCGCCCACTCCGAGCCAGTCCGTAACGCCATACTCACCCCTGATGGTGTAAAGTGCGCCGCCCGCCGCATCGGTAGTATCCTTTTTATATCCTGAAGATTCCTGGTGGATCTTTGTCTTGTAAAGCGCGAATGCCACCCCCGCATCGATCACAGTATTTCCTTTTGCAAAAGCTTTTTCGCTTGTGGTTCGGTAGAAAACAGCGCTGCTGGTATATGCGGAAAAATGCCGGGCGGGAATCTTTGTACTGTTGGTCGCGAGAAGCTGATCCGCATTTGTGCTCCCTGCCGGTTTTAACTGTGCAAACGATCCTTTGGTTAAGAAGATACTGAACGCCAGGGATAGAGTAATTATTTTTTTCATAAGAAGGGATTAACTACTCTAAATTACGGATTATTCCGCAAACCAGGTGATCACTCTTCTTCTCAGCTTTGAAGCGTAATTCTGGTATTGCCAATCCACATAGTTTTGAGTAGCATTGATGCATTTTGCAAACTGGCGCACGCGGTATTTCATTTCTTCCGTAAGCAGGTTGAACAATTCAAAAGCTTCTTCTGTTCCGGATGCATTATCGCGGATCCTGCTGAAGTGATCCTCCAGCGAATCTTCCAGCACTACCTGCGGACGAATTCCTTTCTTCAGGTTCTCCATATACCTTTCTCTGACAATGAAAGCTTCCATAGAGGAATTCAGGAAACGCTGCTTGATATCATCCGGCATTTCGTAATCATTCTCCAGTTCATAATCCCACTCATCCTTATAGCGACTCTCCAGATATAAATGCGGGGCTATAAAAACGTGCTTCCAGTCGATCGGTAATTGCCACAAGCCGAAACGGCGCGAGTTATTTCCCAGGTCAACTATTTTAAATGTTTTTTTCTCGGGCAATACGCGTGAACCACGGCCTATCATCTGGTGGTACAAGGTGAGCGATTTGGTGGCTCGGTTCAAAATGATCGTCTCCACTCCCGGCTCATCAAAGCCGGTGGTAAGGATACTCACGGAAGAAAGTATTCCGTCCTTGGTCTTCCTGAACCAATCCAATACTTCCGCGCGTTCTTTATCAGGGAAAGTACTATCAAGGTGCTTCACAGGATAGCCTTTTTTCTTGAACATTTCGTATACCGCCCTGCTGGAAAGTATTCCGCTGTTGAAAATAAGCGTCTTGGTTCCCATTCCTACTTCCTCATACGCATCGATGAGTTTACTCTGCATGATCACGCTGCTGTATAGCACTTCGGAAGAGCCTACGGTAAATTCTCCGTTCGATCCTACCTTAAGTGAGCTCAGATTCACATCGTAACTGTAAGTGATGCCCTCACAGAGGTAACCTTTATCTATAAGCGAACTGATGGATTCCCCGATGATAATATCGTTGTAGGTATCCCTTAAGGGCAGTTTTTTATTACTGCTAAGCGGTGTAGCCGTAACGCCAAGAATATTTATATCATTGAAGTGGTGAAAGATCTTACGGAAGGAATTGTAGTGCGCCTCATCCACGATCACCAGTCCGATACCTTCTAAAAACTTATCGTTTTCCTGGAGCCTGTTATTCAGTGTCTCCACAAGCGCGGTGTAGCACTGGTAATCGTCGCGATCGGGCAATGATTTCACAGAACTGTTAATAATGGTATTGGCAATGCCTTTTTCCGCCAGTACATCCGAGGTCTGCCTTGATAATTCGATCCGGTGCGTAAGAATCAGTACCTTCTTTTTATAAAGCTCAATGTACTTGCGCGCTATCTCTGAAAAAATAATTGTTTTCCCGCCGCCGGTTGGAAGCTGGAACAAAATATTGGCATTCGGGGGAAGCGTTGTTAAACGGGTAAATATGTTATTTACGGCTTCTTCCTGGTATGGATATAACTTCCGGGGTTCAGCTACACTGATTTCTTCTTGCATAATTCTACTCTGATCGGGGCTTAAAAAAAAGGACTAGCAAAGATAGGTTTAAATTGTTGAACCGCCAGCGATTTTATGAACAAATAATGGTAAAATTAGCTGCTTTGGTTTTTCAACACAGAGATTCAGAGTTAACAGGGAACACGGAGAGAAAAAGATTGTTCTGGCATTTCTTTATGTCAATCAACTTCTAATAGTTTTATTTTCCGTTTTTTTAACACTGAGATTCAGAGTTAACAGGAACACGGAGAGATATTCATGAAAGAATCCCCTGTGAAACTCCTCAAACTTCTTAACTCTGTATTGAAGTAAGTTCCCAAGGGGAATTCTGGTTAGTGCTTCACTTTTTCCTTTTGCCGGAACACAAATTGCTTATCGAACATATCGAGAATGATCTCTTCTTCCTTGTTTATTTTTCCTGCAAGGATCTGTTTCGATAATTCATTGAGCACCTGTTTCTGGATCACACGCTTCACCGGTCGTGCACCGAACTGCGGATCATAACCCAATTGCGCGAGCCATTCGATCGCATCGTCTGTCATGCTGAGCTTTACGCCCTGCTCTGCCAGACTCCGGATCACCCCGTTCATCTGGATCTCCACGATCCGGTTTATATTCTCGCGTGTAAGCGGCTCGAACATGATCACCTCGTCAATCCGGTTAAGGAACTCCGGACGAATGGATTTTTTCAATAATTCAAATACTTCATTTTTTGTTTTAGCAAGCACCTCTTCCCTGTTCTTCTCGGTCATGCTTTCAAAATTCTCCTGGATAAGATGCGAACCCATATTGGAGGTCATGATGATGATCGTATTTTTGAAATTCACCACGCGGCCTTTGTTATCCGTCAGCCGTCCATCATCCAGCACCTGCAAAAGAATATTGAACACATCCGGATGCGCTTTTTCGATCTCATCGAGCAGCACCACACTGTATGGCTTGCGGCGCACGGCTTCGGTAAGCTGGCCGCCTTCTTCATAGCCGACATATCCCGGAGGCGCGCCCACCAGCCTGCTGACGGTGTGACGCTCCTGGTATTCACTCATATCGATACGCGTCATACTGTTCTCGTTGTTGAACAGGAATTCCGCAAGAGCCTTTGCCAGTTCCGTTTTTCCTACGCCGGTGGTACCAAGAAAAATGAAGGAACCGATCGGCTTTTTCGCATCCTGTAAGCCGGCCCGGCTGCGCCTTACCGCATCGGCTATGCTTTCTATCGCTTCGTTCTGTCCGACTACACGCTTGTGCAGTTCATCTTCCAGCTTCAGCAGCTTTTCCCTTTCACTTTGCAGCATACGCGAAACCGGTATGCCGGTCCATACCGCGATGACCCCGGCAATGTCTTCACTGTCCACCTCTTCCTTCACCATCTGACTGCCACTTTCCTTAGCTTCCGCCAGCTTGGTTTCAAATTCATTCAGGCGCGCTTCCGCCTCTTTTACTTTTCCATAACGGATCTCCGCCACCCTTCCGTAATCGCCGTTCTTTTCCGCAATATTCGCTTCATGCTTCAGATTTTCGATCTCAAGCTTCAGCTTTTGCACCCCTTCTATTACTTCCTTCTCACTTTGCCATTTCGCGCGCAGGTTCGTACGCTTATCGTTTAACTCAGCTATCTCCCTTACTACGCTCTCCAGCTTTTTAGTTTCACCCTCGCGCTTCATTGCTTCACGTTCGATCTCCAGCTGCATGATCCTTCTCTCCACTTCATCCAGCTCAATGGGCATGGAATTGATCTGCATTCGTAACTTGGAAGCCGCCTCATCGATCAGGTCAATGGCTTTATCCGGGAGAAACCTGTCGTTGATGTAGCGCTGGGATAGCTCAACCGCTGAAATGATCGCTTCGTCCTTTATGCGTACTTTATGGTGCGTCTCGTATTTTTCTTTTATTCCACGTAAAATGGATATTGCATCTTCAGCCGAAGGCTCATCCACCATTACTTTCTGGAACCGGCGCTCCAGGGCCTTATCTTTTTCGAAATATCGCTGGAACTCATTCAGGGTTGTGGCTCCTATAGCGCGCAGCTCCCCCCTGGCAAGCGCTGGCTTTAAAATATTAGCGGCATCCATGGCTCCTTCACCACCGCCACCTGCTCCAACTAAGGTATGGATCTCATCAATAAAAAGAACGATCTCACCGTTACCGGAGATCACTTCCTTCACTACAGATTTCAAGCGCTCTTCAAATTCTCCCTTGTATTTCGCACCTGCGATCAAAGCTCCCATATCCAATGAGAAGATCTGCTTGCTTTTTAAGTTCTCAGGCACATCGCCATTGTTAATGCGGTGTGCAAGTCCTTCCGCGATCGCTGTTTTTCCTACGCCTGGTTCTCCAACTAAAATAGGATTGTTCTTGGTCCTGCGGGAAAGGATCTGCAGAACCCTCCGGATCTCCTCGTCGCGACCTATAACCGGATCGAGTTTTCCTGAGCGCGCCTGCTCATTCAGGTTGATCGCGTATTTGTTCAGTGCATTATAGGTTTCTTCCTGGCTCTGACTGGTAACCCGGTTCCCTTTACGCAATTCATTGATTGCCGTCTTCAGGTCCTTTTCGTTAAAGCCAAGATCTTTCATCATATTAGAAACGCTATCGCCACTGGCGAGCACTCCTAATATGAGGTGTTCAATCGATACAAATTCATCTTTGAAATCTTTCAGGAAGCCATTTGCTTTTGCCAGGGTTTGATTGGCGTGATTGGAAAGATAGGGTTGTCCCCCGCTTACTTTTGGATAGGATCCCAGGATACTATCCAGCGTTTGAGAAAATACCGACGAGTTAATATTTAATTTCTTCAACAGGAAGGGAAGAACATTTTCATCTACTTCATAAATTGCTTTAAGGATGTGGCCATTCTCAACAGCCTGTTGTCCGTTTATAGTAGCCAACTGCACTGCCTGCTGAATAGCTTCCTGCGACTTTATGGTAAAGTTATTTAAATTCATAATTCATTTTTTTTAAACGCTTTCTCAATTCATATTCCATTCAATGATAAAAGGAAATTTTGACCGGATTTAT
>JBJMLS010000160.1:0-18791 GCA_045805185.1 Bacteroidia bacterium | reverse complement strand
TTGGCTCTTTTGTAATCGTCGTTATTGGGAAAGAACATCTGCCAGTGTTCCATAGAGATCAGTTCCATGCTCATGCTTGCCAGTTCGGCAACCTCCGAGGGCATGCTTTTAAATTCTGTAACAGGGAGATCCTTTGAAAGAAAAGAATGGATCGCGTGGCCTCCTTCGTGAACCATAGTTACCAGGTCGCGGTGTGTCCCAACTGCATTCATGAAAATAAAAGGAACTCCTGTTTCGTACAAAGGATAATTGTATCCACCCGGGGCCTTCCCGATCCTGGATTCAAGGCTGAGGTGATGCATTATTTTCATAGTTTCCAGGCACTCTCCAAAGTAGGTGTTCACTTCATAAAAGCACTTTATGGATTTATCAAGGAGCTCTGCGCCATCTTTGAAAGGATGCAGCGGCGGCTTGCCATCAACATCAACTTCAGTGTCCCACGGACGATACGGATCAAGCTTTAATTTCTCCTTCCGCTCTTTTTCATGCGCTACATTAAGAGGAACGATGTTTTTCCGGATCGCTTCATGAAAATTAAAACAATCTTGCGGGGCATAATCGAAACGTCCCAGCTCTTCAAATTTATAATCCCTGTAATTTTGAAAGCCGGCATTTAAGGCCACCTTATTTCTTAAAACGATCAGCCTGTCAAATAACTCATTCAGTTCTTTCTCATCCTCATCACGGCGTGCTTGTATGCGCTTATAAATAAGTTCACGGATCTTTCTGTCCGTGTTCTTTAAATAAACGGCAGCCTTTTGAATGGTCATCTCTTCGCCGTTGTATTCAATACTCTGCGCTCCGGTAATAGCACCGTATTTTTGCGATTCATTATTGATCTCGGTTAGCAGTGGGATATTTTCTTCTCTGAAGATCTCCAGGCTCTTCTTTATGGAACGCAGGTAAATAAAATATTTGTTCTGATCGAGCTGATCCAGGAAGGGTGAAGCGATCAGTTTTTTATGCAGGGTATTTGCAAAAGGGGCAATGTAAGGTTCAATTTCCGTAATAAAATGAGTATAGCTTCCTACCAGTTCCTTATCTGTGGTATCGCAGGTCATTTTAATGTAGCGCCAGGCCATATTCTCACTCACCACCGCTTCCAGCTCACTGAGATCAAGGATCCATGTTTCCAGGTCTTTCACAGAATGGAGCTCCCTTTTCTCAAGTCCTTTGTAGAAAGGTTCAAGATCGCTCCAGTTATTGATCGTTAAATTTTCAGGCAGGTATTTCCTTTTGGGCTTTTCAGGGATCTTTATGTTTACTGTGCTCATGGACTGGATAGTTGTTACCCGGGTTATAAAATTTTGCTCTTCCCGAAAAAAAATTGTTTCATAAAAAATCCCTCCAGCCATGGGCGGGAGGGAGCTGACATTGTTCAGTATTATGCCGTTCCGGACTTTCGAACGCCGGCAACTTTAATTGTAGGCGACTTGGTCTTTGCTTTTGATGTGTCCTTAACAGTTGTCTTGGCGATCTTGGCTTTTTCCTCAGCGGTTTTTATCTTTTTTTCTTCACCTTTAGCTTCTTCACCCTCTTCTTTGAGTTTTAAATTTCCTGTTTCCTGGAGAATATTGTACCAGCTGAAAAGCTTTCTCATGTTGGAAACATAAACCCTTTCCTTGTCGTAATCAGGCAGCACTTCCGCGAAATAAGCTTCAATAGCTTTGTCATCGGCTTTGTTGTCGATGGCCTTTCCACCCTTTTCCTTATCGTAGATCGCCTGCATGATCTCGGACAAAGGCTTGTCATCACCGGAAGTAAACATGCTGATGTCTTCCAGCGCGCTGATCTTGTTGGTTGAATAGGCAGGGAAACGTTTTTTGTCGTTCAGCGATTCTACGATAACGCCGTTCTTGGATTGGGCCACAACTTTGTACAGGCCAGGCATTCCGCCTATAGATATAATTCCGCTTAAATTCATAATTATAATTTTTAATTGTAATTGAAGACCCGGTTCAATTTTTTTGCTGCTCGTCAACCGGAATAATTCATTTCATTCCTTTTTTCGGGAGAGCAAAAATACGAATTAATCTTTAATTCTATTGGTTTTTGTAGGTTGGCCTGGTCAAAGATCCGCCTAACATTTTTCCGTAACCGGGATTCCAGTTATATCTTAACGCTATTTCCAGCCCTCCTTTTGATTTGCTGGCTGTTGTAAGCGTGGAAAGATTAACGTCATAGCTTACACCAAACGCGTATTTGTCATATTCAAACAACATTGTCGGAATAAAGGCATCCTTATAACGGTAGGAAGCCCCGAGGCTCAATGCACAGGGTTTTACAAGTCCGGTGTACACGGATTGATCCTGGATGATGTATTTGAACATGGCGCTTGCCAGGATCTCAGTAGAAGGCCCCTGCATCATGTAAACAATTCCCGGTGCGAATCCTACATTGGAACCTTTGGCGCCGATGAAGAAGTTTGCATAACCCACGTATTTCATGTACTGTTTTTCACTGCTGTTCTTCAGGTAAGATTGCTTCGGCTGGTTAATGTGGAACACGGATCCTCCAATGTCGAAGCGCGTTCCGTGGTCGGCGCTGATGTACTGTTCGCTTTTACTGTAGTGCCAGTTCAATCCTCCGGCGAAATCACCATAAGTATAATTATTGGTTGCCTGTGTTTCACCGCTGGAAAGTGCAGCGTCATACATATAACCGTCGTACTGATTTTCCCATCTAAGGGCGGTATAGTCAATTGATTTTGTGGTAACGCCTCCAAGAATGGCCGCTGAGAGCTTACTGTATTTACCTGCTTTCACAACACCGCCCAAAGTAATATCCACATGCGTTGTTCCCATCTTTGAATCGCCCGCGACATCACGGTAAACGTTGAGTCCTGTGGAAAGGTAGGATTTATTCAGCTTCCTGTATTTAAGACCGAACTCACCTGAAAATCCGAATGACTTATAAGGAGAAGCAACGCTTGCCCACTGGTTCTTGTAATTTGTGATCACGCGGATGTCATAAGCCACAGCTGCAAGCGCGGGGTTAATCGTAAAAGGAGTTTCCCCATATTGAGAGAAATGAAGATCCTGCCCGTAAGAATGTCTGGCAAGGCCCGCAGTTAAACAAATGATAAGGATAAAACTTTTTAACTTACTCATACTGGTTCTAATTAAGTTTATTTATCTGACTAAGGTTATGTTTCCTTTCTGACTGATCAGGGTTCTTTCCTTATCCTTCAGGTTTCCTTCAATGTAATACACGAACACTCCTGTGTCCATAGGTTTTCCATTATAGGTTCCGTCCCATCCGATAGTAGGATCCTCACTCTGGAACACAACTTCACCCCAGCGGTTATAGATCTTGAACAGCATCTGGTTAAAACAATTTGTTCTTACGTGAAGCACATCATTCACCCCGTCATTATTAGGGGAAAATGCATTTGGAACGAAAACTTCACCGCATTTCAGATCAACCCTCACTTGTATGGTGTCATAGTCGGAACAACCGATGGAATTTGTTGCTTGTACAATGTATGTCGTCGTGAATAATGGCGATGCTGAAGTTATTCCGCAATTCGTACAGGAAAGATCTGCTGAGGGCACAGGTACGCCGGATTGCTGGGTCCAGGTATAGGAAGTAGCCCCGCCTGTCCAGCTCGAAGCGTCAAGGGTCACTGCATCCCCGGTCTGGATATTCACCACGTGCTGGCCGTTGTTTATACTTGCCAGCGGTGAAGGCAATACACGGATACTGTCGCGGATCGTATTGCTCTGACCGATCACATTCTTAACGGTAAGATCGATATAGTAATAGCCTGTTCCTCCCGGCGCCTGCGAACTTTCTATGTTATAGCAGACAACAGGATTCTGAACATACGAAGTGTCGGGTGAACCTCCTTCAAAAACCCAAAGGTAAGTGAGTGGCGGATAATAACTGCTGTCGAAGAACTGTACGCAATCGAGCCGGCAAATGTCATGGTTGTATTGCATGATCACAGGTGTAGGTGGAACGCATTGCACTCCTGTTACCATTACCGTATCTGTTGTAGTCGTAAGGCATTTCCCTGTAACCGTTAAAGTGTAAATTACCGGCCCGGCTACGGTAGGTGTAAATGTTGGGTTCTGACAGTTGTAACAGGAAAGGTTAATGCTCGGCGCCCAGGAATACTGCATTCCGGATGGATTAGCAGTAAGCGTGGAGATACTTCCCATGCAGGGAAAATAATTGGTTGCGCCTGCCTGAGCAGCCGTATTGTTGAGCACGATTATATTTTTTGTGGCTACCGAAGAGCAGTTGTTGGTAGTTCCTACAACCGTGTAAGTAGTGCTGACAGTTGGTGAAACGGTAACTGTTGGCATAGCGGCCTGGCTGCCCGGAATGGGTGAGGACCATTGATAAGCGGTGGCTGTTGCCGCGGTAAGCGTAGTGCTTGTACCCTTACAAATGGTATCCTTTGTAGCTGTTATCGCAAGTGTTGGCAAGGCTGTAATGGTAACTGTTGCTGTTGCTGTTCCACCGCCCGGCTGTACCGTAAGCGTTATGGTATAGGTTCCACCTGCGGAAAAAGTACCGCTGGTGTTCTGAAGTGTTGGCGTGGTAAAAGTCGCATTAGCAGCGGGGTTTGAGGTCCAGGCCCAGGATGAAGCAACTCCGCCGGAAACGGAACCCCCGAAACCGATAGGCGTTCCCGCACAGGCAGTCGTTGAACTCAGAGTAATACTTGGAGTTGGGTTACCGCAGCTTGTTACCGTTACTGAATTCGAAGTTGCAGTTGTCGGCGATGCGCAGGCAGAATTAGAAGTAAGGATACAGGTTACTGTCTGACCTGCTGTTAAAGATGCTGAAGTATAAGAATTTCCGGTCCCCACGTTTCCACCATTCACCTGCCATTGGTAAGTCGGAGCTGTTCCTCCATTGGTAATGGCTGCAGTAAATGTATTGGATTGTCCGGCGCATGCCGTGGTGGGAGAGATAGCAATGGTCGGAGGCCCTGTAGCGCTGATAACCACGGTATAGGTTTGTGTACCGCTTCCACTGGCATTGGTGGCGTTAAGTGTTAATGTGTAAGTGCCACCCGAGCTGAACGTAATGCTTGGATTTTGTGAGCTTGGTGTGGAAATGGTTGCGCCAGCAGGTAAAGCTGACCAGGTCCAGCTAAGGATGGGAGCATTGGTTGCGCTGCCGGTAAAGGCTAAGGGAGTTCCGACACAGCCCGTAGTTGGCCCTCCGATCGTAACAACCGGAATAGCGGAAACTGCAGCTGAGGCCAGCGTAACATCGTCTATTGCGCAGGAAGGATCAAATCCGATCCCATCATCATCATTTCTCCAGCGAAAGCCGATCTTTACTGTAGCGTTGCTGCTCGCAGAAGCCGGAAGGGCGACACTGTATGGGGTCATTGTTCCACCCGCCGCACAGGATGAATTATTAGTAGGGGTCGGCGTTCCAAGAAGGGTCCAGGAACCACCATTGTTTGCAGAATAATAGACTTCGAAATAATCAGAGCCCGGATCACCTTCTTCAATGTAGGTAAATGCTAAGGTAATTGCTCCGCTTTGTGCAGAACAGTTTATGGTCGGCGATTCTATCCTCCTGTCAGTGGTCGTATTTGTCGGAAACCCGCCTCCTGCATCATAAGCGGCGCCGCAATCACTCGGACATAAAATACTGGAAGGATCAGCGCTGATGTGAAGTGTAGGATTACCAGTGGCCGCACTTGTGCATACGCCAATACCGTTGTTGTTCTCAGCCGAGCTTACAAACCAGCGGTTCGGCGCCGGATCTTCAGGGCCCGTTATGGTTTGGGTCCAGGCTCCGTTTATACCTGAATAACCAACGGCGCTGCAATTACTGGCGCAGCCATTACTGAAGCTTTCTGTCCAGAATGGTGTTTGCGCCCCAAGGAAAGAAGATATAAAAAGTAAAGGGAAAAATACCTTTTTTAGTGAAGTAAAGGGTTTAGCCATAGTATACTGTAATTTAAACTACGAGTTTACGGAAAAATATTGAAACAACCAAAAATTGTTAATGCTCAATTTATTAAAGATCAATTGTTTAAAACCGCAATGATTTTGGAGGCCAGCACCTGCGCTATTTTCAGGTTCGACTCCTGCGTCCAGCCCGCAATATGAGGACTTAAGATGACTTTATCGGATCGGATAAGGTACCTGAATGCAGGAGGCAGCTCAGCAGAATTTATTTCCTCAAAAGAAACGTCTTCGTACTCCAGCACATCAAGGCAGGCGCCTTTAACTTTCCCGCTTTCTAAATGTTTTACGAGGTCGTCGGTTACAAGACATTTTCCCCTAGCGGTATTGATGATGAAAATGTTCTTCCTGAAACGGCTAATAAATTCGCTATTGATCATTCCCAGTGTCTCCGAAGTCAATGGCGTATGCAGACTGATCACATCCGCCTGCTCGAAAAGATCATTCAGGCTGCATTCAACAACAAGGTCATTACTGAAGCCTGACTTATATTTATCATGTGCCAGCACCCTGCATTCAAATCCCCGGAGACGCTGTGCGAACGCGGATCCCATGTTCCCATACCCGATGATCCCCACCGTTTTTCCTCCCAGCTCCATTCCTCTGTTTCCTTCACGGATCCATTTTCCCGAACGGACCTCTCTATCCGCACGGTTTATATTGTTGAATAAATTAAGAAGTAAGGCAAGTGCAAATTCGCCAACTGCGTCACGGTTCCCTTCGGGCGCATGAACACATTTCATCCCCCTGCTTTCTGCATATTCTACGTCAATATTTTCCATGCCCGCTCCGGCCCGCGCAATGCATTTCAGGCGCGGAGCTGAATCAATGATCTGTCGGGTGATCTTAAATTTACTCCTGATCACTATAGCATCGTATTCTGGAATGTTAGCGATCAGCTCTTCCCTGCTTTTTTCCCAATGCAGATCGCACTGATATCCTTGTTGCATGAGCATTTCGTGCAAAGCAGGGTGATTCGAATCGATGAACAGGATCTTTTTCATTTTAACAGGAAGCGAATGTACGAATTCATCCAGAAATGCAGATCAATTTTGCGAGACATTTGGCATTTACAGCTGATCCTGAATTATCAAAAGGAAGTATACAATAATCTTCCGACAAAGAAATAAATGGTAATGCCCAGGATGTCGTTCAGGGTAGTTACAAAGGGACCGGTGGCAAGCGCGGGATTGATCTTAAAGCGATGAAGGGTAAGCGGCACAAATGTTCCCAGGAAAGAAGCGAACATGATCACGGTGATCAGCGCCACGCTTACGGTAACTGCCAGCTGAATGCTTTCGCTGATAAGCATGTTGTAGCCAAGGATGAGCAGCGAGCAGATCAATCCGTTGGTCAATCCCACACTCAGCTCTTTCATTAATTTCGGAACAAGTTTCTCTCCCTTCAGTGAATTACTGGCAAGACCCTGAACAATGATCGCCGATGACTGAACCCCGACATTACCTCCCATTGCACCGATCAGCGGAATGAAAAAAGCCATTTCCGGGTGGATCTTAATTTGTCCTTCGTAGCTGCTGATGATCCGCGAGCCAATGATCCCTCCGCACATTCCTACAAGCAGCCAGGGAATGCGGGCTCTTGAAAGTCTCCATACCTTATCTTTCGAATCCACATCATCGGAGATCCCCGACATGCGCTGAATATCTTTTTCTGCTTCTTCCCGGATCACATCCACCATGTCGTCAATGGTGATCCTTCCTACTAACCGACCCAGGGAATCTATAACAGGCAATACAACAAGGTCGTATTTTTCCATAATCTCGGCTGCCTCTTCCGATGATGCTGCGGCTTTCACGGAAATGATCTCCGCATCGAATATTTCTTCAACCCGTGTGAGCGGATGCGAAATGAGCAGCTTTTTTAAAGAAAGCACTCCTACAAGCCTTTCCTTTTCATCTACTACATAAACAGCGTACATCACGTCCACATTATCCGTCTGCCTTCTTATTTCCTCTATGCAGGCGTTAACGGTTTCATACGCATAAACGCTTACAAGCTCTTTAGCCATCAGGGATCCCGCAGTTCCTTCTTCGTAATTCAGCAGGTCGGCAATATCGCTGGCTTGTTCAATATCCTCGATCTGCGAAAGCACTTCATCCTGTATGCTCTCGGGAAGCTCATTGATCACATCGGCCGCATCATCCGAATCCATGTTATCGAGATGCTCTGCAATTTCCTTAGTGGAGAGCGAGGCAAGTAATTCTTCCCGCTGCTCTTCCGTAAGTTCAAGGAGCACATCTGCTGCCAGCTCTTCGGGCAATATCGTGTAAACGTATTTTACTTCTTCAAACTCAAGCTGACTGAATATTTCGGCAATATCCGCCGCATGCAGTTCATCCATTCGCTCCAGCAAAAGCACGTCGTTACCCTTGTCTATTGCAGACCTGAGCTCTTCAATATAAGTGGTGGTCAGTTCAAATTGCATTTCCTTAATGCTAAAAAGCGGGGCAAAAGTAAGTATTAATGCGATTGAATTAAAGGAAGCTTTTAGCGAAATTCGGTTTTGCTGAATATCCGTTCAAAATACAGTTTTATCGAATACTAATAGTTAAGGGATTAAAATTATTGTTTTATGAAGAGAAAAGCCTATATTTCAGCAGAATTTAAAAACCAATACACATGAGTTTAAATATCCGACATCTTTTACCGGTCATAGGCCTTGCGCTCAGCGTTAACTCCTTTGCACAGGTACACAAGGGAAAACCCAATGAAGCTACTGTTCCTTCGCAAAGGACCTGTGGTACGCTTGATCACCACGAATTCCTGAAGCAAACCCGTCCGGGTTATGGAAAGGATTTTGACAATTATAACAAAATGCTGGATGATTATTTAAAAACCAATCCAACAGGAGTTGAAAAGACAATTCAAAATACGCAAACCCTGATCACTATTCCCGTAGTTATTCACGTGGTCTATAAAACTGCCGCGCAGAATATTTCGGATCCACAGGCGATCTCCCAGTTCCAGGTTTTAAATGATGACTTTCAGCGCCACAATTCAGATACTGCAGTTGGCTCGTCATTTTATAACGTTGCCGGAAGAGTGAATTTTCAATTCTGCCTGGCCCAGCGCGATCCCAGCGGGAACCCTACAACAGGGGTTGTTCATAAGGCAACAACCCTTACTTCATTCTCTACAAATGACGCGGTAAAGTTCAGCGCGCAGGGTGGGGATGATGCCTGGGACGTAACCAAATATATGAACATCTGGATCTGTAACCTTGGAACAACTCTTTTGGGTTATGGCGAATTTCCTACGGCTTCCTTAAGCAACACTTACGGACTTGTACTTAATTACACCTGTTCAGGAACCCAGGGAACTGCACAGGCGCCCTATAATCTCGGAAGAACAGGAACGCATGAGTTCGGACATTGCTTTAATCTCTTTCATATCTGGGGCGATGATGGCACTGCCTGTACAGGTTCTGATCAGTGTACAGACACACCTAACCAGGCCGGAGAGAATTACGGTTGTCCCGCATTACCGCATACGGATGGCTGTACAGCTACCGCACCTGGCGTAATGTGCATGAATTACATGGATTATGTGGACGACGCCTGCATGGTAATGTTTACGGCTCAGCAATGCGCGCGTATGCTTGCCGTAGTATCTAATCCGCCATGGAACGTGCTTCAAACTTCAAATGGCTGCACCCCTGTTGTATTGCAGGCCCTGGATGCAAGTATTCTTGGAGTTACTTCGCCAACAGGAACCATGTGCAATCCTACTTTTACTCCTTCCGTTACCCTGAAAAACATGGGAACAACGGCATTGACCAGCTGCACCATTAATTACCAGGTCGACGCCGGCACAGTGAATACTTACAGCTGGTCAGGAAACCTTGCTTCTCTTGCTACTACCGTTGTTACCCTTCCCGCTCTTACTACAACGGTAGGAACGCATACTTTAACAGTCTACACCAGTAATCCGAATGCCGGAGCCGATGCTGATCCTTCAAACGACCAGGGTACTTCTACGTTTAGCGTTATTGCTCCTGTTCCGGTATCCTTACCATTTACCGAAGGATTTGAAGGAACCACTTTTGTTCCTACAGGATGGACCCTCAATAATCCGGATAACCTGGATACCTGGATGAGGAACACTGCCGGTCATAAAACCGGGGTTGCAAGCGCTGCAATTGATAATTATACAAATGATTTTACCGGCCAGATCGACGAAATAATGACACCTGCTATCGATCTTACCTCGGCGCCCTCGCCGCAGCTCACGTTCCAGGTTGCCTATAAATTGTACACCAGTCCAACAGCTAACCCGAATTTTTCAGATACGCTACAAGTGCTGATCTCTACAGATTGCGGTCAGACCTGGACCAGCCTGTACAAAAAATTCGGAACGGCTTTGACAACTACTACACCGACATTCGCGGCGAGCCAGTTTACGCCTACTGCTACGCAGTGGAGAATGGAAACTGTTTCCTTAGGATCTTACGCCTCCATTTCAAATGCGTATATCAAGTTCAGGAATATCAGCCAATACGAGAATTTCCTGTTCCTGGATGATATTAATATTTCTTCCAGCATCGGCATTAAGGATGAACACGCGGGCTCACTTAGCGTTGATGTATGGCCAAATCCTGCACAAAGCCAGCTTTCGGTTAATATACTGAATAACACCAGCGCCAATACAACTGTAAATGTATACAGCGTGATCGGTGATGCCGCTCTTGCGCCGCTGAACATTAAAAATGCAAATGGCGTTTACAACCTCGACCTTACTACGCTTTCAAATGGCGTGTATATGCTGGAAGTAAAAACAGATAAATCCAGAACGGTAAAGCGTATTGTGATCAATAAGTAATTCAGCTTTCTGATTTTAGAATAGAAGAGGCGCTTAACCAGCGCCTTTTTTTTTGCTCTTTTCTTTCCACATAATTTAATTCCTGTAAATTCGTTATACCTGGTATGAAAAAGCAAGCCTGCATCCTTTTCGCCTTATTTTATTTTTGTTTCGGGCTGATGCAGGCGCAGAAAAAAGTTGAATTCCTGAATTCTTTGAAGTCGCGCGAAGATTTTGACCTGCTGAAAGGAGAGCCGCTGAATAACAATTTTAAGGGGATCGAATGCATCAAGCTCATCTATGTGCTGGCTGATCAGAAGATCTACTACCTGGAATCGAAAAAATACCGATACCATTACCGCTTTACCTCCGAAGTATTCAACGACACAGATGACCTGGAAACATTCAATGACCTGAACTATGGAAAAAGGCCGGGAAGAAAATACATCCTGGCTACTTTCAATTACAATGTAAATACAAAGAATTATTTCCTTCAGTTTGCCCCTTCCGATGATCCCAGCGACGAGCTGATCGCTACGCTTGTTACCAAAGTAGAAGGTTCTTTTTTTAAGGGCGATCATTTTAAGATCCTGCTGAATACAACCACTTTATTGCGCAGGAAAAAAGAACTGGAGAAAAAACACAAGGTCTTTACCAGCGATGAGCTTTTTAAGAACCAGGTTTACCAGCCCATTTACAAAGGAAAAGCGAAAGGGATCCTGAGGATCATTGACGCTGATTCGCTGAAGCGCGCTGTGAACTATTCGGATTGCATCCTGCTGCTTCACGGATCGAGCAATGAGATACCTGTTTGCCGCGGACTCGTTACCGATGAGTTTCAGACTCCGCTCAGTCACATTTGCCTGCTCACTACGAACAGAAAAACCCCTTGCGCGGCTAATAAAAAAATAGCTGCACTGGATTCACTACCGGCGCTTGAAAATGAAATGGTGGAACTGATCGTGGGCAATGAAGGCATGAGCATTAAGCGCGCGGCTATGAGCGCAGGCCTTGCGCAAAAGAAAAAAAAGTTAGTGAAGCTGGATGCAGATACTTCAGTGAAAAAAATAGCGGACCTGAATACGATCCGTTACAAGAACCGAAAAGCCTTCGGGTCAAAGGCGGGCAACCTCGCGGAGCTGAAAAAGCTCGAGCGTTTGAACCAGGCAAGCTATACGCCCAAAGCTGCTTTTGCCATTCCTTTCTTTTATTACCTGAAGCATGTCAACAGTCACCGAATTGATTCCATGGTTAAAGCGCTTACACTCGATTCACTTTGTTTGGGAAACGACAGCTTGCTTGATCTTCGCCTGAAAAAGATCCGGACAGCCATAAGGTGCGCGGGCATTGATACAAGTCTGCTCGGCCAGGTAACACGTATGTGCGCTTCGCGCTTCGGAAAGAATAAGGTGCGTTTCCGTTCTTCATCCAATTGCGAGGATGAGGCCAATTTTAACGGGGCGGGTCTGTATACTTCAGAGACAGGTATAGTTGGGGACACAGGAAAGACGATTGAAAAGGCGATCAAAAAAGTGTGGGCCAGCCTGTGGAGCCTTCGCGCATTTAAGGAGCGGGAATTTTTCAATATCGACCACAGCACGGTTGCCATGGGAATTCTTGTGCATGGCGCATTCGACAATGAGCTGGTGAACGGCGTTGCGGTCACAAAGAATTTGTACAGGGATTACGAAGCGGGCTTTGTGATCAACATGCAGAAAGGGGAGAACGAAGTGGTTTCTCCTAAACAAGGCCTTACCTGCGAACAAGTGGTTTCCTACATGAATACGGGATCTGATTTTTACAATGCGAACCGTTCCGCAGACTGGATCAGTTTTTCCAGTCTTAATCCTTCCGGCTCCTTACTCAGCTCCGAAGAATTATTCGAGCTTACGAAACTGCTTGAGATCATGAAGCAGCATTTCTATAAAGTATATTCAAAGTGGCCCCAGGTGGAATACAAGGATTTTGCATTAGATGTAGAATTCAAGATCATCATGGGAAAGGATCAGAAGAAGCAGATCATTATTAAACAGGTAAGGCCTTATAATAATTGAAATAACTTTATTCAGCCTTTGGGATTTGACTTATTTAATTATTATTAATTTCTCAATCCGGCTTGAGGAATTATTATAAATTAATTTATACGTGTAAATCCCCTGTTCAATGGATGAAGGATCAACTGTTGTTCCTTCCTGCATTACATGAACCATTTGTTCGAGAACCACTTTTCCAAATGAATTAAATATTAATATCTTTAGATTTCCTTTTTTATCATTTACACTTTTAATGAAGATGTAATTCTCTGAAGGATTGGGATAAACTTCAAATTTCTCACTATCTATTTCTGACTTGCCAGTTAAGGCAGGTACCTGAACAGAATCAAAAAAAGAACAGCCACTGGAATCAACTATACTTAAAAAATAAGATCCGGGTGCAAGAGAATCAAATATTGTCTGGCCGGAAATATACTCTATACTATCTGTATTGTCCAGATAAGCAATGATGGGCGGCGTACCACCCTGAGTAGTTATATAAATTTGGCCGTTGTTTGCCGCTGAGGACAAAACAGAATCTATGGAATTTACGAAAACCGCCGGTGAAGTAATAGTGTTGGTACATATAGTTGAGGCTCCTGTCTGATCTATTACACTTGCTGTAACCTGACCAGTACACAAATTCATTATACTATCTGAGGAATTCTGAACCCCGGAGCTGATAGATTTTTGTGAGATCAGCTGATTCCAGCTTAAAATAACGAGTTTAGCTTTTCCATTACAATCGCCGGAGCAGCTTACAGGAGTTGTTTCTATTTCGCAATGTAAATAAGGTAACCTGAATGTGAGAAAATTTGGAGTATTTGACGAACAGCCTCCATCAGTTACTATACAAGAGTAATTGCCGGAGCACACGTTAAGAAACGTATCGTTTGATTGTCCGGGAATAATAGCGCCTGTTGAATCCTGCCAGATAATTGAAGGTGATGTATAACCACTCGTGTCCAATACCACCATTCCATTGCAGGGGCTTGTAGAAGTAGAGGATATGCCTCTGATAAATGCCGCTTTTACTGTTAGGGAAGTATCGGAATTAGTTAGGATAAGACCGGTTGTGGAATAATTAAAGCAACAGGTCCATGTGGTACTTGAATTGGATACGTAAACCGTATAGGTTGTTCCGGTACACAACGCGGGGATATAAATTGCGTTGCCAGGAGGAGGACAGGGGCCGCCATTTCCCGCCCAGCTAACCGTATAAGAACCGCAAGTCGTTATAAGGGCCTGGCCGCTGCAATTGCCCCAGGTTCCCAGCGAGCCAGATAGGAACAATGTAGGTCCGGATTGGCTTGTCATAAAGTGAATATTGCCAAGGAAACACAAAACGAGGCAGACAATAAGTATTCTTTTCATTTTTGCTTTGTAATTACATTACTGTTGTTACAATGTATCGGGCTTGGTTGATCCTTCAAAAATTATTTGACAATAATAAGTCGTTCTGTTTTAACTGCGACATTGTCAACGATTATTTTGTAAAAATAAACTCCTTGCTCCAGCGTGGAAAGATCCACCTTTACTTTTTCCTTTAATTCCAAATCGCTTTCCAGGACTGTTTTCCCAAACGAATTGACAACAATAATTTTTGACACTTTATTGTTTAGATCTGCACTTTCAATAAAAATTTGTCCGCTTGCCGGGTTTGGGAAGACCGAAATACTCTCTCCTTTGATATTTTCCTTAATGCCGATACTGCTCAGATCAAGTACCGAAACATCGTCAATGTAATAGTAAGAAGCAAACGTATAAGTAGTCGTTGAAGGGTTGTAGGCGAAGGTATCGGACTGGTTGTCATAAAAAAAATTCCCTATGGTCAGGTATAATTCCCCACCAGCTGCAGTCAAAGTATCCTGTATTAAAACCCAACTAACAGTATCAGCTAATGAATTTGCCGATGAGTTAACAACTTGGGCAGTTGGAGCGTACAACATTCCACTACTTCCAGTAACCGGGCTCGGGGTAAAATACATTCCCAAAGTTCGAATGCTATACTTCATTGGATTCGCAAGACTGACATACATTTTGACAAGGTACTTATTCCCTGCTATAAGCGTATCAGCAAGTTTTGTTTGTATATATTCTCTGCCTTGGTCGGGTGTCCCGGTATTCAATGTGAAAATGCCAATATATGCGTTACCAGAACTCGTGGGCTGGAAGCCAACTCCATTTCGAGGTAGTCCCCAAAACCACCAAAATCCAGTATCGCAAACATTATAGTAATCAGGGCTTGTGCTTGGCTCGGCGTTTGTCCAATCCTTGACTTCTGGAAAGTCATAGGAACTCGCGGGACAATTATAATATTGCTCAAAACTACCATTAATTACAAGATTAGTTTGGGCAGGAGATATTCCTACCCAAAGCCATCCCATCATTATCGAGACTTTATTTAACCAGAATAAGACGCTCTGTTTTAACTGAAACATTATCAATGAATATTTTGTACAAATACACTCCTTGCTTTAACGTACTTAAATCAACTTGGTTTACATTTTCCTGGATGTTTAACATCTGCTCAAGTACTTTATCACCAAGTGTACTAAAGATAAGAATTTTTGCCTTTGCATTTCCATGCCTCAGCATATTTCCGACATAAATTAAATAATCGGCCGGGTTAGGATAAACCACTAAGTCTTTTGCCGAATCCAGGGAACTGTAGGCAATGCGAGAATTTCCTTGGGCACTATCGATACTATAGGAGCAATTGTTCTGATAAATTGTTGTATCAACGCCGCGAAGTAACGATCTCGCTTGGAACACAGCAGTTCCTTCAGTATAAGGACAGAGAACAGCAATTTCCTGTAACTGCTGAACCTCGATATGCTCCAACACCTTGCCTCGCTTAAAGTAGTCTATAAAAATCGTATTTACAATTTGCTGGTTTGCTTCAGGATTATTAACCGGTGAAAACGCTAGCGTGGCAATACGGGCATTGTCAATTTTGCTTGTATCGCTGGCATCAATACCAGTATTGAGTAAAGTATCAGCTTTTAACAAGAGGCCAATACTGGTATTTGTATTGCTCTGCGCAAAATTTTGCAAAACTGCATCACCATTTGGATCAATTTGCCTTTTCGTGATCGCATTCAATAAAGCACGCTTGCTATGAAATTTATTTTGCAGGTCATTGACTGTATAAGTAATCGAATCCTGTGCGATTAAGCGGGCAGTTGCATTTGGATTGTTTCCAATTGGAGGAATTGGAGCAAAGAAGCAAGAATTTCCCAATGGTCCAGCGCCTAATGCAATTGTCGAAATTAGTTGCGCTCCGCCCTGAGCAAAATTATTGGTTGGAACATAATTCAATGCAGGAAGATTTCGGTAATAGAAAGGAGATGCCACACCATTTGTAAAATTATCGGCTAATGTTGAACGAACACCGCTTCCATAAAAACTATTGCCATTATTCCACTTGTTTGCATTTGCACTTGATGGGCTGCCCTGTGGACCCACATAGCCTGCTTGGTCCAACATAAAATTGGCATAGTTGGCGTTGAACATATCGTTGTTATGAATCGTGCTATTATTGCTTAAAGCCGGGCTCACACCATTGAATTTAATGCTGATGTCAGGGCCATTTATACTGTTACCACACAGGTAGCTCGACGGGCTCACATCACCTAATATTCCATACTGCCAGGTTCGCTGCAAATTATCTGCTGCTCCGAAAGAATTTGTAATCGTGTTGTTCATTACTGTTGAACCATGACAATTCCGAATTACTATACCCGCATGATCGCTACCGGGAGTATTGTTATTGCTCTGAGCAATTGTATTATCTAACACCTGCGGGCTCATTAAACCATCGCAGTTCACTCCTTGTGTATAACGGGTTATTGTATTAGCCTGAATAGTATAGACCGCATTAAGCGGTTGATTAAATTCTGCAATTGCAATACCCTCTCGTAATAAACTTTGCTGTGCTAAAGAGTTGGTAATGGTATTATTGGAAATAGTCGCGTTTACACTGTTATTATATTCTGCACCGATACCCAAACGGAAATTATTAATCGTATTGTTCAGAATATCCACTGAATTTCCCGCAGCCGAAAAAGCGAAGTAAATGCCATCCGCGCTGTAATTCGGGATCTGTACCGAAGGTGCATTCATCGTATTTCTTCTTATTGCCAGGTTCTGTCCGCCAATGCTGTAGACACCATAAATTACATTGTCAAACTTATTGCCGAGGCTCGGAAGAGCTCCACCAATAGTTACATTGTTGTTTTTAATGTCGTTGATGTAAATAGCAGAATTAATGGGCTGGTGAGCGCTGTAAGTAGGAAAGATGAACCGGCTTCCAATGCTGCTGAAGAAGCAATTTTGGATCTTAATTGGAAAGGCGTTTGTATTTGCGGTCGAGAAATTTTCAATTTCGATTCCCGTTTCAATTCCATCAAAAACATTTGCCCTAATAAGACTGAAGATATTGGAATTTCTAACTACCTCGTGATCGAAAACAATTCCGGTTTGGCCGACGTGCTGTGATGTGAGAACAGCTTGTGCGGAATAAGCAGGATTGAACGGCGGTAGGGTAGCATTTGGAAATTGATTTAAGTTAGGGGCTGAGTTTCCAAAGCTGGCTAGCGCACTCGTTGCAATAGTCGGCGGCAAAGTGCGGGAAGTAAAGACACAATTGTCGAGGGTTAATTTTACCGGCGACCAGTATCCGACAAACCGGTTATCTATCCCAATTATGTTTCGGTTAAACCAGGTTTGCTTCAGCTGGATATTATGCGTTCCAACTGCTGCTGGGTTATTCATCCGTATTGCTGTAGATGCCTCTTCAATTAAAGTATTATTTATAACAAGGCTTGGAATAAGAGTATACGGAGCGTTCAGGGTAATACCACCCCACATCGCATAACAAGCGTGTAAATGGCTATTGTTTATGGCTATTGTTCCGGAACTTTGAAGATGAATACTTGCTCCCTGATTGAAAATAAGGTTAACGTTATTCCAGGTAACGTTAGAATTAACTGTAACCGCTCCGCTGATTACATAAGTTGAATTAGGAGTAAGTGCGGTAACAATTGAGCCGGGAGCAATATCATTACCCTGAATACCCGATTTACAACACCGGAACAGGGTCACACAAAACTGTTCATTGCAGGGCAGAATGGTATAGCAGACCTGTACGTCTGTCGTTTGCGGATTTACCAGGCCAAGATTAACGCTGATCGTCGAGCCTGTCGGTGTAACTGTGGTAGTAAAAGGTATAGCCGCTCCTGTTGCAGTGCTAATAACAGTCCATGTATAAGTATAAGGGGCGGGAGGTGAAATAAAAGAAAAATTCTGAGTTGATCCCGCATTTGCGCATAGGTCGGTGCTTGCGCTGGTAATGATCTGTGGTCCGTCTATAAAACCATAAGGCTTTACTACCTGAACAGTAGCAGTAGCGGTTCCCGTACAATGACCTGTTCCTGCGGTAACCGAATAATTCGTTGTGGATTGCGGCGAAACCGTTTGAGTTACTCCATTTGGTAAGGTTGGAGGTTGTGAAGCTTGCCAGTGATAGCTGTTATTCCCCGCTGGCAATCCGCTTGCCGTTAATGTTACTGATGATCCCTGGCAGATTATAGAACTTGAAGGAGTGATCGCCACATTTGCCGCGTTAAATACATTTACTGTTACTGTTGCAGTGGCTGAACATAAGCCGGAGGCATCCGTACCTGTAACTGTATAGGTAGTATTTACTAAAGGTGAAACTGAAACTGGGTTAGCGCTTTGGTTGATGGGTTGCCACATATAAGTGCTGGCTCCTGTAGCGGTAAGGTTTGATTTACTGCCGATACAAATTAAGGAGGCCGAAGCAGTGGCACTAACGATTGGTGTAACCGGAATAATAAATGTAGTATGAGCATCGCAGCTGGCACAACCCAGGATCGGGTTTACAGTGTACGTGGTTGTTATTGTAGGGCTAATGGTAAGCGAGCCGTTTGGCGTATTTACTGAATAGGTATTAACGCCATCCGTGATAGTATAAGCA
>JBJMLS010000159.1:0-8907 GCA_045805185.1 Bacteroidia bacterium | reverse complement strand
CTTGCCTGCTTCAGGTAATGGAGATATCCTGTCCTTTACCGCTGCGAATGCAACTAACGCTTCTATCTCAGGTAATTTTGCGGCTACTCCCGTTCTAAATGGATGTACAGGAGCTGCTACGAATTTTACCATTACTGTAAATCCACCAGTTTCAGTAAATCCAATTTCAAATGTAACTTTTTGTAATAATGCAACTGCCCCTGCTTCTGCATTTACAAGTGTTCCAACCGGAGCAAGCTTTAACTGGACCAATAGCAACACTTCAATCGGGCTGGCAGCAAGCGGAAGCGGAAACTACGCTCCTTTTACTGCTGCAAATACCGGCATTATTGCAAGTACGGCAACAGTTGGCGTAGACGCGACCTTGAACGGATGTACGAGTCCGGTGGTAAATTATACCATAACGGTTAATCCAACGCCGCCTGCTCCGCTTACAGCTAACCTTAACTATTGTTTAAATAATCCTGCCCAGCCTCTCAGCGCTATACCTTCAACGGGACTGCAGTGGTACACGAATGCTGCGCTTACAAATCCTTCTGCTATTGCGCCGATACCTTCTACCGCGGTGGCAGGAACACTATCCTATTATGTTACACAGACGATTTCCAATTGTGTGAGTCCCCCTGCTCAGATCCAGGTACTGGTAAATCCTTTACCGGTGATCGCGATCAATCCTCCCGTCACTACCGGATGCTCTCCTGTATGTGTCACGTTCAGTAATCCGGCGTCCACCGGTAATTGTTTCTGGAATTTAGGCGATGGTACTGTAAGCAACGGGAACTGCACACCTACCAATTGCTATGTGATACCCGGAACGTACACATCGAGTCTGACGATCACAGATGTGAATTCCTGTGTGAATTCGGGAACTGCTGTTATTGTCGTTTACCCGAATCCGGTAGCAGATTTTAATGCGGGTCCGCAACCAACCACTATACTTGAGCCGGAGATCACCTTTACCGATGAAAGCTTCCAGGCAACTATTGGCAGCTGGAGCTGGAGCTTTGGTGATGCCGCAGGCGGAATTTCTTCGATGCAGGACCCTATTTATACCTATAGCGACACCGGTACTTATGTAGTACAGCTGGATGTTGTTTCAAATTTCGGTTGCACGGCCACAGTGAGCAAGAACATCACCATACTGGATGAAACTTTACTATATGTTCCCAATGCTTTCAGTCCGAATAATGATAAGCTGAATGATGTCTTCCTGCCAAAAGGAACCGGATTAAAAGAGTACCGCCTTTATATTTTTGACAGGTGGGGAAATAAAATATTTACCTCTTCAGAGCTTGAAAAAGGATGGGATGGTAATGTTTCAGGAATGGCGGCATTAGAAGACGTTTATGTGTGGAGAATTGATGGAAAGGATGTGCTTGGGAATAAAAAGCACCTGCACGGCAGAGTCACGCTTGTAAGGTGATCTTAATATCTTGTCGGGTTCAGTCCTTAACTCCGGTTAGTTTAAAATCATAATTGATATTTTTTACTGCATCGTTTTTCGAAAAGCTTACCGAGATCTTTTTATGCCTGTTGTTGTGGTAAGTGTTCGTATTTACCGTTTCCTCGTTCCCGTACACAAAAAGCAGATCATCGCGGTTGGTTCCATAATCAATACTTCCGTCGTAATTATGAGTAGAAGTAACGGTGTTGGAACTCCAGATCCCGGTGCTTGTATTCTTTGTCCAGTAATGCGATTCTTCCAGGATTGTAAAATGCCAGCTTCCGATGTATTTGTGGCGGTGGTCAAGAATATTCCTTCCGGTGGCAACTGCTCAGGACAATTACTGCAAATAAGAATGTATAATTGATGTGTTTCCTCATTACCCGGGATAATACTTATATAAAGATACCGAAAAAGAATCAAACTGGCTGCGCATACAGTAGCGGAACATACGATTCTATTATTGCGGATCCAACAAATCACTGTATAAGTATCATTCCTGCCCAAAAGTAGGGATCATATTTTTTTTTCATTTCTTCGCGTGCTGTCCGGAAGGCTTCACCAATGGATTTTTTTTGCGTCAGGCCCTCATAAAAAAATTCCATGAACTCAACGGTTTCAGCATCCGGGATTTTCCAGAGACTCATCACTAAATTTTGCACCCCGGCCATTTTTAAGGAACGCTGTAAGCCGAATACTCCTTCACTGGCTTTGATATCTCCTAAACCGGTTTCACAGGCGCTCAGCACTGCAAGCTTTGTATTTGACAGGTTGATATCGGAAATTTCCAGGGCGGTAAGAATACCGTCATCCACTCCGGCAGGTATTGGCTCGCCCATCCAGGCATGATTGGCCCCGGAAAATAAAATACCGGAACGTAATAGTGGATCAGTGGAAGAAGTGAAGCTGGTCTTTTTTTCTTTTCCGCTGTAAAATGCGGCAGGATCCGGTGAAAAGAAGCCATGGCTGGAAATGTGAAGAATATCGGGAGACTTAATGTGCCGTAATAATTTCACTTCCTCTTCCACTGCCCCCGGCCCCATGTATAAAGCGAAGTCCCACTTTTTCTTTCGCAATAGGACGCCGATGTTTTCCACTTCACGCCGGCTTCCGGGCAGGTAGGTCCATGATCTTCGTTGATCATTGCCTTTTTCGAAAACACTTGTTCTTTCTTCCCTTTCTATTTCTTTTGTTATTTGTTTCATCCGGCTAGTATCGAGGTCGTACTGCATTCCACCGAATAGGGTCGCTTTAGCGGAATCCATTCCTTTGTCATTTCTTAAAGAGGCAATATCCTGTGAACTAAAAAGCCGGACAAGGTTATATTTGTCGGAAAGATATTTTTTTTCGCCGCAATTCAGTGCATCAAAGGCGATCTTATGCATGAGACCCGAAGGTGAATAATAAACAGTGGTGATGCCTGTAAGGTAATTTTCCAGCCTGCTCCAGGTGAGCTCATAAAGGCGCTTGTTGCTGTTATAGTTGATGTTCTTTTTTCCCGCAGCGCCGGCGCCCCTTGTTCCATAAAGCTTACCTGCCGTTGCCAGATCGTTGCTGTTCGTTCCATTAATGACGGAGTCAAACTGATCTTCGCTGAAAAGAAATACCATCTCCGGCTTTGTTTTTCCTGGAAGCAGGAGCAATGCATAATAATCTACTGTATCGGTCCATTGCTTTCCAAAGCGTTCGAAGCGCATGTATTCTATAAGCGCTTCCGTATTGCTCAATTGTTGCTGTGTGCTTTTAAAATCAGGAATAACCAGTAAAGCCTTTTTAAATTGCGTTGAATTGCGCATCAGTTCCCGCTCAAGCGTAGTGGAGCGTTCTTCCAATTGCCTGCTAAGCGAACTGTCGGAGCTTCCTGAAGAATAAAGTCTGGCCAGCTGTTTTTTGATGCCGATCCAGTTAAAATACATTTGCTTCAGGGCGCTATCCTGGTTCTCTTCCATTATGCGCCGCATCGCAGCTGAATTATGCAGCACTAATCCTTTAATAAAAGAAGCATGGGAATAAGCCCTGCTGTTCAGTTCCTCATCATCTTTTAGTTTTGAGCAGATATTGAGAAAGAACTCAAGATTGTTATTGAACTGCCGCTTGAACATTTCCTTTTCACTTTCGGATAAGGTTTCAAATGTATTCAGTAAATGTTTTTTATCAAGCTCAAGCGACTGCGTCATGAATTCCGCTGCTTTAGGATATTGGCTATTCAAATAATAAAGTAGCGCCAGCTTTCTTAAGGAAGAGGAATAATCGGGATGCTCTGTTCCAATCACTTTCTTGCGGAGCGCCAAGACCTTTAGCTGGAATTTTTCCGCTTCAGAATAATTTCCCATGTCGGTGTACAAGCTTCCGATAACACTCAGGCTATATGCATAGTCCGGATGCTTATTTCCAAGGACTTTTTCCCTAAGGCTTAACACTTCTGTGTAGAGATCAAGCGCCTTTCCATATTCTTTTTTTTGTTGGTACAAGCCAGCAAGATTATTCATCGTTTTTAAATAATCCGGATGAAGCGTATCCACCAGTTCCTTTTCAATAGCAAGCGCCTCTTCATATAAAGGCAGCGCTTTATCAAATTGACCGGCTCCGGAATAAATATTAGCGAGGTTGTCGATCACGTTGGCATAGTCGTAGGATCTTTTTCCGAAGAGCTTCTCTCTTATCTGTAATGCTTCAAGATAAATGCTGATTGCCTTGTCGGTATTACCCAGCTCATCGTAAAGCACAGCGAGGTTGATCAGGCTAAGGGCGTAATCCGGGTGATCCTTACCCAGGTATTTTTTCCGTAGCGAGCAGGCTTCCTCATAAACAGGAAGGGCCTTGCGGTAATTACCCATTTCGTAGTATAAGACGCCAAGGTTATTAAAGGTTTTGAAATAATCCGGATGATTTTCTCCTCCCTGCTTTTTCCGGATGGCTAAAGCGCGCTGGTAAAAAGCAAGAGCTTTGTCATAATCGCCCTGCTTCTTATAAATACCCGCCATATTGTTTAAGCTAAACGTAATGTCAATATGGTCCGGATTTAACACTTTCTCTCTTGTTTTCAGCACTTGCCGGTTGATCTTCAAAGCTTCTGCATAAAGACCGGTCTCTGCAAGTAATAAGGCGTAATTTCCTAAAGCGGTGAGGTAGTCCGGGTGTTCTTTGCCCAGGTGTTTTTCGCGGAGAGCGATGGACTCTTTATATAAACGTGCAGCCTCGTTGTATTCGCCTTTCCGGAAATAAACCGTGGCAAGGTTGCTGAGACCCGAAGCTTTGGAGAGCTCATTTAATTCTGTTCCCTGTTCAATTTTTTCTGATTGCTGAAATCCTGCGAGCGCTTTTTCATAATTTCCTTGTTCAGCGTATACCAGGGAAAGACTATTCAAAGTTGCTGCATAATCCGGATTTTTTCCGGAAGCTTTTTCTTTGATCTTCAATGCTTCCTCGTATGCAGTTATTGCCTGTTTTTCATTTCCGAGCCATGAACTGAAGCCGGCCCATTTTTCAAGCACCTCTGCATAGGAGGCGCTCTCTGTTCCGTAAACTTTCCGCGCAAGGCTCAATGCTTCATCGATAGTGCTTTGTGATTTTAGCTGTTCTTCCGTATTCCTATAATAATCTGCAAGACTCATCAGGCTAAAAATGTATTCGGCTTTTTCTTTACCGAACAGGTTTCTCCTGATCTCCAATGCTTCTTTGATCAAAGGCTCCGCTTTGTCCGGTCTGCCCATACGGTTATACATGCCGGCAAGATTATTCAGGGCTGTAGCATACGAATCACTGTTCTTTCCTTTTTGTTCCTGTGCGCTAAGGTTTTTCTCAGCAAGCGAAAGAGATTCATCGAAGATTCCCATGTCCTCCAGCAGCAGCGCAAGATTATTCTGCAGGCTTAAATAGTAGGAGCTTTCTTTACCGCCGATCTTTTCCTGAACGCTCATCGCATCCTCGTATAATTTTCTTGCTTCCGTATAATTGCCCATTTCCTTAGTGAGGTAAGCAAGGTTATTAGCAAAGATGGGGAAGTACTTATTCTCCCTGCCGAGGTTTTTTTCAGCAATGCTCAGGGCCTTTTCAAAATAAGGTTTGGCCTGTGTGTAATATTTCATTTCCTGGTATGCTCCGCCAAGGTTATTATAATTCACAATGCATTTTGGACTTTCTTCTCCGTTCCTTTTCACGCTGATCGATAGCGACTCTTTGAATAGTTCCAGCGCTTTTTCATACTTGCCTTGTTCCTGGTAAGCATAACCGATATTGTTGAGGCAGGAAGAATACTGCTCATGTTCCTTACCCAACTGCTCAGCCCGGATCTCAGCAGAGAGTTGATAATAATAAATGGCAGAATCGTATTGCTGCAGATCGGCGAAATTATGAGCGATATTAAAGTAGGTATTGGCGGGATACAAATGCTTTTTCCCGAAAAGTGCAAGCTGAACAGCAAGGGCGTTCTTGTAATAAGGCAGGGCATTGTTCAGTTCACCCTTTTGCTCCATGAGGAAAGCAATATTGTTCAGGCTGTTCGCATAGTTCTCATGCTTTTTTCCATATTGTTTTTCCGCCTGCTTCAGCGCTTTCTGCGCCATGTTCATGGCTTCGTTTATTTTGCCCTTGTTGTATAGTGCAAACATTTGATTGTTGAGGCTGTCCCATTCCTGGGAATGGAGGAGAAAGGAAGTGAGAAAGAAGGAGAGTAAAATGAAACTGCGCATGCAAGGCTAAATTAATGGAAAATCTTCAAAGAATAACTTAGCCCATTATCTTCCCTATCGTCCTGAAAATTATTTTCAGATCCGTAAGCAGGCCCTGTTCAGCAATGTATTTCGCGTTCAGCTTTAGCTTTGCAGGCATTACTTCATGAATATAGGTTTGTTCGGGATCAGCTGCTTTGGCCAGCAATTCATTCTCATCAGAATACTCGATTGAAGCGTAATCCGTGATACCAGGCCGAACACTTAATACTTTCTTTTGTTCGGGGTCATACAGCTCGACATATTTGCGTACTTCCGGACGAGGGCCCACGAGGCTCATATCGCCTTTCATTACATTGATGAGCTGTGGTAATTCATCCAGTTTATATTTGCGAAGAAAATAACCGGAGCGGGTGATCCGACTATCGTGGCCGCCAACCGTGAGGAGTCCCTTTTTATCGGAGCCGCTCCGCATGGTGCGGAATTTAAATAATTTAAAATCCGAATTGTTCTTCCCTACGCGCAGCTGCTTGTAGAATATTCCGCCTTTTGAATCGGATGCGATCACAATAGAAATAATAAGGAAGACAGGCAGCAAAATGATGAAGCCAATAAAGGAAAATGTGAAATCAAAAATACGTTTGATCATGTTGTAAGCGCTGAAACGGCTACGCGAAGGCTTTAGCGATAGCGTACTGATCCAGTTATGAATTTTATTTCATTACCATTTTAATTGCCTTATTCACCGCAGTGCATACATCTTCCAGGTTTTTATCAGTAAGATTGTAATAGAGCGGAAGGGTTATTTCCCTGCTGTAATTATTCCAGGCAACGGGATAATTCCTCACATCATAACCCAGATTTTTATAAAAGCTCATCGCCGGAACAGGAATGAAGTGTACGTTAACCGAGATGTCCTGGTCAAAGATCTCCTTAATGATGGCATCGCGTTGTTCTTCTGAAATGTTCTTGATCCGGATAGGGTACAGGTGATAAGAAGATTCTTTCTCTCCGGTTTTGTGTACGGGCAATTCAATTAATGGGTTCGGGGAAAGCAGTTTGGTGTAGGTATTAAAAATATGCCGGCGTTTAACCAGGGTATCACTATCATAGCGTTCCAGCTCCACTAAGCCGATGGCTGCAGAAATATCCGTCATGTTGCATTTGTAACCTGCCTCAACAATATCATAGCGCCAGTTCCCTTTTTGAGTTTTTGCAAGAGCGTCTTTGTTCTGACCGTGCAAAGTCGTTACACAGAGCTTCTGGTAGATAGCGGCATTGTCGAATGGTGCGGGAAGATTCAGCGCAACGGCTCCGCCTTCGGCAGTGATCAGGTTTTTTACAGCGTGAAAAGAGAATACTGAAACATCGGTGAGGGAACCTGTTCTTTTTCCTTTGTACCATCCTCCGAAAGAGTGAGCCGAATCAGAAAGCACAAGAATGCGGCCCAGCGTTTCCTGCTCAGGTGTTGAAGGAATAAAACGGCTCTTGTATTTGAGGGCAAGCGCGTTAATGCTATCGTAATCGCAGGGATAACCTGCAAAATCAACAGGCATGATCACTTTTGTTTTCTCAGTGATGTGTTTCTCTATTTCGCCGGTGCTGATGTTGAAGTCGTGCCTGTTCACATCTGCAAACACAGGTGTGGCTCCGCAATGAATGATCACATTAGCCGTGGCGGAATACGTGTAGGCAGGCAGTATTACCTCATCGCCTTCTTTTACACCGAACCAGCGCAGCATAATTTCCAATCCGGCTGTAGCTGAGTTTAAAGCGAGAGTGGCTTTGTTGCCGCAATAAGCGCTTATCTTCTTTTCAAAGTCTTTTGTGCGTGGTCCTGTTGTGATCCAGCCTGATAACAGCGCGGCATTTACCTCGTCTATTATCTTTTGGTCTATGCGTGGTGGTGAAAATGGTAACATAACTTAAATTAAGCGCCCTTCAGGGCCTGTTTCTGTATGGAACAAAAATAAGGAATTAAAGAATGCATAAAATAATACTCCGGCCTGGGTTTGAAACATGGACTCTACCAGTAAATTCATAACGATAAGCAAAATAAAAAGCATATACATGGTTTTGCCTTGACGAACAGCATGTATAAAGGGAAATATAAACTGGGAGATAAGAAGAAGGAATCCCGCTAAACCGAGTCCAATGAAAGTTTGAAAATACTGGTTATGCGCATTCAGCTTATTTTGCAAGGCTCCTGTGATGCCATTCTCCTCATAAGCTTTATAAAGCCGGTCATTGGCATCACCAGGACTTACGCCGATCAATAAGTTCTGAGCAATGATCTTTTTCGCCTCTCCCCAGATGAGCACCCTTACCGCAGAGCTTTCCTGGTCCGCTTTATTAATACTTTCCGAATTTACGGCGCTGAACATGTAATCGAAACGGGTCCTCATGGTGGAAGAAAACGTATAGACGGAAAAGAAGCCGGCTATACCCAAACCGAAAATAGCTGCTAACAGGAGGTGTTTTTTTCTTCTGAACAATTCGATAAAAAGGAACAGGCCGGAAAGTAAAAAATAACTGATGATCCCCAACTTGGAAGAAAGAAGAAAGATAATTAAGGTCAGAAAGATAAATAAGAACATGTTCCACGTTTTATGTCCGGATTCTCTTCTGAAAAAATCCCGTAAAATAAAAAAGACAGCAAGGTTAACATACATAGAGAAATAACTGGGATGCATGAAATAAGAAAGGTCCTCGTAAAAAAAATAATCCTGCTGCGCGGTAAAATAAAAATAAAAAGCGCGGCCAAGGCAAATGATTCCTGCAAGAACACAGCCG
>JBJMLS010000158.1:0-13168 GCA_045805185.1 Bacteroidia bacterium | reverse complement strand
TGATGTTTATAAAGTTGAGCAGGTATTCATCTTTGAAAGATTCGATAGCATGACGCTGGATTTTTTTTGGGAGTGTCTTTTTAAAGTTATTTACCAGCTTTCCTTGTTTTTTATAAAGCTTTGAAGCCAGCTGGTATTCAAGAACGCGGTATGACCAATTATTCTCCGCAGAACGTACAATATAAAAAACGCGTTCTTCAAGCTTTGTACATTTAGCGAGGATCAATAAATGGTGTGAGAATCCAACGTTAAAAAAGTGATTTAAAAACACGCCGTTTTTCAATTCTGCAGACACTGTCTGCAGAATTACAGGCTTCTTTGAATCCTTTGCAGAACGTGGCTTTTGAGCTGTTTTCAATTCTGCAGACAGTGTCTGCAGAATTACAGGTTTATACGCAGCATAGAAGAGCTGCATGTTAGAAAGGTTTCGAACTGAAAAACCTCTTATTCCCTTAAACTCTTTTTGAATGTCAGAAGAAACATCCTCCAGTACTTTTGCTCCCCAGCCTTCCCGCTCGGTTTTTTGAGCAAGCATCTTCCCTATCTCCAGGTATAATAATACTACTTCCCTGTTAACGGAACTGGCGGCCTGATAACGGCTCTTTTCAATGACCGCTTTTAAACTGCTGATAAATTGCCCGTAACCCTTATTTCGCGTTGTTGTTGCTGAAGCCACTTTTAAGTTCTTTTAAAACCTGGCTCAGGCAAACTTTTTCTCAAATTCTTTCATCACATCCACAAGCACCTGCACGCTTTCCAGCGGCAAGGCATTGTACATGGAAGCGCGGTATCCGCCTACATCACGATGACCTTTGATCCCGTCAAGATCAGCAGCTTTAGCCATTTTATCAAACCCGGCTTCGTATTCAGGTTTTACAGGAAGAAAACAAGCATTCATATTGGAACGGTCCTCTTTTGCAACTGTCCCGCTAAAACAGGAATTGCGGTCAATCTCATTATACAGCAAGTCCGCCTTCTGCTGGTTGATCTTTTCGATCCAGTCAACTCCTCCATTATCCTTCAGCCATTTTAAAGTAAGCATACTTACATAAACCGGAAAGACCGGCGGTGTATTGAACATGCTTTCTCCTTTGATGTGTACATTGTAATCAAGCATGGATAACATTTTTCTTCCTGTTTTTCCAAGTATATCCTTTTTCACCATGATCATGGTAGAACCAGCGGGCCCCATATTTTTCTGAGCGCCTGCATAGATCAGTGCAAAATCAGTTGCATTTACTTTTCGGCTGAACAAATCCGATGACATGTCACACACTACAGGAACTGAAGTCTTAGGAAAAGATTTCATCTGCGTTCCGTAGATCGTATTATTGGAGGTAATGTGCAGGTAATCCGCATCAGTCGGTATCTCGTAATTTTTAGGGATATAACTGAATTTCTTATCTTCGGAAGAAGCGATGACTTTGGTGTTTCCAACGATCTTCGCTTCTTTTATCGCTTTGCTCGCCCAAACACCTGTATTTACATAAGCTGCATAACCATTATCACGAAGCAGGTTGTACGGAACCATTGCGAATTGCATGCTGGCACCTCCTCCAAGGTACATCACTTCGTAATCGTCACCTACTCCAAAAAGATCTTTAACCAATTGCCGCGCCTCATCCATTACTTTCACATAATTTTTGCTTCGATGAGAGATCTCCAGGAGCGAAAGCCCCATGTTATCAAAGTTGAGACAAGCCTCTGAAGCTTGTTGCAATACAGATTGAGGCAGTATGCCGGGTCCGGCGCTGAAATTGTGGATTTTTGTCATAAGGAAATAAGGTTTACAGATTACGAAATTAATAATAAATTGAACCTCCACTAAAAAAATATGAAATATCGCAGTGAAAGGCTTAATTCATCGGAAAACTCATCTTATACAGCGTTCCTGCTGTGAACTCGTAACCACCTTCGCCGTCAAGCTGCTCGGTTAAGGATTCGATCAGCATCAGGCCAAGCGATTCTGTTTTCAATTGTGCTTCTGAAAGGTTAAAGCCTTTCCCGTTGTCAGCCACGCGCATGTGCAGGGCATTATCTTTTTGCTCGATGTCGATCCGGATGGTTCCTTTTATTTCGTTTTCAAACGCGTACTTATAGGAATTCGTGATCAGCTCATTAAGGATCAATCCACAGGGAATGGCGGAAGTCAGCTGGATGTATATGTCCGAACAGTTGACCTTGATCTCGATATTTTTTGTACCGGAAGGATAGGAATACTTGATCTCCTCAATGAGATCGAACAAATACTGCTTGACATTTATCTTATCAAAAGAATTGCTCCGGTATAATTTTTCATGGATCAGGGCCATGGAAGCCACACGATTCCTGCAGTCCAACAGAACGTGCTTGGTATGATCATTTGAAACGCTGTTCATCTTCAGATTAAGCAGACTGGTAATAACGGCAAGGTTATTCTTTACTCTGTGGTGGACCTCTGCAAGAAGTACTTCCTTCTCCCGAAGCGAAACGGTAAGTTTTTCCTCGGCCAGCTTTCTGTCGTTAATGATCTGCTCGAGCTGATTTTTAAGCTTATAGTTTGCGCGGCTGATGATATAAAGTATACCCGTTGACTCGAGCATGCTTGCAATGCAATTGTATGTGAACATCTGCTTCTGCGCCCCGGAAGCTATGCCCGGATGAGCAAAAAGTGAACGGTCCGTGAGCAGGCTCACCGTCACAAAACCTACTGTTATGATAATATGCATGAAAAACTTGGTTTGGTATTTTCTCAGGTCATACATCATGGAAATGGCCATGATCACTGGAAAATAATGCAAAAAAGTCCCTGAATCATAGCCCGAATACGAATCGAAATAAAACAAGGCAAGATTTACCGATAACATCAGGAAAAAAGAGGAAAGGTTGGGATAGCCCAGGTAGTTCAGCAGGAGAACAAAAACTTCGATGACGGCGAAACCTTCAATAACAGTTGCAGAAAAAGCTTCGTATAGGAAATAATTATTAATGCCGCTGATGAAAAACCCCAATAAAGCAACCATGGAGAATTGGTTGACTATTGTAACGTGCCTTACTATTTCAGGATCGGAATGATGACGGATGCCAATGTACTTAATCTTTTCCCAGAGCTCCCTGACCACGACTGATTTTTTGCCAAAAGTAACAGTTACAGGCTTTGAAATGGCAGGTTTTAGATAAATATCCACTTATCTTCTACCAAAGACCCGATTTGAGGAAATAGAGTTGTACTTAAGGCTCCAGCGAAAAATTAGACTTCAACCAATCCATTACATTGGTTTTATTGGATTTTCCATAGAAATCATTGAGATAGGCTATGAATTCATCAACCTTCGCCGTGTAATTCTTATCTCCGATAGCCGTGAGCAGGATACCTGTTTCCGCTTTCAGGGCCTCAGTTTCCGGCATAACAAGGTTAAAAGAATTGATCAGCTGCGAGCTTTTACCATCCGTATAATATAATTTATACTCAGGCGCATCAGGTCCTGCAACGGGCTTACCATCTACAAGCAGAATTTGTTCCTTATCAAAGATCAGCTTCTCTCCCTCAAAAGCCAGCTTTTTATTAATGTCCTCGCCTTTGTATTTATAACGCAGGTAGAAAAAATTGCTTTCGCTCATCGGGAAATTATCCTTATTGATGTGCATTTTCATTTTTCCAAGCACTACAAAATTTCCGGTGAACATATTTTGAAGATCCACCACATTGATAATAGCTCCACTTCGCGAGCTTACATTACTGGATGCCGGTAAAAGATTCGCTTTTACATCCGCTTTCTTATCGCTTCCGGGCGCAAGTATAAAACGCCCTTTTGCAGTACTGATTACTGCCGCTTTACTCTCCGGCGTTTTAAACACGATCTGCTCGTTCTCGGGAAAAAGATCCCCCTGGCTCACATTCTTATTATTCTTTTTATAGATAATGTTCCCCGTTACTTTAATAACTTTATAGTTATCCATAACTACCGCGGACTTGTGAACGAATGCCAGTGAAATACATGCCAGCAAGCCTATAAGGATCAAACTCTTTTTCATTTTCTAATGTTTAGTGATTCAAATTTAGTAAAAATTCGATCATGTTCAAGGTACAAATCTCAGTTTTCTTACTAGGAAAGTAGATCTGCGGCCGTACTGGTTAAATAATACGGATTGTTTTATTTCCCTCAGCCTTTGCCGTAAAACAATTACCAGAAAAATAATTCAGGTATATATTATTTAGGTAATTTCGCTGCGCAATGAATTACAGAAGCCTCTCCGACTGCGTAAACGACCTCGAAAAGCACGGGCATCTTGTTCGCATAAAAGAAGAAGTTGATCCTGACCTGGAAATGGCTGCAATTCATCTTCGGGTGCATGAAGCACGGGGGCCCGCTCTTTTTTTTGAAAACCTTAAAGATTGCAACTTCCCGGCCGTGTCTAACCTCTTCGGTACAGTTGAACGCAGCCGCTTTATGTTCCGCAATACTTTTGAAAAGGTTCAGCAGTTGATTGACCTGAAAGGAAATCCGATGAAGGCGCTTAAAAACCCTCTTGCTTATGCGGGAATCGGACTCTCCGCTTTAAAAGCCTTTCCAAAAAAAGCGCGCTTTTCCAAACCTGTTCTCTATCGCGAAACAACCATAGACAAGCTGCCGCTGATCAAACATTGGCCAATGGACGGAGGCGCCTTCGTAACTTTACCGCAAGTATACACCGAAGACGCAGATAAGCCTGGGATCATGCAGTCGAACCTGGGAATGTACCGTATACAACTGAATGGAAATGAATACCTGCTCAATAAAGAAATAGGACTTCACTACCAGCTTCACCGGGGGATTGGCGTTCATCAAACCAAAGCGAATAAAAAAGGAGAACCGCTGAAAGTAAGCATCTTTATTGGTGGCCCGCCTGCTCACTCCCTCGCAGCGGTGATGCCTTTACCTGAAGGACTTTCTGAACTCAGTTTTGCGGGTGTTCTCGGTGGAAGAAGATTCCGCTATACATACGATGACGGCTTCTGCATCAGTACCGATGCTGATTTCGTAATAACAGGTGAGGTGTTTCCGAATGAAAATAAACCTGAGGGCCCTTTTGGGGACCATCTTGGCTACTACAGCCTGAAACACGATTTCCCCCTGATGCGCGTCCACAAGGTTTACCACCGCCACAATGCGATCTGGCCCTTTACCGTTGTAGGACGTCCTCCACAGGAAGATACCAGCTTCGGCGCTCTTATTCATGAAATGACCGGGAACGCAATTCCATTGGAAATTCCCGGAGTTAAGGAAGTTCATGCCGTTGATGCTGCCGGCGTTCACCCTTTGCTGCTTGCAGTAGGCAGCGAACGCTACACGCCTTACTTAAACAACAAGCAACCCGCTGAGATTTTAACCATCGCGAATCACATATTGGGAACCGGACAACTCAGTCTTGCCAAGTTTTTATTCATTACTGCAGACGATTCGAATCAATTAAGTACCCATAATGTGGAAGCATATTTCCGCTACGTACTGGAGCGGATCAACCTTAGCCGCGACCTTCATTTTTATACCAATACTACCATTGACACGCTTGATTACTCCGGCACAGGATTGAACACGGGAAGCAAGGTAGTATTTGCAGCTTACGGAGAAGTGACCAGGAATTTGAGCCAGGAAACTGGTACTGTACTGAAAGATTTGAAAGAATTTACAAATCCGGAAATGGTTATGCCTGGAGTAATTGCATTGGAAGCAAAGAAGTTTACAGATTATGCAGAAGCGCAAAAAGAAATGGAGATGCTGGACGAACAACTGAAAGATAGAGCCGAAGAGCTAAAAGGTACCCCATTGATCATTATTAGCGACGATTCCTCCTTCACGGCTCAAACACTGAACAATTTTTTATGGGTTACCTTCACGCGATGCAACCCCTCCCACGACATCTACGGCATCAATAGCTTTACCTCAAACAAACACTGGGGCTGCAATGGCCCCCTGGTGATCGATGCGCGAATTAAACCGCACCACGCACCGCCGGTAGAAAAAGATCCAGAAACAGAAAAACGCATTGACCGCCTGTTCAAAAAAGGAGGAAGCCTCTATAAAATCATTTAATTTTACCGAACAATTTCAGCACATGAAAAAACTACTTTTAATTCTTCTTTTACTTTCCTCAGGCCTTTCAGCTCAGAATAATTTTATTAGCGATAGTCTTGATAAGTACATTAACCGCGAAATGCAGAAATGGCAGATCCCGGGTCTGGCCATCGCTATTGTCAAGGACGGCAAAGTTGTAGCCTGCAAGGGTTACGGTGTAAAGAAAACAGGCAAGGCGGAAAAAGTAGATGAGAATACCCTTTTCCAGATCGCCTCCAATTCCAAAGCTTTCACAGGTACCTCGCTGGCTCTTCTTGCTTACCAGAAAAAACTTTCTCTTGATGACAAGGTGACTAAATGGCTCCCTTATTTTAAATTATATGATTCACTGGCAACGCGCGACGTCACTGTTCGCGACCTGTTGTGCCACCGCCTTGGCTATATGGCCTTTCAAAGTGATTTCGTGAACTGGAACTCTAGCCTGACGCGGAAAGAAATTATTGTGAATATGAGGAATGTGAAGCCGGTTTATCCTTTCCGTTACAAATACGGCTATTGCAACGCGGCCTTTCTTACCGCCGGTGAAATTATTCCCATGGCCTGCGATACTTCCTGGGATGATTACGTCACCGCGCATTTTTTCAAACCTTTGAATATGCAGCGAAGCAGTACGCGGCAAAAATTTATCCTGAGCGATGCTAATGCAGCATTTCCTCATACACTCGTTGATGATAAGCTGGTACTGATCAGTCATGCCAATGTAGATAATCTTGGCCCTGCAGGTTCGATTAATTCTTCCGTAAAAGACATGAGCAACTGGCTCATCATGCAACTGGACAGCGGCCGTTTCGAAGGGAAGCAGATCATTCCGTTTGAGGTGATCCGGGAAACACGAAGCAATCAGATGGCCATTGCACGGAGATACAATCCGCTTTTTCCTTCCAATCATTTCAATGCTTATGGCTTAGGATGGTTCCTGAAGGACCTCTATGGGAAAATTCTGGTCGAACATACCGGAGGTGCCAACGGCTTTGTTACCTCGGTTTGCCTGGTACCTGAAGAAAAATTAGGAGTTGTGGTATTGACCAACACAGACATGAATGAATTTTTTCGCGCATTGAACGAACAGATTGTTGACGCCTATCTTAATCCCAATTACCGGAACCTCAGCGCCATTTACCTTGCAGATTTTAAGACCCAGAGTGCTGAACAAAACGCAGAGATCAAATCCTGGAGAGAGAAAGCAGCGGCTAAGCCTAAATCCTCGCTTCCTTTAAAAAATTACACAGGAAGATTCAATAATGTTGTTTATGGCGACATCACGATCACTCAGGAAAAAGAAATACTAAAGGCCGATCTTTCCCATCATCCCGGCACAACGGCTAAACTTGAGCCATTAGGCGAAAATAAATTTCTTTGTACCTACAGTGATGTGACGCTCGGCGTGAAAGAAATATTTTTTACAGTTGAAAACGGCACAGTAAAATCAATAACGATCTCGGTCAGTGATTTTGTAGACTATATGCCTTATGAATTCGGGAAAAAAAATTAAGAGGCATTTCCCGTGTATTCTAAATGCCGCTCATCCTCTTTTTTGTACTCATTGGATAAAAAACAAAGTCGCCACAATATTCCCTGTAACTTATGCGTATCTTTAGACGTCACACCTCTCAAAGACAATTTATGCGCGAACGTTTTTTAATTTGTTTCTTTTACCTGTTTTCATTTGCGCTGTTCTCCCAGGAATTCACTCCGCCTACTGCAAAAAAAATTCCGAACAGGCTGATGATCCATGAAGATACGCTCATCGATAATTATTTCTGGATGCGTGATAAGTTTGCGCCGGAAGTGATCAACCACCTGTACGCAGAAAACGCTTATGCAGATAATGTAATGAAAGAAAGTGCATTTCTCCAAAAGGTCCTTTATGAAGAATTCAAATCCCGCAGGAAGGAAAGTTTCACTACGCGTCCGCGGAAAAGCAAGGGTTACCTGTATTACAACCGCTATGAAAAAGGGAAAGATTATAGTATTTCCTGTAGAAAAAAAGACAGTATTGGCGCGCCGGAGCAAATTATACTCGACATTAATAAACTCGCCGAAGAAATGCCTTATATCAGTGTCAGCGGCTTTAACATCAGTCCCAACCAGGAGCTTTTATATTATGGCATAGACACGAAAGGGAACCGGGTTAAAAATTATTACCTGAAAAATATTACGCGAGACAGCACATTGAAATCTGAAGAGATCAAAGAGGTGATGAGCCTGCTTTGGGCGGAAGACAACAAGACAGTTTACTACACCAAACCGGAAAACAAAACCCTGCGTCAGTACAGAGTATACAGGCATGTTCTTGGGACTCCGACTTCAGAAGACATTCTCGTATTTGAGGAACCCGACAGGACCATGGAGATCAACCTGTCCAAATCCGCTTCGAAAGAATTTATTTTCCTGGGCATTTCTAAAACCAAATCAAGTGAATTCTGGTATATGAGATCGGATGGAAGCAGTTTAGCTCCTACCCTTTTTCTTAAGCGCGACCCGAACAGGTTATATTCCATCGAACATATTGAAGGAGATGAATTCATTATTGAAACCAATGACAATGCCATTAATGGCAAGCTCGTTAAAACAAAGATCACTCAGCCTGACCCTAAGAATTGGCAGCCTGTGCTTCCCTATAATGAAAAAGTGTTGCTCGTCAGTTACCGTTTCACAAAAGATTTTCTGATCCTTGAAGAAAAAGAGAATGCGCAGGAATACATCCGCATCATTGATCGCAAAACTAACCAGAGTAAAATACTTGATCCCGGAATTCCATTTTACAGCATAGGCTATTCGTTCGAGGATTACGATTATAACACTGCGAAGAGCATAGAGTACAGCTTTGAGAACATGATCAGCCCATCCCAAACTTATCAGTATGACCTGTACAGTGGCGAAAAAAAGATCATAGAAACAGACACCATACTTGGCTCCTATAATCCGGCAGATTATGAGACCGTACGGATTTACGCCCCGGCAAAGGATGGAGCGCTGATCCCTGTTACCCTTTGCTATAAAAAAGGAATGAAGCTAAACGGGAACAATCCCACTTACCTTACTTCATACGGTTCATACGGCGCGCCGAATACTGTCAACTTTTCATCGTGGTGGATCAGCCTGCTCGACAGGGGATTTGTTGTGGCGCTGGCACATATCCGTGGAAGCAATGATCTGGGAAACCAATGGTATGAAAACGGGAAGCTTTTCAATAAGAAGAACACCTTTACCGATTTTATCGCCAGCGCAGAATACCTGGTGGATCAGAAATACACCAACCCAAACAAGCTTGCCATACAGGGTGCGAGCGCGGGGGGCTTGCTGATGGGCGCAGTGACCAATATGCGGCCCGATCTTTTTAAATGCGTACTGGCAGGCGTGCCTTTTGTGGACGTGATCAATACAATGCTGGATGAAACACTTCCTTTGACCACTTTTGAATTTGAGGAATGGGGGAATCCCAAGCAAAGAGACTATTACCGGTACATGAAATCCTATTCGCCTTATGACAATGTGGAGAAAAAAGCCTATCCAAATATATTGGCAACAGCAGGCTATAACGATTCGCAGGTGGCTTACTGGGAACCCGCGAAATGGGTAGCGAAAATGCGGGAACTGAAAACAGATACTAACCTGCTTTTGTTCAGGACCAATATGGACGGGGGGCATGGCGGCGGTTCCGGTCGCTCAACACAATACAAAGAGCTCGCTTTCCAGATCGCTTTTGCAATGCGCTGTCTTGGCGTCAGGGAAAACTACATTACGGTTAAAGGAAAAGTTGTGGATGTGAATAACAGCGAAATCCCTTTTGTGAATGTATACATAGAAGGTACTACAACAGGAACAACTTCAAATGCTGACGGTGAATTTGTTCTGAACGTAAAGGAAGGAAATGATATTGTACTTGTATTCCAGACTCTCGGCTATATTAAGCACCGCGAGAAAATCGATATCAATACGCAGACCTCAGATCTCAAAATAAAAATGATGTCGGAAAATGTGCTACTCCTGGAAGTAGTGATCAAGGGCAATTCAAAGGATCCTGCTTATGCCATCATGCGCGAGGCTATTAAACGAAGAAAAGAGAACCTGGAAAAAGTGCAGTCCTTTTCCGCAGATATTTACATGAAAAATAATGTGCGCCTCCTGCAGATCCCAAAAAAGCTTCCCTTTTTCATTAACAAGAAAGATATTCCCGATACCAACGACCTGGGCATGATCTACCTTTCAGAGTCCGTAGCGCGCTATTATTTCCAGCGCCCCGATAAAAAGAAAGAAGAAATGATGGCCAGTAAAGTCGCAGGGGCAAAAACAGGATTCAGCTGGAACCGCGTCGAAGACGTATTCATGAATTTCTACGAGCCATCGGTAGAAATGGGCTTTTATTCGGAGCGACCTTTCATTTCACCTCTTGCCACGGGATCATTGCTGAGTTATAAATACAAATACCTGGGAACATTTTACGTTGACAATAAACCGGTACATAAGATCCGGATCATTCCACGACGTAAAGGAGATCCTCTTTTCCACGGTGAGCTATACATTACGGAAGATAATTACCAGGTCTATTCGAGCGACCTTTATGTAACCAAAGACGCGCAGATCGATTTTGCGGATACGGTTCACATTAAACAGGAAATGGTAAAAGTGAACGACAGCGTGTGGGTACCCGTACAATTACAGGTTTACAGTCACATTAAAGTTTTTGGCTTCGGGGCAAATGACCTGAGCACTGCATCCATTTCAAATTATAAACTTAACCAGGGCTTCCCTAAAAAATTCTTCAGCAACGAAGTGTTTAAAATAGAAGAAGAGGCTAATAAGAAAGACAGCTCGTTCTGGTTAACGACCCGTCCTTCGATACTTTCATCAGAAGAACAAAAATATTATGTTAAAGGCGACAGTCTTCAAAAGCGAATGGAAACCAGGGAATACAAGGATTCGGTAAATAAGGCTCAACGTAAATTAAGTTTCGGACTTGACGGTATTTCACAACGCAACGATTACAAAGGAACCTCGTTCAGCACGAACCCGCTTTTCAATATGGTTAGCTACAATACAGTGGAAGGAGTAAATGTGCGATTGCTCGCTTCATTTGTAAAAAGAGATAAGGAAACGCGGAAGATCTCAGCCGTTTCAGGACTCGTGCGTTACGGTTTCGACAATTTAAAATGGAGCGGTGGAGTTCGGGCCTACCGGCTCTTCGACCCAAAACACAGCCAGAGCATTTTATTCAGGGCCGGACGCTACATGCGACAATACAATTCCCATGAGCCAATTGGTGAATTTATGAATGCAGCCTATACCCTGCTGAATAAAAATAATTTCATGAAGCTGTACCAGAAAGACGTGCTGGAGCTGGCTTATAATCATGAACTATTCAATGGCTTTTTTGCTAATGTCGATGTACAATACCAGATCCGTGAAGCTCTGCAGAATAAGAGTTTTTATTATTGGATCGAGAATGGCGCGCGGCATTATACGTCCAACAATCCTCTGAACACATCCGGTTATTACAATGATTCCATTGCTTTTCCAAAACATGAACTGCTGCAGTTCCAGGTTGGGTTTAAGTTCATCCCCTTTGCCAAATATGAGACTTATCCAACTTTCAAGAATATGCTGGATACCAAATGGCCGGAATTTTCTTTCGCCTACCGCAAAGGAATAGCGACAAAGAATGCTTCCTTCAATTACGATTACCTGGAGATCGGAATGGGAAAAGATATCCAGATGCGTGCGCTGGGCGTTTTCAAGTTCGATGTGCTTGCCGGAGCCTTCCTCAACAACAGCAATATGAACTTTATTGATTACAAGCATTTCAGCGGCAATCAAACCATCTTTTTGATGAATCGTTCCAACTCCGATGTTCCGGGAGTTTCCACCCGCGAGCCCATTTCTGAATTTCATGCGCTGAACTATTACATTTACAGCACCAATACCCGCTTCCTTGAGCTTCATGCTTCCCATAATTTCAGGGGCTTCTTTATCGGCAAGATCCCTCTGTTAAGAAAAACAAAATTCTACGAGATCGCCGGAGTAAATGCATTGGTAACTCCAACTACCAGTTATACCGAGGTATTTGTAGGAGCGGATAAGATCTTAAAAGTATTCCGTTTCGATGTGGGCACAGCGGTACAAAGTGAGCAGAAGATCAATTTGTTCTACAGGTTTGGTTTCAGATTGGGCTTTTAGTACATTAGTATCACCAATTCAATTTTATGAGAACCATCGTCAAGACCATTATCTTTTCTCTGGCCGGGATCATGATCGCCCTCATCCTGGGATCAGCTTACAAATATAAATTCCGTACTGAAGAAACAATAAGCGTAACCGGCATGTCGGAGTTCAATTTTGTTTCCGACCTGATCGTATGGAGAGGCAGCTTTTCAAAGCATTCTTCCGACATTAAGATCGCCTATCAGCAATTAAAGGAAGATGAGGCTAAGATCAAAAAATACCTTGTTTCAAAAGGCGTAGCAGAAAATGAGATCGTTTTCTCTTCCATCAGCATTCAAAAGGAATTCAAGGATCTGTTTGACAAGGAAGGCCGCATAAGGGGCTCGGAATTTACGGGCTATATGCTTTCGCAGACCGTAAAGGTTGAATCCAGGAAGATCGACATCGTGGAAAAAGTTTCACGTGAGATCACTGAATTAATTGAAAGCGGGATCGAGTTCAATTCTGCGGAACCGCTCTACTATTACACTAAGCTTTCTTCTCTGAAAATTGACCTTCTTGCAAAAGCTTCTGCTGATGCCAGACAAAGAGCTGAAACCATCACTCAGAATTCGGGATGTTCATTGGGGAGCCTGAAGAAAGCGAGCATGGGAATCTTCCAGATCACCGGTCAGAACATGGACGAAGATTACAGCTACGGTGGCGCGTTTAATGTTAGCAGTAAAAACAAAACCGCTACGATCACTATCCGGATGGAATTTGAGGTGAATTAAATCAGATCGATCTGCTTCCCGGAATATAATTTACAAAACGCATGCACTTCAAGTCCGCAATAATCCTGCTCCTACTGATTTTCGGCTCATCGCTCATTGCCCAGAATAAAACAGATACTCTCTTTTATCCGAATTCCC
>JBJMLS010000157.1:0-7368 GCA_045805185.1 Bacteroidia bacterium | reverse complement strand
CGCTATATGGATGTGATGCGGCTGAAGGCGGATGGCAGGTTCAGATCTATGACTGTATAGGGGCTGACGTTGGCGCATTAACCAGCTCCAGTATTTCTTTCAGTGGTAATGGAGGTTGCGGCGCTTCAACAATTACCTATAATTCGGGTGCAATTAATTCTGCAATTAATGATAATGCATGCTCCGCTGCTACCGCTTCGGTATACACAGTGCCTCCGACTGCCGGCACACCAGCTATTACGATCACAAATACGGTCACCTATCAGTGGACAGCATCACCGGCTTATGCGATCCCTAATGCGACAACAAGCTTAACTCCGAGTATTAATCCTGCACCAACTGTGGATACCTGGTTCTACCTTACTGTAACAGATAACAAAGGATGTTCGAAAAAGGATTCCGCCTTCTTCGATTACCAACCTTCAACTACTCCTGTGATCACTCCTGCCGGACCATTTTGTGCAAACGGCGCGGCTGCGACATTAACAGCGAATGTAGGCGGCGGAACCTGGTCGGGTACAGGGATCACCAATGCTGCTGCCGGAACATTTAATCCCGCTTCAGCTGTAATTGGACCCAATACGATCACTTATACAACTCCTGGCGCATGCGGCGCTACTACAACAGCTACTATAACGGTCAATGCATTACCAACTGCAACAATTCCGGCGAGCGCTACGTATTGTCAGGGCGCTCTTGTTCCGGCAGCTACTTTTGCTACTGTTCCGGCAGGGGGAACTTTAACATGGACAAATACAAATACTACTATTGGAACAGGCGCCAGCGGCTCTGGAAATATTCCGGGTTTTACGGCGGCTAATGGCGGTTCTACTACCATAAGCGGTACAATTGCGGTTACGCCAACACTCAACGGCTGCACGGGTTTGCCCAGTTCCTATACGCTGACGGTTAATCCTCTTCCATCTTTAACGACTGTGAGCAGTCAAACCGTTTGCGCCAATGCAAATACCACTGCAATTAATTTTACATCTAACCCTGCCGGCGCCACAGTTAACTGGACAAATAGTAATACTGCCATTGGAATCACAAGTCCGGGTTCAGGGAATATCGCGTCTTTTACAGGGACAAATCCCGGAGCTTCATCACTCACAGGAAATTTTAGCGCTACACCCACACTTAATACATGTGTTGGAACACCGATAACATTCAGTATCACAATAGATCCTTTGCCGACAGTTAATGCTGTGGCCAGTCAAACCCTCTGCGCCAATGCAAGCACAACGCCGGTGAACTTTACAACTAATCCTGTGGGCGGCACGATAGGGTGGACCAATAGCGATCCTTCCATAGGAATGACAGCCTTTGGAAGTGGTGGCATTCCTGCTTTCACGGGTCTTAATAGTTCAGCAATAGCTGTTACCGGCAACTTCACTGCTGTGGCAACACTTAACAGTTGCATTGGTCCCCCTCAGAATTTTAGTATTACTGTAGACCCCTTACCTGTGCTTACAGCAGTTAGTAGTCAAACGGTCTGCTCAACAACAACTACAGCTGCGGTAAGTTTTACATCAAATCCTTCAGGCGCAACAGTGAACTGGACCAATGATAATTCCGCAATTGGAATTGGCTCAGGAGCAAGTGGAAATATCCCTTCCTTTACAGGTACCAATGCGACATCTTCACCTATTACCGGAAATTTCACGGCAACAGCAACTTTAAATACATGCGTGGGCCCAACTATAAATTTCAGTATTGTAATAAGCCCTTCTCCGACTCTGGCAGTAGTACCGAATCAAACAGTCTGTGAAGGACTCTCAAGTGCTCCCGTAAACTTTAATCCTAACCCGGCAATTGCAACGATCGATTGGACAAATTCCGATCCGACCATAGGACTTGCTGCAAGCGGAACGGGAAATATCTCATCCTTTATTACAGCCAACGGGACAGGTGTGTCACTTATTGCCAACTTAACTGCAACTCCCTCTATTGGCGTGTGCATCGGGCCTCCGCAGAATTTTACCATCACGATCGATCCGACGCCGATACTTACTGCAATTCCCAGTCAGACAATTTGTGAAACAACAAATTCTGCTGCCATCAACTTTACTACAAATCCAACAGGCGCTACGGTTAACTGGACCAATTCAAATACGATCATAGGCGCTCCGGCTTCCGGTGTTAATACAGTCGCTTCTTTTACCGGCTTTAACGGAACATCCGCGTCGATCAGCGGGAACTTTGTTGCAACTCCTGTATTAGGAAGCTGTACAGGTGGTGCGCAAAATTTCACAATTACTGTTGATCCGACTCCAACCCTTGCTGCAATTGGTAATCAAACTGTTTGCGAAGGCTTGCCAACCGCGGCAATAAATTTTTCTCCAACGCCATCCGGTGTGATCAACTGGACGAATTCCAATCCAACGATTGGTCTTCCTGCTTCGGGCGCAGGAAATATCTCCTTCTTTACTGCAGCTAATGGAACCGGTGCGACCATTACCGGAAACTTTATTGCTACGCCTTCCATTGGGATCTGTTCAGGCCCTCCACAGAATTTTTCCATTACGGTAAATCCGGGTGTGGTCGTTAATCCTCCTTCCAATATAGTTGTTTGTAATACAGGGACGGTCGCTCCATCAGCATTTACAAGTACTCCGGCGGGAGCAACTTATACCTGGACCAACAATGATCCTTCAATAGGACTTGCAGCTTCAGGTATTGGTGATTTTGCGTCCTTTACTGCTTCTAATATAGTTACAACTCCAATCGTGGCAACAATAAGCGTTACGCCAACTCTTAACGGATGCCTGGGGCCAGCGGTAAATTATAACATTACCGTTAATCCAACACCCGCGCCACCTGTGGTTGCAACAGTTACCTATTGCCTCAACGATATCGCAATTGCATTAACTGCTACACCGGCTGCAGGTGGAACTCTGAACTGGTGGGGTACAATTCCAGGAGGGGGCCCTTCCTCGGCGACATCTCCCATGCCTTCTACGGCAACAGAGAATACGACAAATTACTACGTTTCTCAAGTTGTTACTTTATGTGAAAGTCCCCGCACTCTAATACAAGTGGTCGTTAATCCGCTGCCTTCCATTACCGCTCCTGCGAATATAACCGTATGTTCAGGAGTTGCAATCGGGGCGCAGAATTTTACCAGTAATCCTATAGGTGCAACACTCGCATGGACAAATTCTAATGGCACCATTGGTTTACCAGTATCAGGGACAGGAAATATTCCCGGATTCAATGGAAGCAATACAACAACCAGCGTTCAAACAGGCACCGTAACAGTTACGCCCACCCTGACAGGCTGCGTTGGTACGCCGGTTACCTACACGATAAACATTAATCCGATCCCCACAGTTGCAGTAAGTAATGTGGTTGTTTGTAATAACGCAAGCGTTGCCACAACTACCTGGGCAAGTGTTCCTGCCGGAGCGACCTTTACCTGGGTAAACAGTAATACCAGCATTGGACTTTCAGCGAACGGTGCAGGAAATATTGCGTCTTTTTCTGCATTGAATGGAACAACAATTCCCGCAACCGCTTTTATCTCGGTGACCCCAACATTGAATTCTTGTGTCGGACCGGTTTCCAACTATACAATTACGGTTAATCCCACCCCATCGGCTCCTGGTACAACAAACGTTACTTATTGCGTCAATGATGCGGCAGTTGCATTAATAGCTTCGCCATCTGCAGGCGGGGCGCTCAACTGGTACGGAATGAATCCAACAAATGGTACTGCCAGTCCTAATGCGCCGGTACCGCCAACCACCTCTGCTCTTACAAGTACATATTATGTTTCACAAACGATCAGTAACTGCGAAGGGCCAAGATCTCCGCTTACTGTAATTGTTAATCCATTACCTGTTGCGGCATTGTCACCTTCTGTATCCGGATGCGAGCCATTTGTCACAACATTGAGCGTATCCAGCGTTCCACAGGGTGTGGATTATGACTGGACCATGGGTAATGGCACAGTTAACGATACGAACATTGTCTCTAACTATTTATATGCTGTTCCCGGGTTCTACAGTATTTCAGTAAAGGTCACCGATGTAAACAATTGTATTGCTACTACATCATTTCCGAATTGGATAACAGTTTTCAGTAAGCCTGTTCCTGACTTCTATGCGCAGCCTCAGCCTGTAAGTATTCTTAACCCTTCCATAGATTTTATAAATGCATCAACCGGAACAGGTTTAACAGCGTTCCAATGGAGTTTTGGAGATCCGCTAAACAGTCAGTCTTTTCTTGCTGATCCAACTTTTGATTATTCAAACGCAGGCGTGGGTACTTTTATGGTGGAGCTGATCGCTACTAATGCAAATGGCTGTAAGGATACCATTACTAAACCGATCATTGTTGAAGATGATTTTGCTTTCTATATTCCAAATGCCTTCTCTCCCAACGGAGATGGGATCAATGATTCATTCTATCCTAAATGGACCGGAGTAGATGAAAAGCAGTACGAATTTTGGATCTTCGACAGGTGGGGCAACCAGTTATTCTTTACAAATGACCCAACCAGGCAATGGGATGGGGCAGTGGCAGGAAAGGGAACCGATCCGGTTCAGGAAGATGTCTATCTCTGGAAGATCAAATGCAAAACGATAAAAGGCGATCGTAAACAGCTGGTAGGACATGTAACTGTTGTCCGGTGATCAGATCCCTTTGAAACTCGCGATGATCTTTTCTATTTCGGGCTGATGCTCTTTGAATACTGTTGGCCTTGCCCAGAAATATAAAGTATAATAAGTTTTTCCTTTGTGTGATTCCAGTTTCCAGACGACGCAATCCTTGAAGCGGTTCTCGCCTCCGTGCACAACAAATTTAGAAGTATACCTGAGCCAGATGAAATTCGCGTAATTGATCGTATCTGCATTTTCCACCGGAACAAACCGGTATTGCCAGGCTCCCCGGCGCTTCTCTACATTCTGGCCTTTCTTATCGCTGGGATAGGCAACCATGTGAATGTATTCAAACTCATCACCACCTGCCGGAATTTTAAGAATGTTTATTGTACCCGCGCAGGGACAAACACTGCTGCCGCCCGGCTCATCCCAGCTTGTTTTAAAGAACTCCTGAACCTTCCAGCTTTTTGGGATCTGGTATTCCATAGCGATATTCGGCTGTGAAACGAGTACTGTCTGAGATGTGCCGATAAAACCGTGAATAAAAAAAAACAAGAGTGGCAGTTTTTTCATCTTTTTATTTTTGGTGACCGGTAAGATTATTAAAGTGATCTTAATAAAGTGCTGATCAAAGATAGAAATTCCCTGAAATCACGGCGGCAAATCAAATCTTATACCGCAATTGCAATTTTATCTCTGTTTTAGCAGGTCCTTTGATCTCGGTTGTGCTTCCTGCATTCTGAATCGTTTGATTGGTATAAAAGGTTTGTGCTATGCGCGCCCACACTTCGATCCTTCGCGTCACGGTATAATCGAACATCAGGTATACCCTGCTTCCCTTATTGTATAAGGCGGGAATAGAGAACGAATATAAAACATCATTCTCATAGCTGTAAACCCGGCTATTGTATCCGTCTGTCTCAAAGAGTCCATAACGGAAAGTAACTTCAAGGGGTTTGCCCAATTGTTTGTAAACAACATCCTGAAAGATGAGCATTCCTGTTTCCGGCTTAGAGTCCTGTTTCCGGTACGTTATGTATTCGATCCGCGAACGTAATTTTATAGAAGGCAGGAGCTGAAAAGAAACGTTGTACCTGAAGTTTTCCTGCTGTACGGGAACCGGGTAATTGAACATGTCCGGAATGCTTGTGTCTTCCTGCCTGGTACGGTTCCGGTAGCGGAAATACATGCTGGTTTTTTTATTCGGCGTCCAGTTAAGCTGCGAAAAAAAATCACTACCGTTGCTTGGAGCGCTAACGCTGGATTTCAACCAGGGAAACCTGAACTGATCAAAGTAAGAAGTAAAGGTGAGATTCCTGCTGATGCGTGCTTCAACCCCAAGGTATAGTCCCTGCTCATTTTGCGGGAGGGTATTTTCTGAAACGGCCAAGGCCAGCAGGTTTTGATAATTACGGTCGAATTTGCGGTACATGGCAACAAATGTGAGTTTGGGATCCAGCGCTACAACAGCGCCGCCGGTAAAGGCTTTCCCCCCGTTTTGTGCAATGGCTCCCTCGCCGAAAAGGTTTACATTCCTGAATACATAGCTGAAATCAATTCCTGCGTTTGCATTTTTTTTTCCGGTAAAATCGTAACGGTTATAGTCGTTCGGTGTTTTATTGAGTCCGGCGCTTAATTGGAATGCCTGCGCTGTTGTGCCGATGCTTAATCGTTTTCCCCTGTAAGAAACATTAGCACCCATTATTGTTTCCGTAATAACGTCTTTATCTTTCAATTCACTTATTGTAGCATGCGTTCCCGTTTGGATGAGGCTGCTGATCTCTTCCGGATCGGATAAAGTGCCGTTAATGGTATCGTAAGCGGTCACATTTGCATCAATTTTTTTCCGCGAATAAAACACGGTGGTTTCAATTTTATTAAATTTCAGTGTTGTTGCCGCACCCCGCAAATAACGATTTTCATCAACCGAATTGTAGGCCCTTAGTCCCATTGCATTTCGTTTGACGTTCAATATGGCAGAAGATTTTCCGAAAGCGAAGCCACGCCACATTACCAGGCCCTGGCCGAAAGAAGCCTGATAATCGCCGATGGCCAGCGATTTAATAATTCCGATGTTCCGGATAAATAAATGCGCCGTATAAAAATCAAAGCCGGCTTTTTTATGAAGGGAGTCAATGGCCTGAAATCGTTCTCCGGCATCTTTTTCCGCAATCAGTCCCCAGGAAACATTGTTACTGTACTTAAAGCGGTAACGCATAAAAACACGTTCAGGCGAACCCAGGTAATAGGCTGAAGGTTTTGCTCCAAGAAGGGAATCGTTGTACTTGTCAAATCCTTTCTGGTGCTCGAGGATCCTTTGGTACCTTGTTATGACCTCATGTGAGCCATTCCTGAACATTGTTCCAATGGTAAAATGTGAAGAGGAAAAATTATCCGACACTTTCACATAAGGTAAGATCTTGCGGATCGTTCCCAGGTCGAAACCACGCACACCCTGCAATTCGTATATGGTGATGAGCCTGCCGTTTTTTTCAATGTGATTAAGCAGGTTATTGATCTGAATTTCGGTGAGCAATTGAAGGTCTTCCAGCTCATCCTTACTTGTGTTGTTGAGATTAATCGGATTCGCTCTGAAATTATTAAGTGTTTCCACAAGATTGGTATAATCTGCATCTTCCTGTTGGTTCTGTTCGGAAAGGATCTCGATGTTCTGGTTTTGCTGATTATCGGCATCATCGTTCTTTGGATTATTGGGAACCTGCGCTTTTACAGTGAACGCAAAGAAAAGTAAAAGATAAAGTAT
>JBJMLS010000156.1:0-4933 GCA_045805185.1 Bacteroidia bacterium | reverse complement strand
GCTAATGCCATTGCTAAAAAGTCGAGGGATAGGGCAAGCGTTTGTCCGTGAAAATTGCCTCCTGAAATGATCTCGTCATCCTCAGGAAAAACAGTGGGATTATCGGTAACGGAATTGATCTCTGTTTCAAAAACAGTTTTTATGTGAGCAATGGCGTCCTTACTCGCGCCATGCACCTGCGGAATGCACCTGAAGGAATAAGGATCCTGTACATGCTCTTTTTTGCGTTTGATGATCTCGCTCCCTTTCAATATTTCGCGGTAGAAGGCGGAAGTACTGATCTGCCCGGGGTGCGGACGTATGGCGTGTATGTTCGCGCTGAAGGGTTCGATCCTTCCATCAAAAGCTTCCAGTGAAACCGCGCCGATAAGGTCAGCTCCAGCGCTGAGTCTTCCCGCTTTCAGCAGGCACCATACGCCATAAGCGCTCATGAATTGGGTTCCGTTCAACAGGGCAAGTCCTTCTTTTGACTTTAATTTAAGCGGTTTTAATTTGAGTTGCCTGTATACTTTTTCTGTTTCCTGTTTCAGACCCAGGTAATACACTTCACCCAAACCCAGAAGAGGCAGGGACATGTGTGCCAGCGGAGCAAGATCGCCTGAAGCGCCTAAAGAACCCTGCTGGTAAATGACAGGAAAAATGTTGTTGTTGTAAAAATAGATCAGTCGTTCTACCGTATCAATGTGACAAGCCGATTTTCCATAGGAAAAAGCCTGGATCTTCAATAAAAGCATCAGCTTTACCACATCGGTGGGTACTTCGTCTCCTGTTCCGCAGGCATGCGATTTTACCAGGTTTTCCTGGAGCTGTTCCAGGTCCTTGTCCGGGATCACCACATTGCAAAGTGATCCAAAGCCCGTATTAATGCCATAGACAGGAGTTTTTTGGGAACTCATTTTCTTGTCCAGGTAGCTGCGGCATTGGTTAATAGCTTTTACCGCGCCATCGGATAATTTCAGTTTCAGGTTTTTAGAGATAATGGTATCTATCTCCGCCAGGGTCAGTGTCTTTTTAGGATCAATGGTGTAATTCATGCGGTAAGAAAAAAATAAATTCGAAAATCAAATTATACAGGAACTTTTCTATTTAAATAACACAGCTTTGCTGTTTTTTGCCACGAATTATATGAATTCCCACTCATCCGTCTGCGTATTTATTATTCAACTGGCATTTACTTATGATGAGCCACCCGTTTAATCAAATTTTATCTCTGTCTGCGAGTCACCATCCATAAAATCCTTTGCGTTCATCTTGCTGATCTTCTGCATGGCCCGGCGGTGCAATTCAACAGGTGATAAACCGGTATCATTGTCATCATCGCCATCGGTATCCATTTCTTCAGCTTCCTTCAAATTGATCTCTTTTACCTTGTAAGAGGTAAGCTTTTTACCTTTTGCCTTCATGTTCACCATTGGAGAAAAGCTGATCAGGTTGATAGTCTCATCCGGGATCTCTTTGTCTTTCTCTTTACCGAATTTCACATCTACAATTGGAATATTCTGCGTGGTTACGAGTTCCACCCTTGAGTTTTCATGCTCCGTAATGATAAGCGTTTTAGCAGAGGTCTGCTCCGGAACAAATCGCTTGGTGAAATAAGACTTGCTTTCTCCATCGAAATAGATCAGCGATACCGGCACATTCGGATAGAATTTTTCGATCAGGATGATGTCCTCATCAAAATGATTCAACAGGTCAAAATTATACAGCTTGTAATAGCCGCTGGAAGAGATCGTAAGGATCTTATCGTTGCCGCTGAATTTACCAAGGTAAGTTCCTCTTTCGTCCTTGTTCAGCCGGTGAATGCTATCCTCGAACCAGTAGTCTTCCGCGCCAAGAGTGGAAACGCCTTTCTCAAGCAGGGAGACTTTCTTCACCGCGTATTTGGTTACAATGTTCCCCAGCGAACCTCTTGCCTTTACCTGGATCTCGGAGAAATCCTGGTCGATCTCGAACTTTCGTAATCCGGAAACCTGGCGCAGGTGAACGGTTACTTTTTCCGCTTCGCCATTCGGATTAACGGTGAAATAAAGAACTTCTGATCCCGGAGTTCCTTTTGTCAATGAATAATCCTTATCACGTGTAACACCGGTCACATTGAACCGCTTGATAAAGGTGATCCCTTTGGGTCCGTCGCGGTAGATCATGTTATACGTGGTGCGCTCGTCGTTCTTTTTGAATACGGCAACGTGAATAATGTCTTTTCCGACAAATACCTTGTCCGCCACTTTGAACACTTTCATCTTACCTTCTTTGGTAAACGCAATAATGTCATCGATATCCGAACAATCGCAAACAAACTCGTCTTTTTTCAAACCTGTACCCACGAAACCTTCGGCTTTGTTCACGTAAAGCTTCTCGTTTGCCATTACTACATTGGTTGCAACAATGGTTTCCAGTTGCTTGGTTTCGGTTTTGCGTTCCCTGCCTGCTCCGTATTTTTTCTTTAATTCTTTAAAATAATTTACGGCAAATTCGGTAAGGTTCGCTAAGTGGTGCTTAACCTGTGCGATCTTATCGTCGAGGTCCTTCATGTGCGCTTCTGCCTTCATACTGTCAAAGCGCGTGATCCGGATCATAGGGATCTGCGTCAGACGGTGCAGGTCTTCATCGGTTACCTCGCGGATAAGCTTGCGTTTAAAAGGAGCAAAGCGCTCGTATAAATATTTATATAAAGTTTCCTTATCGCTGTACTTTTTAAAATCAATATACATTTCCTCCTTAATGAAGATCTTCTCCAGGGAAGCGAAGTGCCATTTTTCCTCCAGCTCGAATTTTTCAATTTCAAGCTCTCTTTTCAGGAGTTCCAGCGTATTCTGCGTATTTGTTTTCAGGATCTCTGAAACGCCAATGAACTTTGGCCTTTCTTCATGAATGATACAGGCATTGGGAGATATGCTCATTTCGCAATTGGAAAAAGCATAAAGCGCGTCAATTGTTTTATCAGGGGAAATACCAGGCTGCAGGTGAATGAGGATCTCCACGTTTTCCGCGGTATTGTCTTCTACTTTTTTTACCTTGATCTTTCCTTTGTCATTCGCAGCCAATATCGAATCGATCAGGGAGCTGGTAGTCGTTCCAAAAGGAATTTCCGTAATGACGAGTGTTTTTGCATTCAGCTCTTTGATGCGCGCCCTTACTTTTATTTTTCCGCCGCGTAATCCGTCTTTGTAATCCGAAAAATCCGCGATACCGCCGGTTGGAAAATCAGGATAAACGGTTGCTTTTTTCCCTTTAAGGATCTGGATGGAAGCATCGATCAACTCGTTGAAGTTATGCGGCAGAATTTTACAGGCAAGTCCTACGGCGATCCCTTCTACACCCTGTGCAAGCAATAAGGGGAACTTTACGGGAAGCGTAACCGGCTCTTTGTTCCTGCCGTCATAGCTCATTCCCCAGTTGGTGGTCTTTGGGTTGTAGAGTACTTCTAATCCGAATTTGGAAAGGCGCGCTTCAATGTAACGTGGAGCAGCGGCACTGTCTCCGGTTAAAATATTTCCCCAGTTACCCTGGCAGTCGATCAGCAGATCCTTCTGGCCAATCGCAACCATGGCATCACCAATGCTGGCGTCGCCGTGCGGATGGTATTTCATCGTGTTCCCGATCACATTCGCTACTTTGTTGTAGCGACCGTCTTCCATTTCCCACATACTGTGAAGGATCCTTCTCTGCACAGGTTTTAATCCGTCTTCAAGAGCGGGAACGGCGCGTTCCAGTATTACGTAGCTGGCGTAATCGATGAACCAGGTCTTGAACATTCCCGAAACATGGGTAATGCTGCTAAGCTCGTTGTGTTCGTTATTTGTGTTGTCTTCCATTTTTCTTTCTAGTAATTTCTGATCGGGAAACTATTAATGTCCGATCTTCCGGAACCATTGTTTTATTTTGATCTAGGCTAATATTTAACTTCTATTTCATGATTCAATCTTCATTCCACCTTGTCCCGCTAGGGACAAAACATTATTAACAGATGCATTCTAACTATAACCATTGCCCCAGAGGGGCAAACATGAACCCAGGCCGCTGAATTTCAGAATAAGTATTTTTGTATCACTCATGTTTTTTCTAAACTAAGTTTTCCTCAAAAATAAACTTTTCATTGTATACGATCTGCTGTTCCTCTAAAAAACCAATGTATTCTTCGCGAAAAGTTTTTTTATTGTGATGCTCTTCCTGGTTCTTGATATAATTTAAAACGGCATTAACATTTCCGAATGAAACGGTAAAGGCTCCGTAACCTTCCTGCCAGCTGAATTTACCTTTTACAAGTTTATTCTGGTTAATGTATTTTGTGGAATGCTCCTTTACTTCCTTAACCAGATCAGAAAATTTAACTGTGGGCTTACAGCTTATCAATAAATGAATATGATCGGGCATACCGTTGAGGATATATAGCTTTTGCCCCTGTTTTTCAATAATTCCGGAAATATATTTATACAGATCATCTTTCCACGAAATGTGTATGAGGTTTTCTCTTCCTTTTACAGCGAAGACAAGGTGGTAGAAGAATTGTGTATATGTGTTTGCCATAATCCGGCCTTTTTATTTTTTTAATGTTCGGCTCCGCTGGAGCCGGGATTTGTATTTAATGTTTATCTAATAATGTTTGGCTCCTACCCGAGCCTTTGCTGTATGTGATTGCAGATCTATTTTTTAATGTCTTTGTAATCAGATCAAGCCGCCATATTTAATTTATCTAATAATGTTTGGCTCCTACCGGAGCCTTTGCTGTATGTGATTGCAGATCTATTTTTTAATGTCTTTGTAATCAGATCAAGCCGCCATATTTAATTTATCTAATAATGTTTGGCTTCTACCGGAGCCTTTGCTGTATGTGATTGCAGATCTATTTTTTAATGTCTTTGTAATCAGATCAAGCCGCCATATTTAATTTATCTAATAATGTTTGGCTTCTACCGGAGCCTTTGCTGTATGT
>JBJMLS010000155.1:0-6305 GCA_045805185.1 Bacteroidia bacterium | reverse complement strand
GCCAATTCGTCCAGCGAATCATTGGTGCAATCCTTAATCCCGGATTCCGGCAGCTGTTTAACCGTATCGGATGAATTAGTTACACTGTCCTGCTTTCCTGTTTCTTTCCCCGTATTTTTGCTTTCACCACAGGAGCTGAATAAAAATGCTGTTATAACAGCGCTACAAATTACTCTGTTCATGTATTGATCTTGATTGAATTTTTCTTTCCCGAATTTCCTGCAAACCATATCAGCGCTCCAACCGCCACAATGGCCAGACCGTAAAGCGAGGAAGACATTTTGGAGGTAAAGCCATAATACAATATCCATGCATTGATGATCAGGAAAATGATCGGGGTTGCAGGATAGGCCCAGGTCCTGTAGGGCCGTTCAAGAGTTTTGAACTTATAGCGAAGAATGAAGACGCCAAAGACAGTCAGCGTTGTAAAAAGGCTCAGTGTAAAACCGATCAGCTCCAATACCTCATTGAATTTTGCAGTGAGGATCAGCACAAGTGCGATCAGCGATTGAAAGATCACTGCAATAAAAGGAACCCCTCTTTTATTTTTAATCGAAAACAGGTTCAATAATTTCAACTCTTCGCCGATGGAAGAAACAACCCGCGGGCCAACCATTACCATAGCGCTGATGCTGGACACCAATAATAAGGAAATGATAATTCCCATAAAGTTCCCGAAAGACTCTCCGAAAATATGCGTGGCGCTGATATGACCTATCTCAACCTGTCCGGAAAGCTCAGCTACGGGAGTGGTAAGCAGAAAAATATAGTTCAGCAATACATAAAGGATACTCACGATCAGTGTTCCCACAAAGAGAGAACGCGGCAAATTCCTGTTTGGATTCTCGATCTCACCAGTCATATAAGCTGCTGCATTCCACCCCGAATAAGAATAGGAAACCCAGAACAGGGAAACTGCAAACGCGCCATTTGCAAAAATATCGGAATAACTTTCACTTGTTGGCAATAAGGAAAGTTCCTGGTGAGAAGAAGTACTCATCAATCCTGCAATGATAAAGAACAGGATAAATCCAACTTTCAAAAATGTAAGCGCCCTCTGAAATCCTGCACCGGCCTTTAGATCTGTGGCATGCAATAAAGTTATCGCCGCTAGTACGCAAATAGCCGTTAAGGTCGGATCCGCTGAAGGGAAAACGCTTTGAACGTATTTCCCCAGAGCCATAGCGGCAAGCGCCACGGGAGCGGCAAAGCCAACTGTTGAAGAAACCCAGCCTGAAAGAAAGCCTACCAGCGGATGATATAACTTAGAAAGGTAATTGTATTCGCCTCCACTCTGCGGAAAAGCGGCGCCGATCTCTCCATACACCAAAGCTCCGCAGAGCGCCATTATCCCGCCGATGAGCCAAAGCACCAGTACGGCGAAAAAAGTATGCACGCCCATTACCTGAAAGCCCAGGCTGGTGAATACGCCTGTACCGATCATATTCGCGATCACAAGTGAAACTGCCGTAGCAAAGCCAATTTTCCTGATTTGCATAAATTGGCTTAGTCGAAGGATTGGGAAGATTTGGAAGAAAGCTCCAGCATGATCTGGTATTCTTCAGGAGAAAGATCATCATAATAAAAATTGATCGGGTTCACTTTTTCTCCGTTCTTGATCACTTCGTAGTGAACATGTGGCGCTGTCGATAAACCTGTACTGCCCACATAACCGATAAGGTCGCCGCGCCTGATCTTTTGTCCGGCCTTTGCAACCATTTTGCTCATGTGCCCGTAAAGTGTTTGATAGCCATAGCCGTGGTCAATGACCACGTGGTTTCCATAACCCTGGGCCATATTATCTGCACGTTCCACAACGCCGTCACCTGTTGCATAGATCGGCGTTCCTTCCGCCGAGGCAAAATCCATTCCCGGATGAAATTCAGACGTTTTATAAATAGGATGTGTCCTCCAGCCGAAACCGCTGGGCTGATGGCGAAGGTCCTTGTTATTGATCGGCATAATGGCCGGTATGGAATTGATGAGTTGCTCTTTGTTCTTTGCCATTTTCACCACATCATCAAACGATTTGGATTGTATGTAAAGCTGCTTGGTGAGGCGATCCAATCGCTTGGTGGTTTCTACCATCAGCTCTGAGCTGGAATAACCTTCCAGTTTCTTGTAACGGTCCACTCCCCCGAATCCTGCCTTGCGCATTTCATCGGGAATTGGCTCCGCTTCAAAGATCACACGGTAAATATTATTGTCGCGGTCCTGCATATCGTTCATCACAACCTGGAGCTGGTCCATTTTCTGCGACAAAAGCTGGTACTGCAGTTGAACCGTTTCAAGTTCGCGGCGCAATTGCTTCTCTTTGGGCGAATCCAGGAAGCGGTAAGCCAGAAGTATCGTGATCACAGCAAACACGGAGCCTGTAGCCAGGTAAGAAAGAATGCGCAGACCTCTTTCCTTCCAGCTCAGCTTCACTTTTTCATAAGTGAGGCTTTTGTTATTGAACCTGTATTTAACTCTTGACATCTTGTTGAAAAACAGTCCGTTTTAGGGACCTACAAAAATAAGAAAATAGCTTAGATTTGCAATCCTTAATTTGAGTCAAAAACCCCCGAATTATTGTATTTTAGTACTCCTTAAATTTATAGAAATACGTTATATCAGCAAGATTATGGAATCAAGCAAAGTAAGAAAAACATTTTTAGACTTTTTCAAATCCAAAGGTCACCACATTGTTCCCTCAGCGCCACTGGTTGTGAAAGGAGATCCGACCCTGATGTTCAATAACAGCGGCATGGCTCCGTTTAAAGATCTGTTTCTTGGCAATGCCCCGATAAAATACCCGCGTGTGGCAGATACGCAAAAATGCCTGCGCGTAAGCGGAAAACACAATGACCTGGAAGAAGTAGGTGTGGATACTTATCACCATACCATGTTCGAAATGCTGGGCAATTGGAGCTTCGGCGATTACTTTAAAAAAGAGGCGATCGAATGGGCCTGGGAACTACTAACTGAAGTTTACAAAATTGATAAAGATCGTTTGTATGTCACGGTTTTCGAAGGAGACCCGAACGAAAAGCTTGCCTTCGATCAGGAAGCGTACGACATCTGGAAGCAGCATGTTCCGGAGGACCGTATTCTCAGAGGAAATAAAAAAGATAATTTCTGGGAGATGGGAGACATGGGTCCTTGCGGTCCCTGCTCTGAGATCCATTACGATGGCCGCAGCAAAAAAGAACGTGAGAAATTCAGCGGTGCAAAGCTGGTGAATAAAGACGATCCGCAGGTTATCGAGATCTGGAACAATGTATTCATGGAGTTCAACCGCCGCTCAGATGGTAGCCTTGAAAAGCTTCCGAGCCAGCATGTGGATACAGGCATGGGCTTTGAGCGACTGGTACGCGTGCTTCAAAAGAAAACCTCTAATTACGATACAGATGTATTCTCTCCCATCATTGAGAAAGTTGAGGAAATAAGCGGATTGCGTTATAAGCCCGAAGATGAGGAGCATCACAAAAAACAACAAGTGATCAATACAGGAATGCGTGTGATCGCCGATCATATCCGCGCCATTTCTTTTTCTATTGCGGATGGACAATTACCCAGCAATACCGGTGCAGGTTATGTGATCAGGAGAATTCTTCGCCGCGCCATTCGTTACGGATACCAATCCCTGAACCTGAAGGAACCTTTCATGTACCGTTTAGTACCAACACTTGCTAACCAAATGGGAGACGCGTTCCCGGAACTGAAATCACAAAAACTTTTAATAGAAAAAGTGATCCGTGAAGAAGAGCACTCTTTTTACAAAACACTGGAATATGGTTTAAAGCGTATTGACAGTGTATGTGTTGAAATTACGAATCAGCATAAGGAAAAAGTGATCGATGGGAAAGTTGTTTTTGAATTGTATGATACCTATGGCTTTCCGGTGGATCTAACTTCGCTTATTGCCCGGGGTTATGATATTAGCATTGACGAAACCGGTTTTCAGAAATACCTGGAAGAGCAGAAGACGCGTTCGCGTTCAGCCGCCGCAGTGGATACCGATGACTGGATCTATACCGCGGTGCAATGGAGAGGAGATAAAGGAAAGCACGTTGAATTCATCGGTTACGATGCGTTGGAGTGTGAAGCCTATATTACGCGTTTCCGGAAAGTTAAAACAAAAACAAAAGAGCAGTACCACCTGGTGCTGAACAAAACTCCGTTCTACGCGGAGAGCGGCGGACAGGTTGGCGACACCGGTGTGTTTGAAAGTTCCAGTGAAACCGTTTTCATTGTAGACACTAAAAAAGAGAACGGCATTACGATCCATATCACCGATAAGATGCCGGAGAATGCCATCGCGCGTTTCCAGGTAAAAGTGGATAAAACAAAGAGATCGTTTACAGAAAATAACCACAGCGCCACACACCTGATGCACGCGGCTCTGCGTAAGATCCTGGGCACGCATGTAGAGCAAAAAGGAAGTCTGGTGAACGATGAACATTTGCGCTTCGACTTTTCACATTTCGCAAAACTGAGCGATGAAGAGATCCATGAGGTAGAACACCTGGTGAATGAGAAGATCCGTGAGAACATCAAAGCGGAGATCAAATTAATGCCGATCGAGGACGCGAAGAAAACAGGCGCGATGGCCCTGTTCGGTGAAAAGTACGGTGATATGGTTCGCGTAGTTACTTTTGATAAGGATTACAGCATTGAGCTTTGCGGGGGAACACATGTAAAAGCATCAGGACAGATCGGTTATTTCAAGATCATTTCGGAAAGCGCCGTAGCAGCGGGCATTCGCCGGATAGAAGCGGTTACCGCAGTAAAAGCAGAGAATTATTTTAACGAGCAACTGGAAACGCTGAATGAAATAAAGGTTTTATTGAAGCACAGCAAAGATGTAGTGAAAGGATTGAATCACCTGATCGAGGAGAATCATGAATTAAAAACACAGTTAAATCATCTTGTTAAAGAGAAGGCGCAGGTATTGAAAAAGGAGCTGATCGCAAAGCAAAAATCGCACAACGGAGTGAACTTTATTGCAGAAAAAATAGACCTGGACAGCGCAGAAGCTCTAAAGGATATGTTATTTGAATTGCGGAACCAGGTTGACAATTTAGTTTGTGTGATCGGAACGGAAATAAAAGGCAAACCAAGTTTATCGGTCATTATTTCTGATAACCTGGTGAAGGAAAAGAACCTGAATGCAGGAACCATTGTTCGTGAATTAGCAAAAGATATCCAGGGTGGCGGAGGCGGTCAGGCTTTTTATGCGACTGCCGGCGGGATCCATAACGAAGGATTGAGCAGCGCCATCGACAAGGCTAAGCATATCCTATAGAAGAATTCAATTCAAAAAAAATCCCGTCCCGCTAAAGCGTGACGGGATTTTTAATTTATTCCTGGATTATTTTTTTTCTTCTGTATTAGCCGGAGTAGTATTAACAGGTGCGTCAACTACCGGAACAATAACTTCACCTTTCATGTGCAGCACCATTTTTTCTTCTTTGGCATTGCTTGTTATGGTAACAGTTTTATCCTGCACACCTGATTTGTGTGCTGAATTGAAGGTGACCTTAATAACACCTTTAGCTCCCGGTTTAATTGGTTCTTTTGGCCATTCCGGAACCGTGCAGCCGCAGGATCCCTGCGCCTGGTTAATGATCAGCGGTGATTTGCCCACATTTTTGAATGTGAATTCGTGTGTGGCCACATCGCCTTGCGTTATCTTCCCGAAATCGTATTCCATTTTATCGAATTTCATTTCCGGCGCTTTGAGATCAGGCTTTGTTGCTGTGGTAGCTGTAGTTGTTGTTGCTGTTTGAGCAGTTGAAACGCCGGCAGTGGCAAGCAGGATGAGGGAGAAGAGGATCAGTTTTTTCATGGTATTAGTTTAAAATTAATAATCTGGGCGACAAATAACAACAATGGTGCCTTATTGTATAAGATGCAATGCTAAATTACATAAAAAACAAAACCCCCACATATCTGTGGAGGTTCTGAAGATTGGCATCGACTTACTCTCGCGGGCTTTAGGCCAACTACCATCAGCTCAGCCGGGCTTAACTACTCTGTTCGGAATGGGAAGAGGTGATCCCCGGCGAAATAGACACCATAAAGTGTTTAGGTTTAATTGTTATTGGTTATAAGTTATGGGATTGTTCCGATAACGAATAGCAGATAACAGTTAACCAAATAAGATTAACATAAAGAAAAGACACGAGTGAATTTGGGATGCGCATAACAGAAAGCTTACGAATAATTAGTATTGCTCGACTTTGACATTACTGCCTTTACATCTGCAACCTATCGACGTGGTAGTCTTCCACGATTCTTATAAAGAGAACTAATCTTGAGGT
>JBJMLS010000154.1:0-29025 GCA_045805185.1 Bacteroidia bacterium | reverse complement strand
CCCATTTCTGGATTTTCATAATGTCGCAGGAACTCAGCTTACTTCCGTTCTTAGGCATAGGAGAACTGTTCCCATCCCAGGTAATGCAGCTTACCAGTTGTCCGTTTGAACCCGTTGTGCTGGTTGTTGCGCAATAGGCAACGCCTATCTGAACATCCAACACTACATTTCCACCAACGGTTGAACCGGAAGAATGGCAGTTATTATCCAATGCTCCACAGCTGCTGTTCATAATGGGAACAATATCGCCTGAATAAGAAATAACCATTGAAGTATCGCAGCTTGCCGCTGCAGGATCTTTCGGTTTGATCTCCTCCCACTTGTTATAAGAGCAGGCCCCATTGATCATTAAGATCATGATATAGTAAAAGGCGTTCTTCATCTTTTAAAAAACCACTACCGGTATGGCGATGCTACTTTTCATTTTCTGAACTTTAATTTATGAGATATAATTTGTAAAAGCTTCTGATCAGACTCTTGAAAGTTTTGGAAGGGAAACGGCCCCGCAGCCTGTCTCCCTTCCCTTAACCCAACCAACAAAATTTAATTTATTCAATGATCAGCTTTTTCATGATCTTCAACCTGCTTCCCTGAATACTCACAAAGTATAAACCCTGTGGAACATCTGAACAGTCAAAAGAAAAAGTATGTGTCCCTTCCGCAAAGCTTTTGCATGCGATATCCTTTACTTTCTGACCGCTAAGGTTAACAAGACTGATCGCCAGGTTTTCCTTATTCTCCAGGTTCAGTGTTATTGCTGCGCTATTCTTAACCGGGTTTGGATATACCTTTACCGATTGCGAACTGAAATTGTTTTCAAAAATGCCAGTAGGCGCAGTACTGATCCCGCTTACGTTCACCACTTTTGAGACACCGCCTGTAGAAGAAATTGTTACTGTCCCTGTATGACTTCCCGCAGCGATTGGATTATAACGGACATAATATTTTACATTCGTAAAGGCCCAGATAGGAGGAAATGGATTTGCATAGTCCCAGGGATTGAAGCTGATCGTAGGTTTATGCGAGATCTCAAAATTCGCGGAAGCATTTACAAAAACAGTATCGATGAGGTTGTTGACAGTGATAACAAAGCTATCGATGGCCGATGGCGTTCCAACCGTAGTGGTAAATGTAGGAATGGTGCTTACGCTTGGGTTTCCAATATTCGGAGTTGCCGTTTGTCCCGTTAAAGTTGCTGTTTTGCTTGTAGCGCCAGTGCTTGCAACTGTAAGTGTCGCAGTTGCAGAACCAGGAAGCGTTGGGTTATAACGCACATAAATTTTGTTTGCATTTACATTTCCTGACGTTGGACTTAGATTGATTGCCGTCGTACTGAATCCTGATGTTGGGTTAGTAGAAAGCTCAAAAGGAGAAGGAGCGCTAACGGTTAGGTTTCCTGTCAGCGCCAGGCCGGCCACAAAGAAAGCGCGAACTGTTCCAGGCGCTGTTGTCGTTGCCCTAAGGGTAGCGTTCACCAGTGAAGTGGAAACATAAGGCGCGGCAATAGCGGTTGCAGGATTGATCACCATGCTTCCTTTATAAACGTTATCACCGGCATTTTCTTTCTGGTCGTTATTCGCTGCTATACCGTCAAAATAAAAAGTAACGGGTCCGACATTAGCAGTTGGTGTCCAGTCGAAAGAAAAATTGGCGGGATTTGTTGTGGTCGGTTGTCCCGCAGGTGCTGACTGGTGCGTGATGTACATGGATCCGGAATTCAAGGGCGTTCCCTTGCGGGTGTGCGTCGGATCGGTAAGTGCGATCGTTCCTGCATTGGACATTCCGTTGTCAACGGCAACAGCATCAAATCCGAAAAGACTTTTTCCAGCCTCAGTAATAGTTACGGTCATGTTATAAGTTGTTCCCGCGCTATATGTTCCGGTTGGCATGTTCGAGCAGCTTAGCACTATCGAGCCTGGCCCCATGTTATCGGCTAAGCCGCCTGTCGAACCGTTGCCATTACCCGCGCCATGGCAGTGCGATTGCGAACAGGTGCTTTCGCCGGGTGCCCCTGAGTTTCCTAATTTGCCATTGCTATCCGACAAGGCGATATTAATGCTTAGCCCGATTAGCAATGCTATTGAACCGAATAAGTAAAGATTGTTTTTCATAAGTTGAGGTTTATCGTTTTTAATAAGGTCCTTTATGCAAAGACGCGCTTAAAGAAACGAGGGTTGCCTGAACTGTAAAAAAGAAAGCTATCTTCTTGAAAAAGTACGGGTTAAAAAATAATTGTGCTTGAAAACCGGAAAATTCCGGTGTAAAAAAAGGGATTGTCGTGGAATATTGGAAGTCGATTTTTAGATCAGAGAATACCTGACTCTGACTCGCTGTCAAAAAAAGAAACACATTGGACTCATTCGAAAAATGAGTGGCTAAATAATTTGACAGCCACTAATGGCGCCAATTTACACGAATAGGCGGCGAAAAATTAAGCGAATAAAACCACAGGCAATCGACTTGACTTGGGTTAAAAAATTTAACTATAGCTCCTCTGGAGCCGATCTCTTGCTTAATATATCCTAATTATTGGCTCCGCCGGAGCCATTCCTGAAACCACATCAGGTTTATTGCTTAGATCCATTCTGGATCCAGCAAGCAATCTTCTGAATGGTAGGTTCATCCAGCTTATCATGATTTTTAGGCATCGGAGTATAACCGCCCTCATGACGAATAGAACCCAGGAAAGACGCGTCAGAAGCGCTGGCTTTTACAGACTCGTAATTGCTCAGGTCGATTCCATGCGCGCGTTTTTTAGCCGAATGGCAGGTTGTGGCGCAATTTACATCCAGTATGGGTTTAATATCACTGGTGTAAGTAAGGTTAGGCTCGGCACAGGTGGTTTTGGGAGCCGGCTTGCTTTTGCAAGCGGCGATGAGCGATAAAAAAACAATAATTACTGAACTTATAATAATACTGATCGTCCTTTTCATAATTGGGTATTTTAAGCCGCAAAAGTAAGCATTTGCCCTGATTATTTTTTACAGGATCTCTCCCATTTACCTCAGTTCTTATGTGCTTAGTCTACAATAAAAAGCTTCACGCCATTTTCCGACCACGAGCGGTGACTGTCCGAATTATCGCCAACCTGGTAGGACATCCCTTCTTTTAATGTAAATCGTTGGCCATCCTTGAGCTCCGTTGTCATTTCCCCGGAGATACAATAAATGACATGGCCCTTGTCGCACCAGTGATCCGCAAAATAATTCCCGGAATATTCCACCATTCTTATCCTGATCTCACCAAGCTGCACTGTTTTCCAAATCGCATGTCCGCTAATGCCAGGGTGTTTTTCTTCAGCCAGGCTTTCCCAGTTGGTTATCCCGAAAGGAATTGTACTTTCTATTTTCATAAGAAATCTTTAAACTTTTAAAAAAAACAGAAGGTTATCTCACTCCTGAATCTGGTGCTAGTATGCGGGCCAAATTAATAAATTTATTTCGTCTGACATTCTGAAGACCTTTAATACAATAAGAAAATCTAAAGATCCAATCTGCGCCTGAGCTTGATTGAATCTTAAGAAATGCCCGAGGGCATAAGAAAATCTAAAGATCCAATCTGCGCCTGAGCTTGATTGAATCTTAAGAAATGCCCGAGGGCATAAGAAAATCTAAAGATCCAATCTGCGCCTGAGCTTGATTGAATCTTAAGATTTTCTAAAAATCAAAGTCGGGGCAGCGTGCGACCCGGTTCCTGTTATTGACCGGTTCATTGCCCATGGTGGGCGTAATTCCAATAATTGCTTCGGCAGAGTTCGCTGCTGCATTCCTGAGGCCGTTGGTAGCGTAATTATAAGCAAGGCCGAACACAACGTTTTTCAATATCTGCACCTGCAGGTTGGCAGTGGCCGAATTAAGAACAGTATAGGTCGCGCCTAGAGCAATACGGTTTTTATACGAAACGAGCAGGCTAACGTCAACAAGCGGTTTACTGAGAATTGAGGTCTGAACATTCACAGAAGGGACGATAGTAAATTCGTTCGTTGCGGAGTGGAACTTTCTTCCGTAATTAAAATAGATAGTCGGGATGAGCTTGGAGTCGGTTCCTATTTTTTTACTTCCCTGGGTTAAATTGTATTTGTATAAATTTCGTACGCTAATGCCCATGAACATTTTTTTAGAATATAGCCTGAATCCCGGAACAATATCCGGATAAAAAATGATCGGCTTAAGTGCGAGGTTCAAGGCAGGATCTGCTGTGTTCCTTGCTGAATTGCTCACTCCTACGCTCTTTCCGCCAACAAAAAGTCCCATACCCATGTTATATCCTTTACTGATCCGTACGTGATACGAATAAGAAAGATAAACCGACTTTGTAGTAAACATTCCGCGCTTGTCATTTTCAACATAACCGCCGAAGCCATGCCAGCCTTTGTAATTAAAATTCGGACGGTACGTATACGTTGTGCTGAAAAACATACTTACAGGGGCATAATCAAAACCGATCCACTGCGCGTGTCTTCCTGCCATGAATTCATAATTATTATGTGTTCCTGCATAGGCGGGATTGATCAGGTAACTGTTCAGCAGATATTGGTTGTACCTTGTGGTCTGCTGTGCGGCTCCGGTGAGCGCGTATAAGCAAATTACAAGCATGTATAGTCTTTTCATCATCACCTAATAATTGAAACGCTTCCTGTTTGAATATCATCTTTAATTGCCGAATCAAAATAAAAGATCCAGTAATACGATTCATCCGGAACATTCACTCCGAATTGCTTTCCGTCCCAGGCGATAAATTTACCTCCGCTTTGCTCATGAACCTTTTGCCCCCAGCGATTGAACACCTGAAACATGAAATCCGGATATAAACCAACGTTCCCGATAGTAAGAACATCGTTAATATCATCGCCATTTGGACTAAAGGCGAGAGAAATACTTATGGGGCAGCGTTCTTTTTTAACAGTAAAAGCAATGCTTGTGTCTTTTCCCGCAGCATCCATAATAGTAACGGAATAATTACCAGCCAGGACACCATCCCGTTCGCTTCCATGATAATTATCGCTCCAGTTGTAGAACACCGGTTCTGTACCTCCGCTGCGGTGAATTGTAACTTTGCCGCCACTGCAGGTTTCCGGAAGAGTGACCACATCAACAATATAATATTGAGCGCGGCATACATTCACTGCGGTCAAAACGATGAGGAAGACAATTAGCTTAAAAGTTTGCTTTTTCATTTGCAATAATCTTTCATTAATTCTGCCAGGCGTTCGTTACCGGCTCCCTCAGCTTTTTGGTATTCACCGCAGGCTTGTTCTTTCTGATTCAGCTCAATATATATTACCGCCAGCTCTGCGTGCATTTCCTTATTTCGTGGGTCAAGCTCAATCGCTTTTTTTATGTCTTCTACTGCACCCTGCCTGTCGCCATTTATATCTCTCCAATATCCGCGATTGAACCAGGCATTACAATAAGAAGGATCAAGCTCAATAGCTTTTGTAAAATCTGCAATGGCTTTTTCATATTCGTCCATGTAGGCCCTTGAAAGACCACGGTTATACCAGGCTTTGGTGAAAGAAGGCTTAAGTTGTATGGCTTTATTGAGATCCGAGATCGCTCCTTCGTAGTTTCCTGTCTTTGCTTTAACAAGGCCCCGGATATAATAAGCTTCAGCGTAATTGTGTGAATGGCTGATAGCTTCGTCGGCATCGTGGATCGCCGCTTTGTACTCGTTCTTTTCCAACTCTACTTTACTGTGAAGGTAAAGTACTGTATCATTACCATGAGTGATTGAAAGCGCTTCACCAAGCAACCTCAGGGCCTCATCATAATCCTTGAGTGAATCCTTCTCTTGCGCGGCAACGATCAGGTCATGAACACTTAGCTGCGCCGAAATACCCGAGAACAGAAATAACAAAACTATACATGCGGTTTTTTTCACAAGCGCCTAAACAAAATTCTTTTCAATAGAAGTGTCGTACAGGAGCTTAAATTCACTGATCATTCCGCAGATCTCTTCATCGATCTTTGTTTCTTTTCCTTTCACAAAGCCAAGCTTGGAAAACTTCACACCCTGCTTTTTCAATTCGTCCACCACAGCAATTTCATTTTCTTTTTTAACGCTTACAACTACACGGCTCTGCGCTTCCCCAAAAAGGAAAGCATCTTTCCGGATCGATTTGTCAGTGGAGATATCGAAACCAAGGCCTTTACTGAATGCTGATTCAAGCAGGGCGATGAACAGCCCGCCGTCTGCGCAATCATGAGCGGATTCCACCAGCTTATTCGAGATCAATTTCTTAATTGCTTCCTGTACCTGGAATTCTTCGTCGAGATTAAAATAAGGCGCAGGCGTATTTTTTATCTTCTGGAAGGAATACACATATTCTGAACCTGAAATATCATTTTTATTTTCCCCGATGAGGTAAATATAATCGCCTTCATTTTTGAAGCTCATGTCCATCTGGTTGCTTTTATCCTCAAGGATGCCGAGCATACCAATAGTTGGTGTTGGGAAAACAGGTCCCTCGTAAGAAGACTGGTTATAAAAACTAACATTACCTCCTGTTACCGGGGTTTTGAATTTAAGACAGGCAGCGCTCATTCCTTTGATCGCACCGACAAACTGCCAGTACACTTCGGGATTATAAGGATTTCCAAAATTCAGGCAATTCGTAACTGCGCTCGGCTCTCCGCCGCTGCACACTATATTGCGGGCGGCTTCACTCACCGCAATTGCACAACCCACTTCAGGATCCGCATTTACATACCGGCTGTTGCAATCCACTGTGAGCACAATTGCCTTATCGGTTCCTTTAATATTTACAATTGCCGCGTCTGACTGCCTGTTGGTGCTCATGTTCACTGTTCCAACCATACTGTCGTACTGGTTATAGATCCAGCGTTTTGAAGCGATATTAGGATGCGCCACGAGGTGGTTCATTACAGCTTTGTAATCCGAGGGTTCTTTTACGGTATCAATGCTGAATTTCTTTGACTCGGCATAATAAGCAGGCTCTTTATATTCGCGTTTATAAACAGGTGCACCTCCGCCAAGAACAAGATCATCTGCGGGAACATCAGCAACCAACTCTCCATACATATAGTATTTCAAACGATCACCTTCGGTCACTTCACCGATCTGCTTACAATTCAGATCCCATTTATCGAACACTCTGAATACTTCTTCTTCACGTCCTTTTTTCACAACGATGAGCATGCGCTCCTGTGATTCGGAAAGTAGAATTTCAAAGGGTTGCATATTGGCCTGGCGGGTTGGAACTTTATCGAGCCAGATGTTCATTCCGTGTTTTCCTTTTGCGCTCATCTCGCTTGTTGAACAGGTGATCCCTGCCGCGCCCATGTCCTGCATTCCTATAACAGCGCCTGTTTTGATGATCTCCAAAGAAGCCTCAAGTAATAATTTTTCCTGGAAAGGATCTCCTACCTGTACTGCGGGAAGATCTTTAGCCGAGTCTTCGGTAATATCCGCTGAAGCGAAAGTAGCTCCGTGGATTCCGTCCTTGCCTGTGGCTGATCCCACAATAAAAACAGGATTACCTGCTCCATAGGAAGTAGCGGATATGGTTTCTCCTACTTTCACAATTCCTGCGCTCATGGCGTTCACAAGGGGATTTACACTGAAACTCTCATCAAAGAAAACCTCACCTGCTACGGTAGGAATTCCAAATGCGTTTCCGTAATCACCAATTCCTTTTACAACGCCTTTCATCAGCCACTGTGTTTTCGCAGATTTAATATCGCCGAAACGGAGCGAATTCAATTGGGCAATCGGACGCGCGCCCATTGTAAAAATGTCGCGGTTGATCCCGCCTACGCCGGTTGCTGCTCCCTGGTAGGGTTCCAAAGCGCTTGGGTGATTATGCGATTCTATCTTAAAAGCGCAGGCCAGTCCATCGCCGATATCTACAAGTCCTGCATTCTCTTCTCCCGCTTTTGCCAGCATGTGCGGACCGTCTTTCGGAAGCGTCTTTAGCCAGATAATGGAGTTTTTGTAGGAACAGTGCTCGCTCCACATTACAGAAAAAATGGAAAGCTCTGTAAAATTCGGGGTTCGCCCTAATATGTTTTTTATTTTTTCAAATTCTTCAGGAAGTAATCCTAACTTTTTTGCGGTATCTACCGTTGTCAATTGCTCGTTTTTCACTTGTGTCATTTTCAAATCTTTAGAACCACTTGCACCAGCCGGCACAGCGGAAAAATCAAGTAACGAAAGTAAGGATTTTAAGCCTAAACCCGCCGGCTTTTAATTAACAGGGGTGAAAAGAAAAACCCTGGCTTAAATTGTGGTTTTTCAGTCACTTATCTTCTACCCTGGAAGCAAAAGAACATAGTTTCAACAGTTTCTTTGCTTTTCTGGCTTTTCCAGGGTGATTCCTGAATGGTAAATACCGCTATAATAAGTTCAACATAACTCATCACTGTTTTATTCCACAACGATCTTTTTCACCGCATTTGCTTTTTCACTTTCCATCCGTAAAAAATAAACACCCTTGTTCAGTTGGCTAATATCTATAAACTGACGCGTATTGCTTTTATCCCAGGCCTGGCTCTGCACTTTCTGCCCCAGCAGATTCTCAATGCTGAGTAGTGCTCTCTCAACTTTTGCATCCATGCTTACAATAATAAAGGAAGAAGCTGGATTGGGATATACCTCAAGGTTAAAGGAGCCGGGCTTATTCTTAATTCCCATTATCCTGTTGTTCTTAATATTTGAACGGGATTTCGTAACCGTTGTAAGCATAGTAGCAGGATCTATTAGCCTCATCGTTGGCGTACATGCAGTAGTCCACTGCGTTTCTACGCGCCAATCAGCTGTCGACGCATAAGTAGCGTACTGCGGATCGATGTATGCGAGGGAAGAAGCGCTGAGTGCCTGTATTGTTACATAATTTCCCGTTGCAAAATCGTCCCGTTTGAACAGGTAGCTCGACAGTCCAGGCACCGGCTGTGGTTGCCCTTCTATCTGGTAATGATTCCAGCTAAAATTTCCGGAAGGAAATATCATGAATATGGTTTGATGATACGGGCTCATCGGACTGAGCACCCCACATGTATCTCTGATGGCAATCTTATACCGCCAGGATGAGGCTGTAGGATCTCCATTTGCCGCATATAAAGATCTAACCGTATCTGCAAACTGGCTGAGAGAATCCACCGGTACTGTGCCGATAAGTGCATAGTTATTATTTGCCGTATCCCGATAAATATAAAAGGTGTCTGCTAATGGATACAATGACTTATCCCATACAATTAAATTGTTAGCCGAAATGCTGTCTACTGTTACCATACAGATTTCCGGCGTTGGCACTGTAGGCAGGGCAATGTAAATAGAAGCTGTATCCGAACAACCATTTGCATCCGTGCCATTAACGGTATAAGTTGTATTTGCTGATAAGGTAAACGGCACTCCGTTTAATACTCCCCCTGTCCAGGCATAGGATGAGGCTGATCCACTACCCGATAAAATGACTGTTGTTACTGCACATACGGAGCTTATACCAGCATTAGCGCTCACCACTGGAAGCGGGTTAACAAAAATGGTCTTTGTTGCAGTATCCGAACATCCCGAGGTGGTACCTGTAACGGTATACGTGACAGTTGATACAGGCGCTACAACTACGGAAGCTGAAGTTGAGCTGCCCGCATTGGAGCTCCATGTATAAGTTGTGGCGCCGTTAGCAATCAAGGTATTTGGATTTCCCGCACAACTGATCGCTGTACCTGTAATATTAACCGACGGGGAATTCAACAGGATTGAAATAACCGAAGATGAGTTATTCCCAACGGCAAGATCTCCTTTGCCGTTACCATCCAAATCCGCGCTGCAAATGCCATATGAGCTATATCCTGAGGCAAATGTTATCGCAGTTCCGAAGAGTCCCAACCCATTATTCAGAAATACAGCTACATTCGACGAGCTATTATTGCCTGTGGCTAAATCTGTTTTTCCATCTCCATTAAAATCGCCGGTACACACGGAGTACGGGTGATCGTTAAGTGCGCCTACAAGATATCCATTAATAGTAAAACCCGTCGCTCCGTCGCCAAACAGTACCTCAAGATCCGCCTGGTTAATTGCCACTGCTAAATCAGCATTCGAATCACCATTAAAATCGCCAGCAACAAGTGAAATAGGATAAGGTCCCGTTTGTTGCAGTGGAATATTTACCGGGGCACTGAAATTTCCCGATCCATCTCCATGCAATATGGATACGCTGCTGGAAGTGTAATTCGCAACTGCAAGATCAAGCTTGGTATCATTATTAAAATCTGCATTTACAATAGAGATCGGATTTGCCCCTGCCAGGAAATTTGTTGGCGCGCCAAACCCGCCGCTACCATTACCCATCAAAACAGATACCTTACCAGTGACTCCATAATTCGCAACCACCAAATCAATCTTGCCGTCTCCGTTGAAATCTGCGCTGGTTACAGCTCTAACATTTGTTCCTGCAGGATAGTTGGTATATGGACTAAAGCTTCCCGTGCCATTTCCAAGCAATACCGATACGTTATTAGAAACCGCAACTGCAACGTCCTTAAACCCATCTCCGTTAAAATCATTGGTACATAAAGAATAGGGAGTTGTACCGACAGCAAAGTTTCCTGCAGTATCAAAATCACCGTTTCCCCTGTTAATTAAGAGCGAAATATTATTACCACTCTGATTGGAAGAAATAATATCAGGATTTCCGTCAGAATTGTAATCGCCCGAAAGAACAAATCTTGGATTAGTCCCTGTATAGTAGTCCGTCACAAAGCTTCCTGATCCATCCCCCAGCATGATTACGACATAACTTCCAGAGACTACAACCAGATCATTGTTCGCGTCCAGGTTATAATCAGCTCCAATCATAAAATAAGAAGCTCCTATATACGGCCTGCTAACAGAAGTAAAAGTTCCGGAGCCGCTTCCAAATAAAATCCGGCCCTCCACGACAAGGTCCTTTTTCGAGTCATTGTTGAAATCGGCGCAGGCAATGGAAACAGGAGAGCTCCCGCATGGATAAAGCACGGGGGCTGCAAATCCACCAAGCCCATTGCCAATGAATACGGAAATATCACCCGATGTGGAATTCGTACAGGCCAGGTCCTCAAAACCGTCGAGGTTAAAATCAGAACTGCATAGAGCAGTCGGGCCAATTCCGTTCGTATTTATTAAAGTAGAGCTGAATGACCCTGAGCCGTTGCCTAATAAAATACTCAGATTATCTGAGCCATTGTTAGCTATTCCCAGGTCTTTTTTTCCATCCATATTGAAATCGCCGGAAATTACAAAGTTGGGGCTGGTTCCAACAACGATGTTTGAGGCTGCACCAAATCCGCCGCTACCGTTCCCCAGCAATACAGAAACAGAATTTGCTGCTGAATTTGTAGCCGCCAGGTCTGGCTTACCATCCTGGTTAAAATCCGCACAGGTGAGTGATGATGGATTTCCTCCAACCGCAAAGTTTGAAGCGGCGCCAAAATTACCGCCACCCGTTCCCAATATTATAGAGACATTCCCTGAGCCAGCATTTGCCGTAGCGAGATCCGCGAGTCCATCCAGATTAAAATCAGAGCTTACAATTGCAATCGGAATAGATCCTGCAGCATAATTAGCCGCAACACCTAAAGATCCATTGCCGTTACCTAATAAAACAGAAACTGTATTAGAAGAGAAATTAGCAGTGGCTATATCTTTTTTGCCATCGCCATTAAAATCCACAGAACACATTCCATGGGGCAGCCCCGGAGTGGGGAATTCCATAAAACCGCTATTAAAATGGCGGTTGAAACAAACTTGTGATTGGAGTCCGGTGCAGCTGATCAGAATGATAATGCCGGGAATTAAGTATGTCAGAAAGCGCATAGCAGAGTGTATTTTAAATTCGGTCAGAAATAATCATATACATCAAATATAATATATTTGTAAACCGGTTTTACCTGCCCCGGTTAAAATCATATATAGAAAACACCGAAGAATTATCAACAAAGAGGAAGTGTTGGTCAGGTAGCGGAAGAACTCAAGGATAGTGACGAGTTACAATTAATTTGCCTCTTCTTTCGTGCAATTCCAGCTGTAATTGAGCAAGAAATTATGCTGTCTCATTCCACAATGATCTTTTTCACCGCATTTGCTTTCTCACTTTCCAAACGCAAAAAGTAAACACCTTTGTTCAGTTGGCTGATGTCTATCTGCTGACCTGAATTGCTTTTGTCCCAGGCCTGGCTTTGTACTTTCTGCCCCAGCATATTTTCTATGCTGAGCATTGCCTTATCAACTTTTGCATCAGCTATCACGGTGATAAAAGAAGAAGCCGGATTGGGATATACCTGAAGGTTACCCGAACCTGGTTTATTTTCAACTCCCATTATCCTGTTGTTCTTAATATTTGAACGGGATTTGGTAACTGAACTGAATAATTCATTTTCTCCTCCCGGACGGGCTGTTGGTGTACAGGTAATCGCCCAGTTAATATCCACGTAATAGCTTGCATTCGGGAACAGCGAATAGTTCACATCTGTAAAGCTGGAATTGCCGCCGGGAATGCTTGTATTGATCGGCTGCCAGTTTCCATTGGAGAGATCATCTCTGTATACACGGTAAAAATTGACCGGATTCGGAAGGTTCTCTATTTCATAAAGCGTCCAGGTGAGCTGTCCGCTTCCATTTAAGGTAAGGTGAATGGTTGAATGAAAATCACTTAAGTTACTTTCCATTCCTGAAGTGTTGAGCGCTGCTATTTTATATTTATGGCTGGTCGCGTTAGGATCACTCATTAAGGTATCCATATCATGGTATTCGGAAAGAGAATCGTATGGAATCGTAGCGATTAATTGATAATTTGCCGTCAATGAATCCTCGCGGTAAATCTTAAAGGAAGCAATATCCGTAGAAAAAGGTTTTTCCCAAAGCACAATATTATGTGTCGAAAGCGAATCAACCGTGGTCAGGCACATGGGCACGGACTGAAATGAGGTATCCGTAATAGCGGCGATGCACGAACGGTTTTTAGCAATGCTTCCAAAATTGTTATCTATTTTCGTGAAATAACCCGACATATACAGTTTGTTCTGATCCGATAAAATACTGTACACTCCCGGAGCGTTAGATGTCCAGTAATTCGTATTCTCCAGGTATGGGTTCCATGGGGTTTTACTTCCCGTGAATGCGTCTATCTCGGCCAGGTACTGGTTATATGTGCCGCTGATATATGTAAAGCTTCCTCCTACATATATTTTATCCCCTTTGCTTTTGAGTGCGTAAACATCGTTTGAATACCACCAGCTGTTCACATCCAGGTAAGGCTGCCAGTTGATCAATGATCCGGTCTGCATATTTATGCAGGCAAGCTTTGTTCGTTGAACGCCATTTACATTGTTAAAGCTTCCACCGATATAGAGCCTGGTGTTTTTAGCTTCTATTGCGTTTACAGTACTGTCTGCATCCGGGAACCAATTGTTCAATTGTCCTGAACCCAGATCATAAGAAATAATATTACCGGCAGGAGATCCGTTAACGCTTTTGATATTTCCTCCTGCAAATAATGTGTTGTTATATACTGTGAGCACCTTAATGCAATCGGTAGCGTTGTAAACGGTTATAGGACTGCCAAACAATTCCACATTATTATTCTGCAGATTTATTGCCGCAAGGTTATATGCACTTTGTCCGGATATGGAAGTATAAGATCCTCCGGTATAAAGTCTGCCGTTATATGTTGCGAGTGCGTTTACCCTTCCGTTGGTTTGATAAAGGGCGGATGTAAAATTTCCGGCAAGGTCAAACTCTGCAAGATTGGAACAAGAATTCCCACTCGCCATGCTGAATTCTCCACCTGCAAATAAGCGGTTATCTGTTTCCGCCAGGGCATAAACATTTCCATTAGTGACCGGATTCCACGAAAGAAGATCACCGGTTGTTACGTTGATCGCCGCCAGGTGATCTCTCGGAGTTCCGCCTCCAATGTTTGTAAAATCGCCACCGGCAAAAATTGTATTTTCATCAATACTGAATTGCGTATAGATCGTTCCTGAAGGCTGAGGATTGAACGCAAGAAGACTGTCGGTCAAAAGATCAAAGCAGGCGAATTTAGAACGCGTCTTTCCTTTGATCGTGTAGAAATCTCCTGACACGAAAAGTTTATTATTGAATTTATGCATTTCGCGTATCCAATCGTTGGCTCCGGCATAAAGAGTAGTAGCGCTACTGGTCAGGCTTCCTTTTATCATCCCGGAACCGGTAGAGCTTGTACCGCCGATATAAATAGCAGTTCCATTAATTACCGTTGCATTGACTGAAAAAAGGATGGAGGGGTTCCAGGAGGTAGAAAAATTTCCCAGGGTGTCGAACAGGCTGATATTACTTCTTGAATAATTTCCGACCTTATTAAAATATCCGCCAACCACTACCTTAGCGCCGGCGCAACTAATAACATTCGTATAGGGATTTCCGGAAGTAGTGGCAATACCTGGATTCCACGACGTCAATGACCAGTTATTGGTATTTACGGAAGCAACTGTTTTCCTTATACTACCCAATATATTGGTGAAATATCCTCCAATATATAATTTACCGCCATGGAAATTAAAATCGTTTACAGAGTTATTCAGCTGCAAATCGAGATCAATAACTTCCTGGTTGGGTATATCAATAGCAAGAAAATAATTTTTCCCTATTCCGTAGTTCCAAAAATATCCTCCCATCAAACTCAGCGTATCCTGCTGATCAATATCACTAAGACTTGAGCCATTTGGGAAAGGAAGGGTTGAAGTAATCATATAAGCTGTATCCATCAGTGCATAAGCAGGGGCAAACAATCCGCCACTAACTGAGCTGAACGCACCAAGTATAACGAGGTTACTGTCTGTGGCGTACGCTTTAGTTACGTAATTATCCGGATCCGGGTCAAAACTCACATTCAGGGCTCCTGTCAAGGTATCGAGCTTAGCAACATGCCTGCGCGCTTGTCCTCCGATCGTGTCAAAAAAACCTGAAGCGACCAATTCTCCCCGGTTATATTCAAGGTTCTGGATAGGGATATAGCCTGAGGCAGTACTTTCAACAATGTCAGGATTCCAGGATAACAAATTAGCTGAAGTGAGATCCAGGCAAAAAGCATTTCGTCTTCTTTGTCCGTTAATCGTATCGCATAAGCCCCCGATATATAATTTGTCATTCAGCACCGCTCCCTCAACCAGGGCGGTAGTTAAAAAATTAGCTGTGATCTTCCAGGGAGAAACAAGCGCTGTAGCAGTATCCAGCCTTGCAATACAGGTTCTGACGGAATCCCCCACATGACTGAAATCTCCAATGATGATGATTTCATTCCCGGTGAGCAGCATGTCATACACTCTTCCTATTGTATCTATCATACTATCCCTTCGCAACTGAGGATACCATGTCATCAAAGACCCGTTATTTCTATCGAGCGAAGCTATCCCTGATCTTGGCGCTCCATTTACAAGGGAAAAAATACCTGAGATATACAATCTGTTTCCATTAGCCAGTATCGACCATATTTGCGCTCCCTGGTTCATATCCGCTTTCCATCCGCTGATACTGCCATCACTGTTGATCCTGGCGATTCCGTTTCTTACTGAATCACCAACTGAGGTAAAACTTCCACCGATGAACCATCCGCCGGAACCATCCCTGATGATCCTGTTTACTCCTCCGCCGGCAGTTGTTGGAAAATGCGTATATACACTATTGTTTGCCGGATTAATGGCAAGCAATCCGTTCTTGCTGAAACTTCCCTTATCGGTAAAATTTCCGCCAATGAACAGCTTGTTATCATAGACTTGCATTTTATTCACTGTGCTACCCCAATTATTAAAGCTGAGATCAATATTTGCAAAATCATTTACAATGCTGAGTGAAGAATCAATGTGAACAAAGCCCGTTTTAGCAATACCGTTCACTTTCGAAAAATTTCCAGCGGCATAAAATCCTCCGTAGCCATCTGAACAAGCCGCTGTAACTGATCCATCGAAAAAAGGGAAATTCTGAACTCCTTCTCCAAGGGAATCGATATACCAGGCATTCGGGCGCTCATCCAATGCTTTGGTAAAATCCCCGCCTACGAATAAGGTATCACCTTTTTTCACCATGGCTCTCACCGGCCCGTTAAACCCTACATTTTTTCCTATTAACAGGTCGGTTTTCCATTGTTGCGCATGCACAGCGACAGCACAGGTAACTAACAACAATACAAGTGCAACTCTACATTTAAAATTCTGCATGAGACTTCGGGATTTAGGGTTAAATTAAAACTAAAAAAACAAATTATAACTTCCTGGACATTCTAAAACTAATGATGCAAAGGGCTTCAGAATATCATGTCTTCACCTGACAAAAAAACGCCTATAACAACGGTATCCTATAGTCATTACTAACTATAAAGCGTGTCCTATCCTGTAATTGTTGCTCCAACAAAGTGTCGTATAATGGCAGTATTAATACTCCGGTATCATATTGTCCTGCCTAAATGACTCTTAATTGATCTATCCTTCAGACCGAACAAACTTAGTCCATTTAATTTTAAACCTCTACGCCTATTGGTGTACCTCTCGCATACTGATCGTAAGTTTAATCGATCTGTTTTAAATAGATCTCCTATTTATCGCGCAATCTGAGATCAAAAATAGAGAATGAAAAAAAGCTCACAATACCCCTTTAGGGTGATTTGAGATGGGAGAAGATTTATAATGCAATTGATGAGAAAATCAGACCCATCCTTCGCTCATGCTGGTAGCAACGAGCTCAGCTACGTTTTTACAACCCGATTTCCTGAGAATATTTTTGCGGTGGGTCTTTACTGTATCAAAAGATATATTAAGCTGATCTGAAATATTTTTTGTATCCATCCCTTTTACCATCAGCTTCACAATCTCCAGCTCACGTTTCGAGAAGCTGTGCTCACTCACAGAAGCGGCTTCACCCTGGCTTTCAAATACCTCAAGGTTCAGATAAGAAGGCTCACCCATCATGCCGATCAGCGAACATTTGAAATTGTTCTTTCTGGTGATGTGGCTGATGCTGGTATGTATATTAAGCGATTTAATGAAATTGCCGTTCTCATCAATGGTCAGAATTATAGATTGGTGGTTATACAATTGGTAAGTCCCGTCTGCGGTTTTGAACCTGAAATTATAGGATTCCTTATAGCGTGTGATCTTTTCTACTCCAATGGACTGATAGATATAGTCGAAGACTTTCTTTTCGGCCTGGGCGACATAGCTCATATCATCCGGATGCACCAGAGCGAGAATATCGTTAATGTTGCGTACCTGGTCCGGCTCCATTCCATGAGCCTCTTTGAACCCGGCGCTTATATTTGAAATGCCCATATCAAAGAAGTCAATAACATAAAAATAGAAAGGGCCGGCGCTGAATACAGAACTGATGATCTCATCAAAGTTTAATCCTGGCAATTCTGTTTGCTGCCTCCCGACAGTAACCAGTCCTTCCCATACATTATGCATCAATTTAATTTCCGGCTTCATCCTTTTTTAACCTAGATATACTTTTTCCCCTTAAAATAATCCCATAAAAACTGAACTGCCACCCTAAGGATGGCAGTTTAGCTGATGGTGTTTGCGTTTACTCAACAATTATCTTCTTTACTGCGTTTATTTTATCATTATTTAAACGCAGCAGGTAAATGCCTTTGTTCAGCTGAGATACATCAATGATTTGTCTTGCCGGGCTTTTATTCCATTCCTGTAACAGTACCTGCTGACCGAGCAGGTTCTCAATGCTCAATATGCCTTTTTCAACTTTCTTATCCGCAATAACAGTAATTACCGATGAAGCAGGATTCGGATATACCAACAAATTTGCAGATAGTCCATCCGTTCTTTTAATTCCCATTACCCGGTTGTTCTTAATATTCGAGCGCGATTTGGTAACTGAGGTCATAACGTCGTTTCCTCCCGGTAAACGAAAAGTAGTGTTACATGCTCCCGGAGGAAGCACTTCTATCATGTAGCGCGAGTTCACACTTGGAGGAGTGAAGTCCGTATAGGTTGTATAGTTTGCAGAGAGCGAATCCAGTTTTACCCAATTGGTGGAGGGATCATGGCGCCAGATGTAATAAGTGGTATATGCAAAGCCATCGTAATAGTCCCAGGCAAGGTTGATCTCTCCTCCCACTCCTAAGTTCTGACTCAGGTGGATCGTTTTATGCGATAAACTGTAAGGTGTTTCATTATTGCAGGAATCTATCGCGGTGATCTTATACCTCCACGAGTGTACGGCAGGATTGGCAACCGAATCGGTAAACTGGCTCAGGTTTGCGTAAGGCACTGTAGCTATCGCGGTATATACATTCTGTGTGCTTGATTCACGGTAGATCTTAAATGATTTGATATCATTGGTTGTCGTCTTTTCCCAGATCACCAGGTTAGTAAAGGTTCCGGTATCAACCGTAACCATACACAGGTTCTGCTGTATATTACCGATTGCCGAAGGAACAACTGCCGTTTGTATATCTGAACATAATGAAGCGTCAGTTACCGTGCAATAATAAGTGCCGGGTTGTAATCCGATTACAACGGGATTGGTATTACCATTGCTCCACAGGTAAGAATAAGATCCCGCTCCGCCCGAAGCGTTGATCGTTAAGGATCCCGCTGAGGTAATACTGCAATCACCTGCAACAATATTGCTGATGTTCGAAGACAGCGTGGAAGCGACGTTGTTCACTACGGCTACTGCTGTGTAAGAGCAAAAGTTAGCATCAGTGACTGTAACAGAATAAATTCCTGCTGCAAGGTTACCCGCTATCTGAGTTACCTGGTTCCCTGCATTCGCGTCCCATTGATAGGTATAAGTTCCTGTTCCTCCTGATGGGCTGGCGCTTGCATCACCTGTTGCCCCTGCGCAGGCCGAAGGGTTGGTGCTAAAGACCGTTGTAATTGCTGCAGGCTGAGTAATGGTTACAGTCGTGTTCACTACGCAATCATTGGTGTCGGTGATCGTTAAGTCATAAGGCCCTGCTACAAGTCCGCTGAGCGATAAAGAAGTTGATCCGTTGGACCACAAGGCATGGTAAGGAGGAACGCCGCCGCTCACCGATACGCTTAAAGCGCCGTTGCTTCCACCATTGCAGGTTGGAGCTGTTGTGCCGAGCACGGTTACTGCAGGACCATCCGAAGAATTTACATTCGTTGTGGCTGTTGCTTTACAACCAATATTGTCATATACCTGCAATAAATATTGTCCGGATGACAGGCTATCCGCAAAAGCTAAAGTATCACCGCTCGACCACTGGTAAATGTAAGGAGAGGTTCCTCCGCTTACCGTTGCTGTTGCATTACCATCGCTGTGATTACAGGTGGCCGGTGTTACACTGATATTGGTGATGGCAGGAATAGGATTTACCGTGATCGCTTTTGTCGCTGAATTGGTATTTCCGCAGGCAGCTGCTGTTACACCGATATTCCCGTTTATTGATCCGACTGTAACTGTAATGCTTGGTGTGCCCTGCCCGGAAGTGATCGTTGCTCCCGATGGGACTGTCCAAACGTATGTTCCTCCGCTGATCGCAGGAATGCTGTATACATTGCCAGTTGCATTCATGCACGTTGCCGCGGGTCCTGAAATAGGTCCAACGCCCAGCGTTACCGCAGGACAGGCGGCAAAGCTCCAGCCGGAATTTCCGCCACCATTGGTGCTGTTATCAGCATACCACGAAGCGCCACCACCTGCCTGGCAATACTGAATATCCAGATAATTGCAACACACCGTACAGGAAGATTTATTGATGTAATAGATCTGCGCCCCGGCATAATTATATAGCTTCGTTAGATTGCCCGCCGTTCCATCAGCCATAAAATATTTATTGATAGTAAGATTCGCATTATTCATAAACTTATTCAGGGTCCCAACACTAAATAAGACACTATCCGCAGTAATTGTTCCATTTAGCCAGGCTCCATTCCGGAAATCCATTTTATTATAGCTTCCACCGGAATATAAATAGCAATGCCCGTAGCAGGTAAGGTTGTGAAAGATATTACCCGAATTGAAAGTAACATCCGAAGCCGGGTCCTGGAACGTAAGATTATAATAAGGAACCCCTGTTCCGCCATCAAAATTAAGGTTGATAGCAGATGAAATAAATTTAATGAGTGATGTCCCTGAGTTGAGGGTTAAATTACCTGAGCTGGACGTGACCCAGGAAATTCCTGAGAGTGTAACTGTTGAAGACCCCAGGTTTAATTGACGGATATTCGTATTGCTCGAATTAAAATTAGCGCAGCTTAAATTTTTATTATTCGTATTCAGAGTTCCTTTTACCAGGTATACATCCCCGGTTGATGTATTAAAAGCGTCCTGCAACACCCATCCTCCCCCCGCGCCATCAAAATGCACATCGCTTGCAAAAGTTTTTCCTGCGGATGTGATCGTATTTCCGCTTGTAGTAGATTTAAAATTCAACAAACCTGTGAAGGTTCTGTTCATTCCGGAAATCAGTGTAAGTGATCCGTATATGTTTAAATTTGCGGTGCCTGCTAATGTCGGCGTAAAAGTAGCTCCTGTCCAGCTCATATTTTTACAGGAAGCGTTCACATTAATGGTAACGATTTTTGAACCCGCCGAGAACGAGCTTGCATTAAAGAAAACATTATCTACCAAAGTTGGGACACATGCCCCGCCGGCGCCCCCGCTTGTAAATGACCAATGGTTAACATCATCCCAGTTTCCTGCGCCACCTCTCCAATACAGGTTTTGAGAAGCTGGCAAATTTATTGTCCACCCGGTATTATTACCCATATTAAAACTATTATTAGCGGTAAAGACCGCCCCCCCCAATGCTTTTATATCGGTTAATAGAACATAATTTACAACAACAGAAGGCATGGAGCAGGTTAAAGTTGCCTGTGTTCCAGCTGAACCGGAAATGATTGATATTGGGGAACTGCAGGTTCCATTCGCCTGAAAAACATTATTGACTGTTGTTGCAAGCACTCCATTCACACACAGCGTATATGTTTTTCCGCCTGAAAAAATAAGCGTATCAAATGTATTTCCCGCCTGAAGATAGCCATTGCCAAGAAATGTCGCCTTACTTATGAGGTTGTTTGTAGCTCCGCCATAAAATGTTACATCTTTATTAAACAGTAAGCTGCTGCCGGAACTATTATTAGGATAAAAAGAAGCGGGCCCGTTAAAAACAATATTGTGGAAACCCGAACAATCATTTAATGTGCCGGTGTTTGTGACATCCTGGAAGAGGATATCATAATAAATATTTCCATTCCCTCCGCCAAAATAAACGCTGTTAGCCATAGTTAATTTGATCAAAGACGTTCCCGCATCAATCGTCAGATTAGTTCCCGAAGCATTCCAGGCGTAATAAGGAGCGACCCAGCCTGTAACGGTAATAACGGATGCCCCTAAATACAAGCCACGAAGGTTGGACCCACCTGTTTCAAAATAATAACAGGTAAGGGCTTTGTCGTTAGTAACTAAATAACCATTTTCCAAATATAAATTTCCTGATGTTCCGGTTATGCTCAATGCATCCTGCAAGGTCCAGTCTCCGTTTGCCCCGTTTAAATGCACCTCATTGGTAAATGATTTACCAGCTGATGTAATGGTATTTCCTGTCCCCGCCGACTTAAAATAAAGCTTGCCACTCCAACTGTTGGTCATTGCAGAAATAAATGTAAGAGATCCGAAAATATTCAGATCCGCTGTTCCGGATAGTATCGGTGAATTAGTCGCGCCGGTCCAATCCATACTGTTACATTCAGCGCTTACGTTCAGAGTAACGATCTTGGACCCTGCAGAAAATGAATTGCCATCGAAATGCACGTTATCTGCACGCGTAGGCATGCAGGTTGCGGCGGTCCCCCCGCTGGAAGTGGACCAGTGACTCAGATCATTCCAGTTTCCCGATCCACCAATCCAATAGTAATCTATAGTAGGCAAAGCATTTATGGTCCACCCCGAATTATTTCCCATATCAATGGTATTGTTGGCAACAAATGATGCGCCTCCACCTGCGGTGATATCCTGCATTTTAAGGTAATCCGCATTAATCACCGCTGAAGTAGAATTGAATCCTGCTGTTGTTCCGGAAGCTGATGTTTTCAATATTATCGGCTGCGAACAATTCCCGATCATCTGAGCCTTCAGATTGATGGTCTGAATTGATGCCGCAGTATATAACGTATAGGTTTTTCCGGCAGAGAAGATCAGTGTATCAAAAACATTATTTCCGGCAATTGTTGCATTATCGCTAAAAGTAGCTTTTCCAAAAGTGCAGTTACCATTATTAATGGTTGTTGCTGCTTGAAAATCGACCGAAGAAAATACAATGGCTGATGGAGAATTAATTGCGCTCGCTCCTGCAAATATTACTTTATTGTAATAGACACCACCATTTAGAAACTGATTCCCACTGATAAAACTAAAATTGATATCATTAAAAGCCTGTGAACCGCCTGTAAGGGTAGCACTGGCGCTTGTAAAATTAACGGTGGACGTTCCCGCATTCAGGTTCAGGTTTGCGCCCGATGCATCGAATCCTGACCCGTTAATTGTAATACTGGAAGACCCCAGGTTAAGTGTCCTGGCATTTCCACTATTGCAGATAAAAGTACCAGTCGTAATATTTTTATTATTGGTATTTAATGTCCCGTTGGAAACCGAAATAGCATTTGGGGTAGCTACGCTGAAATTATCGTTAAGCGTCCATGATCCGCTAACTCCATTGAAATATACATCGTTCGGAAAAGTATGCCCTGCAGATGTAATTGCATTTCCTGCGGAGGTAGAGCTGAAATAAATTGCCGCGCCGCCACTTGTAACCATGCCTGGATCTAATATCAATGAGCCGTAAATAGTAATACTGGAATTAATAACCATATTTGGATTATTTGTAACGCCGGTCCAATCCATATTTTTACAGGTTCCCGTGGAATTGATCGTTACACTCTGCCCGGCGCCATTAAAGGAGTTTACATCAAAAAAAACATTATCTGCCGCCGTTGGAATACCTGCGCCACCAGCTCCTCCCGAGGTGAGCGACCAATTGGCAGAAGTTCCCCACGTTGATGTGCCTCCGACCCAATACAGATTGGTAGCTTTAATACCCAGGCAAATGAATAAACTTAAAATAATTCCTGAAAATTTTGCCTTGCTTTGTAATAGTGCTGTACTCATCTTATTTTATTTTTTTGATCGCATAAAAATAGGCCCTGTTCAATTCCTGTACAATACTCATTAATGAGTATTATCCGGCAGCTACTGTTGCCGTAGGCCTGAAACAAACATAGAGGGAATTAATTTAAAGCGCTACACCGATCGGTGTACATTGCAAGGGCGGACTCAATTACTTCCGGAAACATTTTCGGAAATTATTTACTATTTTATACCGTTATTCAGGCAAAAATTGAGCAGCTCAATCGTATTGACGCAATTTGCTTTTTTAAGCATGGCCCTGCGGTGGGTATCAACGGTATGTTTACTTATGGAAAGCAAATTTGCTATGGAGTGGCTGCTATTTCCCGCAGCAAGAAGCCGGATAATTTCTAATTGCCTCTCAGAAAAATAGGCCTCGAAAGATTTTTTCACTAAGCTTCTGAACCTGCTCCTGTCGAGACCAGCGGATTCAAAGTACCATTCTACCTTATTTCCCATATTCAAAAAGGAAATATCCGTGAGCGTACTTAAGTTACTGACCATGTTCCCTTCTTTATTCAATTCAAAGGTCGAAGAGTTGCGCAACACCTTAATATAATCTCCGTTCTTTTTCCGGATCCGGTAGCATAGTTTGAACAGCGTATTATTTTTCACATCATTTTCAATATTGTATTGAAGAGCTGCTTTTAATACGCGCTGTACAATTTGAATATCATCCGGATGATAATTATTCAACACGAAATCAAAAGTGAACTCGTCGGGCGTGTATCCCAGCATTTCCTGAACGCCTTTCTGAAACGGGACGGAGCGATCAATGTAATTAAGAATATATGCACATTGTTCCTGGTACAGAAAGATAGTTGAGAGAGGAGCAATACTCTGCTGAAAAAAGTCCTTATGCGCCAGTTTATCCTGCACCTCACTTAAAAAACGATCCAGTTTTTCGCTTTTCTCCATACTTAAGCATAAATATAACGATGATACCTGCCAAGTAATTCATTAAACCGGTGAGGCTGCTCCATTTGTGGACAATGCCCGCTATCCTCTATATAATGAATCTTTCCTTCCCATAAGTTTCCAAAATTCAAACCTTCAATATAAACAGGATTGATAAAAGCGTCGTCCTTTCCATGAACAATAGCAAGCTTATAAGATAGTGAGTTGAGAATAGCCACTTCATCGCTCATCATTGCTCTACCAACCGAAGCTCCGAAGAAAGAACGTGCCGCAGGGTCTGTTTTCAGGATCTCGTTCTTCAAGTCAATCCCGTATTTCTTATTCGTTACCATGCCCATTCCAAGTGAGCCCGCTTCTTCAGCTGATAGTTCGCCCTGCAACAGCAAAGGGAACAAAGGATTCGGTAAAAAAGCCTCTCCAAGAGAATTAATTGAGGCAAGGGGCGGCGTCCCGAAAATGAAAAGCCCTTTTGCACCTTTTAAGAACGGTAAGGCTTCAGTTGCAACATGGCCTCCAAGGGAATGACCAGCAAGAATGAAATCCTTCAGTTTTAATTCCTCTGTCACATGCGCCAGCATTTCCCCATAACCAGGAATGGAATAGGTTCTTTCAGGATCTCCTGCGGGCGCAGAACTTCCATGACCGTGAAGGTCAAGCGCCACCATGGGCAGATCAAACATTTCAAATTGTTTTTTATACGTCAAACTGCTGAGGGAATTGCCATGAAGAAAAACTATTGGATTATTTTCAATGTTCCCTTTAGTGAAAACGGCTATAGAAGCCCCATTAAAAGACAGGTTATGTGCGATCATAAACAATACATCTTTAGTTCAAATAGCTAAGATAATTTTATTCCACTTCAACAAAGAAAGGTATTATTTGAATACGCTCTTATATATTGAAAATCTTACTTTATTCTTTTAAATAAAGTACGCAAAGCCCAATGCGACTTATATGCCGCTGTTTTCAGGTGATGTTATTCTCTTTCGCGAAAACGACAAGCTTCACAAGCGTATTGATGTCGAGCTTCTTTTGGATATTTTTACGGTGGGTCTCGGTTGTCTTCGGACTCAGAATAAGTTGCTGCGCGATCTCTTTATTGCCGTATCCTTTGCCAATGAGCCGGAGTATTTCAAGTTCCCGGACAGAGAGTGTTCCAATAAGTTCAGGTTCGGTCTTGAGGTCGCTTCCGAACCTCTTGTTAAAATTTTCTACGCGATAAGGCCCGAACATTTTTGCAGTAATGGTAGTGCTGGTTTTCAAGTGAGTAATGTCGGAACAAATGCTTACGGTGGAGACCATTTTACCTGCTGAGTCAACTTCGGATATGGTGGAATGGCGATTGACCCGGATGATTGAGCCGTCTTTTTTTATTACCCGATAATCCGTGGAGAACTGCAGCTCGAAAGGCTTTACTTTCTGAAGCGATATTCCGTGTTCCCACGCCGCAACTACAACTTCCTTCATCTTTACTCTGTCATCCGGGTGAATGATCCCATGAATATTGTCGATTGTAATGTCTTCGTTCTTGTAACCCAGGCAGCTGTCAAAACCTTTTGCAGCCGGAATACTCATTGTGGCCACATTAATGATGTAAGCATACTGGTTACAATTCAGCTGAAGCCTGTCAAAATACTCAATAAGAACATGCGTTGTTTCCAGAGAAGTTACGGCATCGCCGAACTGGGCCTTGCTTAATACTTCCCGGTAGTCATTTAAACTTTTTTCCTCCTCATAATTCATGGGCCCGTATATATTCAGCAATCCTTAATGTTGTATTACCAGTTTTTGAATACCTGTTTTCTTTCCATTCACTTTCACGCCAAGATAATACACGCCATTCTCTAATGCAGAACTATTAATGCGGATTCTATTTTCTTTCGTGTCTTTAAAAAGCACAGTGATGCCAAGCACATTTACAAATTCAATGGTACAATCTTCATTGCTCTTTTCCAGCTCTACCGTAATCTCATCGTTTGCCGGATTCGGGTAAACTTTAACATTTACTGAATAGGTATACTTCCTTATGCCGATCATCCTGTTATTTTTAATATTCGAGCGCGACTTGGTGACGCTTGTCATTATCGTATTATTTCCCCCTATTAGTCTGAAAGAAGGTATACAAGGACTTGCAAGATCAGCTTCTATTTTATAATCCAGCGCAAGTGTTGGCGGATTCAGATCCGTATAAGTCAAAGTGGTGTTTGATACGGAATCGATCAGCTCCCAACCCATGCCCAGCTCGCGGTAAATATAATACCTGTTGAATACGGCCCCGTCATAATAATCCCAATACAGGTCAACTGTATTACTTGCGATTCTTGGCAAAATAACATTATGAATTGTTTTCTGATAATCGCTCAGACCGGTTTCTGTTCCACAGGAATCTTCTGCTGAGATCTTATATCTCCACGAATGCGTTGTGGTATTTGCCACCGTATCGTTGAACTGGCTCAGGCTGTCGAAAGGAACAACCGCTACTTTTAAATAATTATTCTGAACGCTCGTTTCACGGTAAATGTTGTAATGACTTATACCAAAGCCAGGATCCTTATCCCATATTACGATATTGTTGTTGCTTACATCATCCACGCTTACAAGACAAATCGTGGGCTTATAACCGTTGATAAGGCTGTTCACTTTATAATTCCCTGCAGTGGCACAGCTATTCGTATCAGTCACCAGTACCGCATAGTTTCCCGGCACTACATTTATCATGTCTTCTGTTGTAATACCGGTGTTCCACAAATAATTAAATGGCGGGGCATTACCATTTGTAGTCATGCCGATCATTCCCCTTGGACTGATCACGCAATTTGAAGAAAGTATACTGTCGAGCGTTAGCGCTATATCATTGCTTACCGTATTCAAAGCGATCTGATCGCTGTGACTACAGCCGTTAAGATCAGTTATTGTAACAGCATAAATTCCTGCGCCCAGCCCTGTAACGCCGGATGAAGTTGCGGCGCCGGCGTTGGCCGACCATTGATAAGCATAAGATCCGGTACCACCTGAAGCCGTTACGGAAATAGCGCCGTCGTTTATTCCGCATGTGGCTGGCGTAATTACAACTGAGTCTTTAATTGCAGATGGTTGCAAAACCGCGTAGCTGCTTGATGATACACATCCCGAATTATCAGTCAGGGTAAGATCATAGATCCCGGCCACGAGCCCGCTGATAGATAAAGAACTCTGCCCGTTGCTCCAGCTTGCACTAACGGGCACTGTTCCACCGCTCACTGTTACAGCTAACATTCCGTCATTACTTCCATAACAACTTACATTGATCATTGATGAGATATTTGCTACAGGACCGTTTGAAGCAACAATACTCTCTGTGACCATTCCCTGGCAACCGTTTGCATCAACTATTTCCAATTTGTATTGCCCTGGTGAAAGTGAATCTGCAATTGTTGTTCTGTCCCCATTGGACCATAAATAAGTATATGGCGCAGTACCATTAGAAACAGTCGCGGTAAGCGCCCCGTTCGTTTGTCCGCAATTTGCATTGCTGATTCCAAATGATACGCTAATCGCAGAGGGTTCGGTAATTATAACGCTGGCGCTGGCGGCACACGCATTCGCATCCGAAACACTTACTGTATATGTTCCTGCCACCAGATTAGATATAGTCTGGCCCTGATCCCCATTGCTCCACAGGTAAGTGACTGGTAAAGCGGCATTGCTTAACGATGTTGAAATTGCGCCATCGTTAAATCCATAACAACTAACATTGACCGGCGTAGTTGTTACAGTAGGATTGGCCATAACAACCACCTGCTGTGTAGTCCCTGCATTACAACCGGTAATTGAATTGGTGGCGGTTACCGTATAGGTAGTGCTTACTGAGGGATAAACCGTAATAGAGCTGGCAGTAAATCCCCCCGGAAACCATGCGAAAGTATTGGCAACCGTATAGTTTAAGACAAGATTGCTAAAACCTCCGCTGCATAAAGTATCTGTTGATGGACTGATGGAAATAAGAGGTACAGGGTCAACCGAAACAGCAATTGTAGAAGGAGCGCTGGTACAACCTGAACTTGTAACCGTTACTGTGTAAGTACCGCTTGCTGCTATCTGTGCATTGGAAATAGCCGGGTTTTGAACTGCGCTTGTGAATGAATTGGGACCTGTCCACGAATAAGCCCCCGCCACAAAAGTTGCTGTAAGATTCAAAGCCGAGCCTTCGCACACCGGGCCACTGCTACCTGCAGAAGGTGAAGCCGGAGTAGCGTTTACGTTCACATTTACTGTTGACGGAGCGCTGACACAACCGGAGCTGGTAGCCGTTACCGTATATGTTCCGGATGCGGTAAGCTGGGCATTTGTAATCGTTGGGTTTTGAACAGATGAGAAAAAAGCATTGGGCCCGGCCCAGGAGTATGTCCCTCCCGGCACAAAAGAAGCACTGAGATTTATATTTTGTCCCTCACAAACAGGACTATTACTACCCGCTGTGGGTGGAGAGGGTGGAACATTTATACTGACACCCGTGGTTGAAGGAGAACTAGTGCAACCCGAGCTTGTAACAGTTACAGTATATATTCCGGTAGCTGCAGCCTGAGCGTTTGTTATTGTTGGATTCTGAACAGATGAAGAAAAAGCATTGGGTCCGGTCCAGGAATAGGTTCCACCTGGTACAAAAGAGGCGGTAAGGTTAAGGTTTTGCGATTGACAAACTGGACTGTTGCTGCCTGCTGAGGGTGAAGAAGGCGAAGCGGTTACACTAACATTTGTTGTTGAAGGAGCGCTTGTACAGCCCGAGCTCGTGGCTGTGACAGTATAAGTTCCTGCATCGGCAAGCTGTATAGTTGGAATGCCCGGGTTTTGACTTGAGGAGGTGAAAGAGTTTGGTCCGGTCCAGGAATAAGTTGCTCCCGCCACAAAAGAAGCAGTGAGATTAAGAACTTGTCCGGAACAAACAGGACTGTTGCTAACAGCCGAAGGCGAAGCGGGCGTTATAGT
>JBJMLS010000153.1:0-8868 GCA_045805185.1 Bacteroidia bacterium | reverse complement strand
TCCGATTGCATGTTGAGCAGGCTACTGATCACCTGGAGATTATTTTTCACGCGGTGATGGATCTCCTTCAGCAATAATTCCTTTTCCGCGTTCTTTTGAATGAGTGTTTGCTCCAATCGGTTTTGCTGAATTCCAAGCGCAAGAGAATTAGAAACATCATGAGCCAGTACAAGATCCTGTGTCGTAAAAGGATCAGGAACGCTACTGCATAAAAACAAGGCGCCGATTAATTTTTCCTGGAAATATAAAGGCATGGCCAGGTAAGAAATGATCCCATCCCTGAGATTTTCCTGATCGGTTTCTGAAAGATGGGCTTGCCGGGTAAGATCAGACACGAGATAATGCTTTCCCGGCGCGAGGTTATCAATGGAGCGCAAGGCAGTAACGGGAACAACAATATTATTCTCACTCAGCTCATTTATCCTGCCTTTCCGATACAAACGGGCCGTCTGGGTTTCATCATCCATAACAGCAAGCGTAGTGCGGCTTACGAAGGAAATATTCTTTTCCAGCTCTTCAAGCACTGCTTCGATCCTGTTCTGTAATGGCGCCATTGAAAGAATGATCTTATCGATGGTGTGAAGCAGATGCACCTGCTGAGAATAACGATGCAGTTTCTCTTCGATCTCCTTTCTTTCGGTTATTATTTGCCCAACTCCGACAAGCAGGTTATCTGTGGTGCGCGAATTTGTCCATTGGATCCATACCGTATCACCGGTCTTTGACAGTACAGGGGTTTCGTAGATCTTCCGTGTACCGAGGTCAATAGTTCCTGCAGCCATTCCCGCAACCTGCTGACGTCGGTACAGGCTATCTTCCCCATTATTGCCGACCAACTCCCACCATCCGTTTCCCAGCACTTCCGGGGATGTATAACCCAGGATGCGTTTAACCGCAGTATTCATAAAAACAATATTCCCGGTACTGTCTGCAACGAGCACAATCGCAGCGATATAATCAAGAGCAGCGAAATCATGCCCTTTCTTTCCTGTTTCCGTCATCTCCGTAATCAATTAAAAAAAGCCAGGACATCTGCCCTGGCTTTTTGCATTGCTAGTCTTTTCGTTCAAACTGCCAGATCTCAGCGCTTTTTGCAGTGAGTACAAGTTCCTTTTCATTTACCGAAGTTACAGCATACTCTTCCTCTTTACCGTCAAGTGTTGTCTTCAGGGTTTTATTATCCGGACTAAGCGCATATTTTCCTTCCTGTGCGCCGAATAAAATGGACACGGTGAGCGTTCCATCATCTTTGAAATTATATACTGATCCTTTCAGAAAGCTATTCGCAAGAGCCTCGCCCATATCGGACATGGCATTTGTCATTGTCTCCAATCCTTTTGCCATAGTATCCATTGCGCTTGCCATTCCCGTGCTATCCATATTTACACTATCCATTCCCGCCTTCATTTCAGAGGCAATGTCCAGCTTTGGCAGATCCATTTTAACCAGCTTCCACTTTCCGATGAGCGGATTAGAAACTTTGTCTGTGCAGGAATTAAAGAATACAACGCAAACAAGCGCCATTAGGTAAATTGCTTTTTTCATAATTTGATGGGTTAGGGGTTTGAACGAAGATACTGAAAATAGTGGGCAGGCCAAAAAAAGACAGTAAGATCCGGATGGAGAGAAAAAACGAATCCGGATTTATACAGATACACGGGTGCATGAGAAGAAAGATGCATCCTTTAATGGCCCCTGGTGCAGGTAAATTTTTAGCCACTAATTGCACGAAGAACACGAACCAGCATGAGAAGCTAACCGCTGATCTTCCCGCAGAGGTCTTCCCAATTCTTAAGTTCAGCTTCCAGTTGTGATTTCAACTTGTTGTAGTTCTCAAAGAAGCTCTTATCCTTCAACGCTTCATTATAAAAATCAGGATTGGATAGTTTACCGTCCAGTAATTTAATTTCAACCTCAAGACGCTCGATCTCTTTTTCAGATTTTGCTACCTGGTTTTTGAGTTGTTTTTGTTCTTTATCGAGGTCTTCGTTTTTAACTTCAGTCTTTGGCTTTTCTACTTTAGCTTCCACTTTAACGAATGGGTTCTTTGAGGTATTCATCTCGCTCAACCTGGTCATCTTCACTTTTTCCATGAACTCCGAAATACCGCACAGGTGCTCTTTTACAGTACCGCCTTTAAATTCGTATAATTTATCAACCAGTCCATCAAGAAAATCCCTGTCGTGAGATACGATGATCACTGTTCCTTCATAATCCAGTATCGCATTCTTTAATACTTCCTTGCTGCGAATATCAAGGTGGTTGGTTGGCTCGTCCAGGATCAGCAGGTTATTGGGTTGCAATAATAATTTACATAAAGCCAGGCGCCCGCGCTCCCCACCGCTCAACACTTTCACTTTTTTATCGATATCATCGTTACCAAAAAGAAAAGAGCCCAATAAGCCGCGAACCTGCTTGCGGACCTCTCCTGCGGCTTCTTCGTCAATTGTTTCGAAGACCGTCTTATCCTGGTTCAGTTTTTCCGCCTGATCCTGGGCGAAATATCCCATCATTACCGAATGACCAAGTAAAACATTTCCTTCGTAGTCGATCTGCCTGGCGATCATTTTCATCATGGTGGACTTCCCTTCACCATTTCTTCCGACAAGGGCGATCTTCTCACCTTTTGTTAAAATGAAATTCGCGTCTTTGAAGATCCTTTTCTGTCCATAAACCTTTCCTGCATGTTCCACTGTGAGTACAATTTTTCCGCAATGTGCCGGAGGCGGAAAACGGAACCGCATAGTTGTTGTGTCGCTTTCATCTACTTCCACAATGTCCATCCTGTCAAGTTTTTTGATCAGTGATTGTGCAAATGCCGCCTTACTTGCCTTTGCCCGGTATTTGTTGATCAGCGCCTCGGTCTGATCGATCACTTTTTGCTGGTTCTTCGCAGCGTTCTCCTGCTGCTCCCTGCGTTCTTTTCTTAACTCAACGTACCGGGAGTAATTTGTTTTATAATCGTATATTTTCTGATTGGAGATCTCTATTGTACGATTGGTCACGTTGTCAAGGAATTGTTTATCGTGGCTGATCAGAACTACAGCGCCATGATAGGTTTCCATAAATTCTTCCAACCATTGTATCGCTTCAATATCGAGGTGGTTCGTTGGCTCGTCCAGCAAGAGCACATCAGGCTTCTGCAATAACAATTTTGCCAGCTCGATCCGCATGCGCCAACCTCCGCTGAATTCCGATGTTTGCCTGTCAAAATCCCTTCGTTCAAAACCAAGACCTTTTAGTATTTTTTCAATTTCTTCCTGCTTGTTAGCAGCTCCGATCACATCAAGGCGGGAATTAATATCGGTAAGCTCCGTGATCAGGTTCATGTAAGCATCACTTTCATAATCCGTACGCGTTTCCAGCTGGTGATTGATGTCCAGCAGGCGCTGCTCCATGTGCAGGATCTCTTCGTAAGCTGTTTCTGTTTCTTCAAATACGGTGCGGCCATGCTGATGGATCATGTCCTGGGGCAGGTAACCTATCTTCAGGTCATTTGGCTTGGAGATCTCCCCTTTAGTTGGGTTTTGCTCGCCCGCCATTAATTTGAGCATCGTTGATTTGCCCGCGCCATTTTTACCTGCAAGGCCAATACGGTCCTTTGGATTCACCAAAAAACTCACATTATCGAACAGGTCATATCCTCCGAAAGAAACTGTAATTGAATTTACTGAGATCATTGTTTTAACTAAAAAGTCCGCAAAGATACCAAAACTTCAGGAGTTTAGGGACAGAACGCCAAAGAATGGGCTTTTTTAAGGCTTAATTAACAGCCGCAGAGAGCGAATTGCACAAAGTCATGTACAATCAATGCCGGATAGTTCCCACCTCTTCCGGATCATGCTTATGCCTGAACAGGATGAAGAAAAACACAGCGATCACTGCGGCGTATCCCGCAAAGCTGAGCCAGATCGGCTTCCAGTCAAATGATCCATCCGGGTTAAGAAAGAATTTTTCGATAATATAGCCGCTCGAGAAACTTCCGATAACTGCTCCAAAACCGTTCACCATCATCATAAAAAGTCCCTGCGCGCTTGAACGGATCTTTGCATCGGTTTGGGTTTCTACGAAAAGAGATCCTGATATATTGAAGAAATCGAAAGCCATTCCGTAAACGATACAAGAAGCAACGATCATCCACAATCCATCCGCCGGATTTCCATAGGCAAATAAAGCAAAACGCAGCACCCAGGCAACCATGCTGATCAGCATTACCTGCTTGATCCCAAATCGCTTCAGGAAAAACGGGATGGCGAGAATGAAGAGTGTTTCGGAGACCTGGGAAATAGACATGATCACAGTTGAATATTTTACCACATACAGATCAGCATACTCCGGGATCTTTTCGAAATTACCGAGAAAGCGGTCGCCATACATATTCGTTAGCTGTAATGCCGCGCCTAACAACATGGCAAAGACAAAGAACATGGCCATTTTAGGATCACGAAATAATTTAAAAGCGTTCAGGCCCATTGTTTCAGCAAAGCTCTTCGTTTCAGTAGTTTTGTTTGGACGGCACTTCGGAAGTGTAAAGGAATATATTCCAAGAACAAAGGATGCCGCTGCCGAAATATAGAATTGCACCTCCGTTCCTTTGTTCCCCGAAAGATTGGTCGTCCACATAGCCGCGATAAAACCGATCGTTCCCCAGACGCGAATCGGTGGAAATACTTTTACAACATCGTAATTATTCGACTTTAAAATATTGTAGGCAATGGAATTGGATAAGGAGATCGTTGGCATATAAAACAACATCGCAAGAAGCATCATCCAAAAGAACATATTCGGATCATGTACCCTTGGGATATAACAGATGATAAAACCGGACAAGAGGTGAAGATACCCGTATAGTTTTTCAGCGTTCAACCACCTGTCTGCAATAATACCTGTCAAAGTTGGCATTATGATAGAAGAGATCCCAAGAGTTGTAAATATCTTTCCAAATTCAGATGGAGCTCCGATCTGGTTCCCGAACCAGTAATTACCGATTGTGATCAACCATGCGCCCCAAATATAAAACTGGAGAAAACTCATTATGGTGAGGCGAAACTTCAAATTCATAATCGTAGTTTAGATGGTCTTTATTTCTCAATCATTCCCTGGCAATATTAATCATTCTCAACCATGCCCTGAGCGACCTGTTGTGGGCAAGCCGAACCAGGCCGAAGGGTTTTAATGCGCCAGCAACCAGTTCTCTCCCGTCCCTATTCCCACTTCGAGCGGAACAGTCAGCTTCATGGCATTTTTCATGTGCTCTTCAATAACAGGCTTTACAATTTCAATTTCCGAACGGTGCACATCGAAAACCAATTCGTCATGCACCTGCAGGATCATTTTTGATCTGTAATTCTGTTTTTTAAATTCTTCGTGAATATTGATCATGGCCACCTTGATCATGTCCGCGGCAGAGCCTTGTATTGGCGCATTGATGGCGTTTCGTTCCGCATAGCCGCGTACAACCGCATTCGCTGATTTTATATCGCGGAGCCAGCGCTTGCGCCCAAGTATGGTTTGTACGTAACCATTCTCTCTTGCAAAATTCACAGTATCGTCCATGTATTTTTTTATCGCTGAATATTCTTTAAAATAGTTATCGATGAGCTGCTTTGCCTCAGCGCGCGGAATGTTCAGGTTCTCGGCGAGACCGAATGCGCCTTGTCCGTAAATGATCCCGAAGTTCACGCTCTTGGCTTTATAACGCATTTCTTTGGTGACCTCGCTTTCTTCAATACCATACACTTTGGCCGCGGTAGCGGTGTGGATATCCTTTCCAAGGTTAAAAGCCTCGCACATGTTCGGATCTCCGCTAATGGCGGCAACAATGCGTAATTCAATCTGCGAATAATCCGCACTCAGTAAGATATGGTCCTTGTCACGCGGGATAAATGCTTTTCGTATCTCTCTTCCACGCGCCGTACGAATAGGAATATTCTGAAGGTTCGGATTATCCGAGCTTAATCTTCCGGTTACCGCTACCACCTGGTTGTAAGAAGTATGAATTCTCCCTGTCTTTTGATTTACCAATAGCGGAAGAGTATCCACATAGGTATTTTTAAGTTTTACGAGCTCCCGGTAATCCAGGATCTTTGAAACGATGGGGTGCTTATCGGCCAGCTTCGACAAGACATCCTCTCCTGTGGAATACTGTCCCGTTTTTGTTTTCTTAGGCTTATCAATGATCTTTAAATATTCGAAAAGCACCTCACCCACCTGTTTCGGAGACGATACGTTGAATGAAGTCCCGGCAAGCCCCTGTATTTCCTTATCGACAATTGCAATATCTTTTTCCAGCTCCGCAGAAAAATCCTTCAGTGTAGCTGTATCCAGGTTCACGCCTTCGCGTTCCATTGCAGCCAATACTTTTATTAATGGCACTTCCACTTCAGTGAATAACTTTTCCGTACCGATCACGCTTAGCTTCGGAGCAAAAACATTCTTCAATTGCAGGGTGATATCGGCATCTTCAGCGGCGTACTCTTTGATCGCTTCGGGATCCGCCTGGCGCATGCCGCTTTGCTCCTTGCCTTTCTTCCCGATAAGCGTTTCAATGCTAACCGGTGAATAATTCAGGTAGGTCTCAGCGAGAATATTCATGTTGTGGCGCATATCCGCATTGATAAGAAAATGCGCGACCATCGTATCGAATAACTTATTTTTTATTTCTATTCCGTAATTGGTAAGAATGTGGAGATCGTATTTTATGTTCTGCCCAATTAGTGTCTTGTTTGTATCATCTAACAGCGGCTTGAATTCCTCCAATACGCGTTGTGCTTCCTGCCTGTCTTCCGGAACCGGGACCCAATACGCTTCATACGGTTTCACGGCAAAGGACAATCCAACAACTTCCGCTATGTGTGAATCAAGACCGGTGGTTTCAGTATCGAAACAAAATTCCGCCGAGCTCTGAAGAAGCGCGATCAGCTCTTTTCTTGCTTCCGGAGTATCTACCATGATATAATGGTGCGGTACCTCAGCTATGGTTTGGTAAACCTTTGCCTCTACCGGAACTTCTATTTCTATGCTGATCTGTTCTTCGTACGCGAACATATCCGTTTGTCCGCTCGCCGTCGCTTTTAACTTTGCAGTTGCCGGCTTTACCGCTGGAGTTTCAACGGCCGACATTTCCCCAATATCTTCTCCCAATATCTGCTGTGCCATACGGCGGAATTCCAGTTCACGAAACACTTCTCTCAGGGCTTCTTTGTTTGGTTCTTTATAACGCAATTGCTCCTCATTGAATTCAACCGGAACATCCGTAATGATCGTAGCTAATTTCTTGGAAAGCAAAGCGAGATCCTTGTTGGCTTCTACTTTTTCCTTCATTTTTCCTTTAAGCTTATCGGTATTCTGAAGCAACGTTTCAATATTACCGTAATCCTTTACGAATTGTATCGCTGTTTTTTCGCCCACCCCCGGAATTCCCGGGATATTATCTACGGAGTCTCCCATGAGCCCGAGAATATCGATCAGCTGCCCGACATTCTGAATCTCCCAGCGCTTACACACTTCAGGAACACCGAGAATTTCAATTCCATTTCCCAGTCGCGCAGGCTTGTAAATAAACGTGTTTGCATCCACCAGCTGACCATAATCCTTATCCGGGGTCATCATATAAGTAACAAAGCCTTCCAGCTCCGCACGTTTGGCAAGCGTCCCGATAATGTCATCCGCTTCGTATCCATCCATCGCAATGGCGGGAATATTAAAGGCTTCGATCAGTCGAAAAATGTACGGTACATTCAAAGCCAGATCCTCGGGCATTTCGTCCCGGTTCGCTTTGTAGCTTTCAAAATCGGTATGTCTCTGCGTTGGCGCTGCCGTATCAAATACCACGGCAATATGCGTGGGCTTTTCTTTTTTAAGTACTTCCAAAAGCGTATTTGTAAAGCCAAATATAGCCGAGGTATTCAGTCCCTGAGAATTCACCCGGGGGTTTTTGGAAAAAGCAAAATATGCACGGTAGATCAGTGCAAAAGCATCAAGAAGAAATAATTTTTTAGGAGCTTCAGGGGTCATTTCAAATGGAAGTATTAATTTTTGTATATGAAGGTATTATATAAGAGGCTGATCAGTTAATTGCGAAAATTGATTACGCTAAGGGATTTCATTATTAGAAACCGCGGCCAAAAATTCTCCAATTTTTCCTATTCACGAACTCTCCAACTATTTATTGCGTTCATTGTATTTATTTATTGTTTGTACCAGCCCGGAATAATCCATACTAAGGGCCTCAATGTCTTTCAGCAGGGTCTTGTCATCGGAAATGTAATCCTTTAAATGTTTCTTTGCTTTACTGTCCACAAAGAACTGATCCATCTCTTCAAAACCACCTTTCATCAGAAAATATTGGCTTTGCATGCGTTCGTTCCCAAGAGCGACAGGTGGCTTGTACTCGTAAAACATGATCTTACCCCTGCATATCACTTGCATGAACACCCATTGATTGTCCAGTCTGACCGAAGCATATTCCAACCCGTCAAAAGAAAAACCATGGATCTTTGCAGGTAGCATTTGTCTCACGGCTCCTGGATTTTTTTCCCGAAAAGCGACCTTGGAATAGACTTCCATTTCATTTTTATGGTTCACCTTTATCTCTCCTTTCACCGTATCTCCTTTAACATTTAATATGTATCCCGGCGCATAATCTGCCTGGGCCGAGATACCGGAACACATTAGAACATAAACGGAAAAACAGAGGAATTTCATTATAGGAAATTTTAACTCAATAATACACAAAAAAATCCCGCCAGCGGCGGGATCTCATAACAAATTCATCTGTTATCCTAACTCTTATTCGACTTTGCCCAGCTGTTGTATTGGTTAAACACCTCAACCATATTTCCGAGCTCTATATTCTTATTGTCTTCC
>JBJMLS010000152.1:0-3928 GCA_045805185.1 Bacteroidia bacterium | reverse complement strand
TAATAGTTAACACTACAGTTGGATTTTTAGCGTTAGAAGTAACGGTGATCTTTTTATCAAATTTACCTACTCTTTTGCTATCGTATTTTACTTTGAAGCTTGCTGACTTACCTGGAGCGATCGGCTCTTTTGGCCATCCGTCAACATTGGTACAACCGCACTGAACCTGAACATTGGAAAGGATCAAAGGGGATTTTCCTGTGTTCTTGAATTTGAATTCGCGTGTAGTATTCGCGTCGTATTCAAGTGTAGCGTAATCGATGGTCTCAGTTTCGAATTTCACCTCAGGTGCATTCGGATCGATGTTAGCTGTTGTTACTTCCTGTGCTTTACCTGTCAATACAAGCGCACAGATTACGGATAGGGTTAAAAGAGCTTTTTTCATTTGATTTATGGTTGATTATGGATTAATTTCTCACGAATTAACAAGTATTATGCCACGGCTTTAGTTTGTTTTTTCAAATGGAGCCCCGTTAGGAGTTTTTGTTGCCGGAAATGGTTCTTCAACAGGAGCGGCTTCAACAGTACCAGCTATAGTTAAGGTTACCGTACCTGATTTTGCGTTGGATTGAACCGTTACTGATTTATTGATCGGGCCAACGCGCTTGGTATCGTAATGAACTTTGATCACACCGCTTTTACCTGGCAGTATCGGTTCTTTCGGACAATTTGGAACCGTACATCCGCAGCTTCCCTGGCAATTACCTAAGATCAAAGGCTCTTTACCTGTATTGGTGAATTTGAACTCACAGTTTCCGTCAGCGCCTTGTTTGATTGTGCCGTAATCGTGCCTCAGCTTTTCAAATTTAATATCTGCGGTGCTTGTTGGCGTAGCCGGTGTTGTTCCAGGCGTTACCGTTGAAGGTGTAGTGGTCACCGTACCTGTTGGTTGAGTTTTGTTCTGAGCATTTGCAACTAAGGCTAATGCGATGAATCCTAAACTTAAAATAATCTTCTTCATGATTAAAGGTTATGTTTTTTTGTTGTTTTTTAAGCGCAAAAACGGCATCCAAAACCATGCCATAAGCACAATATTAGTGATTTTTTCCGGAACTTACAATTTTAGCCAGGCGGAACCATTCCGGACTATTATCACCGTTCCTTTCTTTTGTTAAATTGAATAAATAACTTTGCAGACTTAATTTTTATATGGAAATCCCTAAAACATACAACCCGAAAGCGGCCGAGGACCAATGGTACCAATACTGGCTGGATCACAAATTTTTCAAATCAATTCCCGATGAGCGGGAACCGTATACCATTGTTATCCCTCCGCCAAACGTTACCGGTGTGCTTCACATGGGACACATGCTCAACAATACCATACAGGATGTGCTCATTCGCCGTGCGCGCATGCTGGGCTACAACGCCTGCTGGGTGCCGGGAACAGACCATGCTTCGATTGCTACAGAAGCTAAGGTGGTTGCTTTGTTGAAAGAAAAAGGGATCAATAAGACCGATCTGAGCCGGGAAGACTTTTTAAAACATGCCTGGGAATGGAAAGAAAAATACGGCGGGATCATTCTGGAGCAACTTAAAAAGTTAGGCGCTTCCTGCGATTGGGACAGGACCCGTTTTACCATGGAAGATGACCTCAGCGAGGCTGTAATAGAAGTTTTTATTGATCTGTATAAAAAAGGACAGATCTACCGCGGGGTTCGCATGGTGAACTGGGATCCCCAGGGACTAACCGCAGTTAGTGATGAAGAAGTCATCCATAAAGAAGTTAATTCCAAATTATATTACGTTCGCTATAAAATTGAAGGGACCGCTGATGAGTGGATCACTATTGCCACCACGCGCCCGGAAACTATTTTAGGAGATACCGCTGTTTGTGTTCATCCCGATGACGAACGCTACAAGCACCTCAAAGGAAAAAAAGCGATCATTCCAATGGTGAACCGTTCTGTTCCCATCATTTTCGATGATTACATTACTATGGAATTCGGTACAGGAGCCCTGAAGGTTACTCCTGCGCACGATATTAACGACTATAACCTGGGGGTAAAACATAAACTGGAAGTGATCGATACGATTGCGCCGAATGGAAAAATGAGTCCTGAAGCTAAATTCTATATTGGCGAAGACCGTTTTGTTGTGCGTAAGAAAATAGCGAAGGACCTGGAAGAGATGGGGCAGATCGTGAAGGTGGAAGATATTAAGAACAAGGTTGGATACAGCGAACGCACTGACGCGGTGATCGAGCCAAAGCTCAGTATGCAGTGGTTCCTGAAAATGGATCAGATCTCAAAACCTGCTCTTGAAAATGTGCTGAATGAGAACATTAAGCTGATCCCGGAAAAGTTCATCAATACCTACAAGCACTGGATGGAAAATGTACACGACTGGTGCATTAGCCGGCAGCTCTGGTGGGGACAACGCATTCCGGCCTGGTATGATAACAAGGGAAATACTGTGGTTTGTAAAACCAGAGAAGAGGCTTTTGAGAAGTTAAAAATTCAAAATCCCGCAATTAAAAATGAGGATATAAAACAGGATGAAGATGTACTGGATACCTGGTTCTCTTCCTGGCTCTGGCCGATCAGCGTTTTTGATGGGTTCAAGGACCCAAAGAATAAGGACATTGAATATTATTACCCGACCAATGACCTTGTAACAGCTCCTGAGATTTTGTTTTTCTGGGTGGCGCGCATGATCATTGCCGGTTACGAATACAGGAATGAAAAGCCTTTCACCAATGTTTACCTCACCGGGATCGTTCGCGACAAGCAGGGCAGAAAGATGAGCAAATCGCTGGGGAACAGTCCGGACCCGCTTGAGCTAATTGCGAAATATGGCGCTGATGGCGTACGTGTTGGAATGTTGTTGTGTTCTCCTGCGGGAAATGACCTCATGTTTGATGAAAGCTATTGCGAGCAGGGAAGAAATTTTGCCAATAAAGTATGGAACGCGTTCCGCCTGATCAAGGGATTTGAAGTTTCATCAACGATAACCCAGCCTCAGTCTTCTAAAGCAGCAATTAAATGGTTCGGAAATAAATTAAGCGAGCAGGTCGGAGCGATCAATGATCATTATTCCAAATACAGGATGAGTGATGCATTGATGTCAACCTATAAGCTGGTGTGGGATGATTTCTGTGCCTGGTACCTTGAAATGATCAAACCGGAGTTTATTGAGGGTAAGGCGCAGCCCATTGATCAGGTTACCTACGATGTTACCATCAATTATTTGGAAAGTTTGTTAAAGATCATGCATCCCTGGATGCCTTTTATTACAGAGGAATTGTGGCATTTACTACAAGAAAGAAAAGAAAAAGATTGCGTAATCGTTGCCGAATGGCCGAAGCAGTCGAATGTTAATACGCAGCAGTTGGAGGAGTTTGAGGTGTGTAAAGAGATTGTTGCAACGGTTCGTAATACGCGTCAGCAAAAACAGATCTCACCAAAAGAAAAACTCGAGCTCATCGAGAAGTCGAATGCTGAAAGAAGTTTTTTCGATCAGGCTGTCATCAAACTGGCAAATCTCTCTTCTTTTAATTATTCAAAAGACCGGGTAGAGAATGCATTCAGTTTTATGATCAGGTCTTCTGAATTTTTTATTCCCCTGAGTCAGAACATTGATGCAGCCGCTGAAAAAGAACGCATCAGCAAAGAGATCGAATACAATAAAGGCTTTTTAAAATCGGTTCAGGCGAAATTAGCGAACGAACGCTTTGTTGCGAATGCCAAACCGGAGATCCTGGAAACAGAGCGCAAAAAACAAGCGGACGCGGAAAGTAAATTGAAGGCTTTGGAAGAACAGTTAAAGGCCTTGTAGTTGGGATCGGCTTAGTTCAGTGGTGCTTTGCTTTAGCGGTAGGGAATGAATCCGGGCGCTTTACTCTTCCAACAAGGCCGGCCGCTCCGTTATTTCATGGTATTTGATCACATCTTCGGCAAAGTAATGGATGACCATGCTTTTTCGCGTG
>JBJMLS010000151.1:0-6559 GCA_045805185.1 Bacteroidia bacterium | reverse complement strand
ATGGCTGCTTCGTTCGATGATTCCCTGGTCTATAGAATTTGATCAGCTTTACCAGCGCGTCCTTTTGAAGTGGATTCTCTGTAACTTTTACAGCCTTCTCCAGCCAGGCAACAATTTGTTCAATGGCTCCTGTGTACATGCCGCCGACTTTCCATGTTTTCTCCACGAGCTTTCCGTTTTCCTTTACCACTTTACTATTGAGGCCGGTCATTACAGGAGTTTTACTTTTATCGGCCTTCTGTGTGTAATATTCATCCACTTCCTTTTGCGTCACCCCTTCATAAAAATTAGTGGCCGAAGAAGTAATGAGGTCCTTTGAGGCGTCAAGGCTGACTCTCTTGGAAGCAATGGCCGGATCGAAGATGACCGGGCTGATGCGTGCACTAAAATTATCCGTGTTCTCGCCCGCGCGGTAAGGAAAAAGACTTACATCGGAATGCATTAACAGTTCAGTAAAATAGGCAGGCTTAAAATCAGGAAGGATCTTATCGCTGCTGTAGTGGTGATGAATGCCATTGCTGAACCATACGCGCTTGGCGTAAACCATGAATTTTTCCCAGTCTGGCGTATTCTTATCGCCATTATAGGTGTTAATGATATTCTCCAGCGTTTTGCGCACTGTAAGATTGTATTTGCAGTTCTGATCCCAGATAATGTCCCGTCCCGCAAGCGCAGCCTGAGAAAGGTAATAGAGCAGTTCTTTTTCCTGCAGGGGAAGCTGATCGAAACCCTGTACCCGGTAACGGAGAATGCGCAGGTCAGCAAACTGATCAGTGAGGTAAACAAAGCCGGTATCGATCTTCGGTTTCGCCTCTGTGGAATCTTTTTTAAGGGCTATTGTTTCCTTCGCGTTAAAGTCGCCGGATTGATTGCTTTTGCAGGCGAAAAATAAGGCGGCTGCAGGCAGGAGTAACAGAATTTTCTTAGTAAGCATTAGAATAGTGTTGAAATCGCTGCAAGATTACTATTTTATTCGTTTATTTTCCCGGTTTTTCGACATATTTTCTATAGCGGCGATGAATGATAGGTTTTTAGTATTTTTATCTCCACTAAAACCTGATTCATGAATGAAGATTTTCTCCACTATGTGTGGAAATACCGGCTGTTTGACCAGTCGGACCTGAAAACCACTAAAGATGAAGCCATCCGTATACTTCACCCGGGTGAGCACAACCTGAACGCCGGACCCGATTTTTTTAATGCAAAAATAAAATATGCGGATACACTCTGGGTTGGAAATGTAGAGATCCATATTAAGGCAAGCGATTGGAGAAAACATTTTCACCAGGAAGACGAAGCCTATAACAATGTGGTTTTGCATGTGGTGCTCGAGGATGACGAAGAGATCAGCAGCAGGAACGGAAACCTGGTTCCGGCATTGGAACTAAAATACAGGATACTTCCGCACGTTTTATCAAATTACAGGCTCCTGGACTCGGGAAAGAGTCTTATTCCCTGCGGTTCCGGGATCACTGATGTGCCATCGTTCATCCTGAGCTCATGGCTGGAAAGATTGATGATAGAAAGACTGGAGGAGAAAACAAAAGTGATAAAAGAGAGCCTCATTGAAAATCATTCTAACTGGGAAGAAACTTTTTATTATTTCCTGGCGCAGAACTTCGGATTCAGGATCAATGCACAGCCCTTCCTCCAGCTGGCAAAAAGTCTGCCCCTTAATTTACTGGCAAAGCACCGAAGCAGTCTTTTGCAGCTTGAAGCCCTGCTGTTCGGACAGTCCGGCATGCTCAGCGAAACTTTCAGCGGGAAGTATCCCCGCGAACTTCAGAATGAATACGCTTTTTTAATGCATAAAAATTCCCTGCGCCCCATGCAAAAGGAAGCCTGGAAATTCCTGCGGATGCGTCCAGGGAATTTTCCGAGCCTGCGCATCGCGGAATTTGCCTCCCTGATCCATACTTCTTCGGCGCTCTTTTCCAGAATAATTGAAAGCGGATCCATTGAAGAATTAAAATCTTTCTTTAAAGTAAATGTTTCAGAATACTGGAAAACGCATTATGTTTTCGACAGGCAAAGCGTTGCGAAGGAGAAAAGAGTGGGGGAGGAGGCGCTTGAGAATATCCTGGTCAATACCGCGATTCCTTTTCTCTTCATTTATGGAAAAGAAAAAAAGCAGGAAGCTTATTGTAAAAAGGCGCTCGGTTTTTTGGAGTCATTGAATGCAGAGGATAATTCCACCATCCGGAAGTTTGTTAGCCTTGGTATAAAACCGCGTGATGCTCTGCAGGGACAGGCTATGTTACAGCTGTACAACAGGTATTGCTCCCTGAAAAAATGCCTCCATTGTTCTGTAGGCAACCAGCTCCTGTCGAAAAATAAGGAAAGGCAACATTCGGTTTATTGAAAAATTGATTATCTTAGCAGTTAATAATCAGGCTCATAATTTAGGGCCGGAAAAAATCTGTAGATGATCAGAAAAATTATATCCTGGTTCGAACAACAGGCCTTTGGTGTTTGCGAATGGTGGGGAAAAAAACTCGGCATTAAAACCACGGATATCCGGATGTATTTCATTTACCTTTCTTTTTTCACTTTCGGCTCTCCGGTAATCATCTATTTTATCATGGCCTTCATTCTCGAGCACAAGAATTTCTTCAAGCCGCGAAAGTATAAGAAGAGAAGCGTGTGGGATCTTTGAACCTGTTTTTCCTTTCTGATATGTGATGCCTAATTCGTAAATTCGTACAAATTCCTTTCTGTACGATGTTCGCCAGCTTTAAAACCTATAACCGCTTTCTTACTCCCCTGTACTTGTTGCTTTCGCTCAATATCATTGGTATTGTAGGTTACCAGCTTATTTCGGGCTATAGTTTTGTGGAGGCTTTTTACATGACCATCATTACTATTTTTTCGGTAGGTTATGACGAGGTGCAACCTCTTGAAACAGGGGGAAGGATCTTCACCGCGTTTCTCATTATGACAAGTTTTGGTACATTTGCCTACGCCGTTTCTGCAATTACAAAATTTGTAGTGGACGGAGAGTTTAATGATTTTTTTAAAAACAGGAAATTGAACGCTGCAATAGAAAAGCTGGATAATCACGTGATCATTTGCGGATACGGTCGTAACGGCAAGCAGGCCGCGCAGGTGCTGAAGAAACACGATACGCGTTTTGTGGTGGTTGAGAGTAAAAAAGATGTTACCGATCTTCTGCAGCATAAGTACAGCGATCTTGTGCTTACCGGAGATGCCACGCAGGATGAGGTGCTGCTGAAAGCCGGAATACTCAGGGCAAAGGCGCTGATAACGACCTTACCCGAAGACGCGGACAATCTCTTCATTGTGTTGACCGCCCGCAACCTCAATCCGAAGATCACCATCATCAGCCGCGCGTCGGATGATAATTCGGATGTGAAATTAAAAATAGCGGGCGCCGACAATGTGATCATGCCGGATAAAGTTGGCGGGGCGCACATGGCGAGCCTGGTAATGAAACCGGATGTGATCGAGTTCATTGACCACATTACCGGACAGGGCGGCGATTCCATCAACCTCGAGGAAATTACTTTTGATAATATTCCCGAACACCTTCGTCATAAAACACTAAAGGATCTGGAGATCAGGAACAGGTCGGGTGCAAATATTGTCGGATTTAAGACAGCCATGGGAGAATATATTGTGAACCCGAATGCGGACACCAAGATCATTCCTGAAGCAAAGATCTTTGTACTGGGCACTCCTGAGCAGATCAAACGACTGAAAGAGCTGCTGACCGCATAATCCTGTCCGCGCAGCTATTCACCTGAAACACCCCTAAACAAAAAATCCCTTCCGTGAGGAAAGGACTTCTTGCGTTCAAAGTAACTAATTAATCATCAAATAACCGTTACCTTTATTTTAATTGTCTTAATTCATTTTAAATGGAGGGATCTTCCCTTCCGCCATCAGCTGAACGCATTTGCGCTTGTGATCCTCAAAGCTTCCGAAAGCGAGAGCATCCAGCATTTCTTCACGCGTCATACCCGGGTTATTGAATTTCTTGCGTAATTCATTTGCACAACGGTCAACATATTGCTCAAAACGCGCAGGAGCCCACAAATATTCTTTTTTATCAGCGTTTGGCTTAAACTCATCAGGCAACAAACCCTCGATCTTAGCCTTGATCTCCAGACCCTCATAAACTTTAGGAAGAGAGCGGTTATCAAACAAAAAAGGCTTGGAGATCATGATAACATGTTTCTTCCTTTTAGGATCGATCATGTTAAGTCCTTCCACCTTTAAACCCTTTTTCTTAAGAGGAGCGTATTTACTTTCAAAGTTTTTTAGGATGTCGAACATGGTTAATAAGTTTTAAACAAAGATACGGCCTTTTTTGTTTAAAAAATTTGGATTCAGCTATTGAATATCTGGCTTCGTCTAATTATACTCTCCTCGTAAAACATTGTTAATTAGCGTTCATAAACTGTTTATGCGCTGTTAAATACAAATGTAAAGAACTGAGGGTTAGAAGTATGATTGTTAATAGTGGAAACTAAGCCAAGCCAGGTAATTAACAAAAAAACAAATTTTTTACAAAAAAGGAAAAGCCCGGTAAACTGACTTTCCTTTACAGTGAGAAATAATCTCCACGGATTTCCCCACTATTTTTTTATGAACCTGTTGATTTTATTTTCACAGCGTATGACGTATACGCCGGCGGGAAGTGAACGGAGGTCTGCTGTGGTTTTTCCTTTTATATCGAGGGTCTGCATCACTTGTCCCATCGAATTATAAAGGTAAGCTACTGTGCTTTTTTCGTTCTGCGGATCAATGTTCAATTCCCCGCCGGCCGGATTAGGATAAATGAGGAGACCCGCGCTATTGTCAGGCAAGACATCTGCTATTCCTGTTGCCGGGATCGTGCCTTTCCACATTCCGTTCCCAAAGCTGGTCACCCAGATCTCATTACTGTTCGAAGGGTTAAAGAAGACGCGTTCCGGCTGCCTGAAAGGATAAGCACTCACTGCTGAAAACGTTGGAGTGCCTGAGTTAATGTTACTGCTTTTCCATAAGCCGTCTGTTTCGGTAGTCATATAAATTTCATTGGCATTAACCGGATTGAATGTTAGGGAAGTAACCCTGTCCAGGGCATTGATCCTCGTCCAGCTGCTCCCGCGGTTGGTAGTCTTATATAAACCTCCCAATCCGTTCGCAACTCCGCCCCAGCCGCTGAATACTCCCGCATACCAGGTGTTCTGTAAGGGATCATTCGGATCAACTACGAGATCCTTTGTCCAGTATTGCATGCCCGCATCCGAAACATCGCTCCAGGCGCCGCCAATCGGATCATAAATAAAAACTCCCGAAGAGTTGGTGAAAGTACTTGAGCCTGTTTTTCGCGCAGAGAACGAACAAACCATTTTCCCATCGTTCAGCACGGTAATGCTTGCCGGATGCTTTTGAGTACGTGGAGGATCGCTTAAAAGGGTCCAGGTGGACGCGCCCAGGTTCTGCAGGTCATCGCAGCGGTAGATCCCTCCAACACCGCTTCCATTGGTATAATGAATAACACTTGCATAGGCGCGGTTCGGATTGTTCGGATCAAGCGCTACCCAAAACACCGGATGGTTGCTGAAATTATGGAGCAGTTGCCAGGTGCTTCCCCCGTTGGTGGAATAGATAAGCTTACCGCTGTTATCCACATTGTCAAGGGGGATATCCGCGATCCGCGTGCTTTGATACATGTCATGCATGCCTGAAACTGCCGCGTACAGTGTTCCGTTGGAAGGATGCTGCGCAATGCGGTACATGGAATTACTGGTGTGGCCGGTATAATTGTAGGACCAGGAATCGCCGGCATCTGCGCTCTTTATTCCCCTGATATCGGAAAAGCAGGCAAACATGTCGGAAGAACTTGTCCAATGGATCTGCCAGCAGGTCGTATTTTCCAATCCTATGCTGTGGTAATTCTGGTTGACGGGCGTATTGGCGTTGGCAGGATGCTGATCCGGGGCGTCAACATAAGCCTGCTGCCAGGATGTTCCTCCATTACTGCTGGTATGAACAAATCCAAAATCGGTAAAAATAACTTTTGAGGAGTTCCCTGGCGCCACAGCAAGTCCAAAAACGCATTCCGCGTAGCCCCAGCCTCGGTCGCCGCCTTGTCCGCACCAGCCTGTGCTGATGTTGAGGTTGCCTGTTGAATTGAATACATGTGTCCATCCGGCGCCGGCATTGCTTGTTTTCATCACTTCCGGTTCTCCGTTGCTGTTGCTTCCTCCAAGATAAACGGTATTGATATCATTCCAGGCCATTCCAACAAACATCAGGAAATCATTATTGATGTCAATGCCGGTCATCTGTGGCATCCAGCTCCCTGCGCCGTAATCCAAAGAATATACGCCTTTAACGAATTGGTAATAGTCTGAGCCGACAATACCGACATAAATATCCGCGGCATCGGCTGTAAGACAGAAAAAGCGCGTGGTTGAACCTACCTTAGCTCCTGCAAAAGAAAAGATCTGCTCATTCGCGCCCAGGCCGGTTACCGTCGAAACTGTAAAGGAAGCGCCTCCGTTAGTGGAAACGAGCAAGCCGTCGTTCGTTCCGATATAGATGGTAT
>JBJMLS010000150.1:0-10810 GCA_045805185.1 Bacteroidia bacterium | reverse complement strand
TCTGTTCCTGGCCTTACGAAAAACTGCATTTCCATTTGTTCAAATTCACGCATCCGGAAAATGAACTGTCGCGCAACAATTTCATTCCGGAAAGCTTTTCCAGTCTGCGCAATGCCAAAAGGAATTTTCATCCTTCCTGTTTTCTGTACATTCAAATAATTTACGAAGATCCCCTGGGCGGTTTCAGGACGAAGATAGATCACGCTTGCATCTTCACTTACTGATCCCATTGAGGTGGAGAACATCAGGTTGAATTGGCGGACATCGGTCCAGTTGCGGCTACCGCTAACGGGACAAACAATTTCGAGGTCAATAATGAGCTGTTTTACATCAGCAAGATCATTACTCTCTAATGCAGTTTTAAAACGGGCCTCAATTTCTTCGATCTTCTTCTGGTATTCTACCACCCGCCCATTAGTGGAACGGAACATCGCTTCATCAAAATTCTCAAAACGCTTTGCCGCTTTTTCCACTTCTTTTTTGATCTTGTCCTCGATCTTCGCCATGTGATCCTCGATCAACACATCGGCGCGGTAGCGTTTCTTACTGTCTTTATTATCGATAAGCGGATCGTTGAATGCATCCACATGACCGCTGGCTTTCCAGGTTGTAGGGTGCATAAAGATGGAAGCATCGATGCCCACAATGTTTTCGTGCATCTGCACCATGGCTTTCCACCAGTATTCGCGGATATTCTTTTTCAGTTCGGCGCCATACTGACCATAGTCATAAACCGCGCTTAAGCCATCGTAAATCTCGCTGCTTGGAAAAATGTACCCATATTCTTTTGAATGGGAAATTATATTTTTAAAAAGGTCTTCGGTATTGCTCATAGGGCGCAAAAATAGTCATTTTTTTATAAGTGGATTTGCCGGGTTCTTGTTACCAATAGATGAATAGTAAAAAATAGCTGGTGTTCAATGAGCCGTCAGGAGTGGAATTTTACAATAGACTTAAAAAGAAGTTTTGTACGTTTGTCGTGCTAAGAATAAATGCTCGAACTCCTGAATAACGACCTGGCTATCGCTGTAAAACGCGAAGGAGCTGAATTGTTTTCCGTTTGTACGGTTAAAGATAACGTTGAGCGTCTCTGGCAGGGCGAAAAAGAGATCTGGGGGAGGCGGGCCCCTGTGTTATTCCCTTTCGTTGGCAAATTGAAAAACGATCAGTACGCATATCTCGGAAAGAGCTATTCAATGCCGCAGCATGGCTTTGCCCGGGACAGGGAATTCAAACTTATTGAAAAAGGCGGTAATAAGCTTGTGTTTGAATTAAATGATGACGAGCAGAGTCTCAAAATATTTCCGTTCCATTTTAATCTCCGGATCGAATATCTCCTGGAGGAAAAAAAATTGACTTGTAATTACATTGTGAATAATCCGGATAAAAGTCCGCTTTATTTTTCCATTGGGGCCCATCCGGGATTTCAGTGCTCACTCGCGGATGAGTGCTCTATTGAATTTGAGAAAACCGAAAATGTAAGCCGTTACCTGATTCGGGAGGGTCTGCTTTCGGATCAAACAGAAACTCTTCTGGAAAATTCAAAAAAATTACCGCTTACTGTTTCTCTCTTCGACCGTGATGCTATCGTAATAAAAAATTTGCGCTCCGAATCGCTGGTGCTGCATTCGAAATTCAGCTCCATGAAATTCTCCTGGTATAATTCGCCTTACTTTGGAATATGGACAAAGCCGGGCTGTGATAAGTTCATCTGTCTTGAACCCTGGGCTGGAATTGCGGATAATACCGCTTCGTCGGGAAAACTGATGGAGAAAGAAGGGATCCGGAAACTCGGGGAGAATGAAAAATTCAATTGTGGTTTTAGTATGGAATTTTTCTGAAGATTTTTGCGTCTTAACTCCATCACTTACCTTCCTTCTTTCTTCCACCTTCTATAACACGCCATGATCGCTTCATAAAGATCATAACCTTCGTGGGAAAGGATAAAGTCATCGGTAACGCTATAACAGTATTTTCTAAAGCGTTCAAAATCGACCGTTTCATCACCGGTTAATCTCCTGAGAATTTCTGCGTTAAATTTTTGATCAACCTGTTCATCGATAAAGATCTGCTCAAAGATGGCAGCCAGCTTACGGTTCGCACGTCCTTTGTGGCTAAAGTTTTCATACAGAGCCGTGATCGGACTTTGAAATGCTTCAATACCGGTTGGACGCGGACGATTGATCACCCTTTGCATGTATTCACGTTCGTAAGGTTTAATTTTGAAAGCAGTAACACTGAATCCATCCAGCGTATAAACCGTTTTATGCAGAACGACTCTGAGATTTTGCTTAGTGCTGTCTGAAGTGTTTTTGATAACGCCCACCAGCACTTTCTTCTTTGCATAACCGACAAAGGTGAACTCAATTGTATCCCTGTTCTCACCGGTAATACTGAATTTTCCGTTAAAATCGCTCACGCAGCCATTGCCGGTTCGGGTATTGATGACGTAAGCGAAAGGAACCGTAGTAGAGCTATCCTCTTCAAGAACTATTCCTTGTACAAGGTAAATGCGCTGAGAGACAGCAGTATTGGCAGCCAGCAGAAGAAAGAGAAATATGAGGATCGCAGATCTCAACAGGCTAAAGTTACACTAAAAACTTATTCACAAATCGTTGAAAAAATGAATGCTACCCTTTTAGTTTTATTTAACAAAATAAGAAATGAAGCCTTAACTTTGAGTTTCTTCAGGAAATGGAAAAATTCATTGTATCAGCGCGTAAGTATCGTCCGCAAACCTTCAGAACGGTTGTGGGGCAATCGCATATTACCAATACGCTGAAGAATGCTATTCTGAACAATCACCTGGCCCAGGCTTTTTTATTTTGTGGTCCGCGTGGCGTTGGTAAAACAACCTGCGCGAGGATCCTTGCAAAGACGATCAACTGTTTTTCTATTACTGCAGATGGTGAAGCTTGCGATAAATGCGAGTCCTGTGTTTCTTTTAACACCGGCGCCTCATTGAACGTTCATGAGCTCGATGCTGCATCCAATAACTCAGTAGATGATATCCGTAATCTTGTGGACCAGGTTCGGTTCGCTCCGCAGCTTGGAGAATACAAGGTGTATATTATTGACGAGGTTCACATGCTTTCTTCTGCAGCTTTCAATGCTTTTCTAAAAACACTGGAAGAACCGCCGAAGCATGCAATATTCATTCTGGCGACAACTGAAAAGCATAAGATCCTTCCCACTATTCTATCGCGTTGCCAAATCTTTGACTTTAACCGCATCAAAGTGGATGATATAGCGGATCACCTTGCGTATATAGCCCAGACTGAACATATCACCGCAGAGCCGGATGCGCTTCATATCATTGCACAAAAAGCTGACGGCGGTTTGCGTGATGCCTGCAGTATTTTTGATCAGATGGTGAGTTTCGCCGGAAACAACCTGACCTATAAAGCAGTTGTTGAAAATCTGCACGTACTTGATTACGATTATTATTTTAAGGTTACCGATGCCTTGCAGAACCAGCAATTACCGCAGGTGATGCTGATCTATGATGAGATCCTCAAGAATGGCTTTGAGGGCCATAACTTTATTGTAGGATTGGGAGAGCATTTCCGCAACCTATTGGTATGCAAAGACGCTGCTACGGTTCAATTACTCGAGGTGAGCCAGAATATCCGGGAAAAATATGTTCAGCAGTCGCAAAGCTGCGCCATGCCTTTTCTCTTAAAAGCGCTTGGGATCATAAACCGCTGCGACATCAATTATAAAGCAGCCAAGAACCAAAGGTTGCAGGTTGAGATCGCACTCATGCAAATGAGTTTTCTTAACGCTCCATCCCTTGATGGAGAAAAAAAAAATGACCTTGAGTCCTTAGACGGCAATACTGCGGTTGAAAAACAGAACAAACAAAGTTCAGCCAACATTCAATCCTTCCAATCTTCAAGGCAGGAAGTGATCCAAAAAACAACTTCTAAGCCCGTTACTTCATTTAAAGACCTGAATATTAAAGTTGGTTTTAGTCTTAACCAGGCTGCTCAACAAACGCTGGTAAAGCAAGGTGAAGCAGAATTGACGGAAGTAAAAGAGAATACAGCGGCGCCGCTGATCGAGAATCAAAGTTTCAGTTTGGAAGAAATGCAGGCCGCAGTGAAAAAATACGCGGAACTAAAACTGGCAACAGGTCAGCGCCAGGTTCATACTACCCTGACCGCGAAAGTTCCCCAGTTGGAAAATGAAACCGAAATAATTCTACTGATCGAGAATGAGGTGCAGCGTGAAGGATTTCACCAGCACAAGCAGGATTTTCTTGATTTTTTAAGAAGGGAACTGAGTAATAATCAGGTCTCCCTTTCCCTGCGGGAGTCAGATCTCCCTGGTGTTAAAAAAGCCTATACCCCAATTGAAAAGTTTGAAAGCCTGAAAGCGAAAAACCCGCTTTTGCTGGAAATGAAAAAAAGGCTGGACCTGGAGATTGATTATTAGGTGTCTTCGACTCCGCTCAGACACCGGTTCCGCTCAGACATCAGCTACGCCCAAAATAAATTCATGCGCTGTTACTGAAGTTATAGCGCAGACTCCTCAGTCATCAACCTGATCCGCTGATTCAAGCTCCGTTCGGGTAATTCCGAATCCCGCTCAGAAAGTCCATCTTCCGTTCAACACTTTGAATTAAATTAACAGATGGACCAAACATATTCAAGAAAAAATAACCTTATTTTTACCTGAATAAAAAAAGATACTATGCGTAACGGAACTTTGAAGAACACCTTGTTTACATTCGTCCTGTCTGTTTGTTTTTTGTTGAACACTACGGGTCAGGTTAAGAAGCCGGATGGCGTCAATCCTAAAAGTGCCGGCGTACCTTACGAAACTGCAAAGAATGATCCGCTCAATTCCAGGATTTATACATTGAAGAATGGATTGAAAGTATACATGACCGTATACAAAGATGCGCCAAGGATCCAAACGTATATTGCTGTAAAAGCAGGAAGTAAGAATGACCCTAAGGATGCAACAGGTCTCGCACATTACCTCGAGCACATGGTGTTTAAGGGAACGGATAAGTTCGGTACCAAAGACTTTGCAAAGGAAGAAGCCGAGATAAAAAAAATAGAAGAGTTATATGAGGTGTACCGGAAAACCAAAGACGTGGCCGAAAGAAAAAAGATCTACCACCGGATCGATAGCATCTCGGGAGTAGCGGCAAAATATGCTATTGCGAATGAATACGATAAGATGGCAGCTGCATTGGGGATCCAGGGTTCAAATGCCTACACTTCTTTTGAACAAACCGTTTATGTTGGCGATGTCCCTTCTAATCAGCTGGAGAACTGGCTGACGCTGGAATCGGAGAGGTTCCGCAAGCCTGTTCTTCGGTTGTTCCATACTGAGCTTGAAGCGGTATACGAAGAAAAAAACCGCTCACTCGATAATGATGGGAGTAAAGTATGGGAAGCTCTTTTCTCAGGTTTGTTTCAGAATCACAATTATGGATTGCAAACAACCATTGGCACGATCGATCACCTGAAAAACCCTTCTATGAAGGAGATCAATAAATATTACCAGAAATATTACGTACCGAATAACATGGCTATCTGCATGAGCGGGGATTTTGATCCGGATCAGGCGATAAAGCTGATCGATAAGAAATTCGGAGGAATGTCTAAAAAAGGAGTTGAACCTTTCAAATTTGTTCCGGAAAAACCGATCAGCGGACCTGTTGTTAAAGAAGTGGTTGGGCCTGATGCTGAAAATGTGATCGCGGCTTTCCGTTTTGGTGGCGTGGGAACCAGGGATGCTGATATGATCAAACTGATCAGTCTTATCCTTAGCAATGGAAAAGCAGGCCTGTTGGATCTGAACCTGAATCAGAGCCAGAAAGTACTTTCCGCCCAGTCGTTTGATTATGCATTGAAGGATTATTCCATTCATGGACTTGCCGGTGAAGCCAAGGAGGGGCAGAAGCTGGAAGATGTTGCAGACCTGATCCTTCAGCAAATAGAACTGGTTAAGAAAGGCGAATTTCCCGACTGGCTCCTGCCGGCAATTATTACGGATCTTAAGTATCAGCAGACAAAACAATTTGAAAATAATCGCAACCGGGCAAGCGAAATGGTTGCGGCTTTTACTACAGGTGAGAAATGGCAGGATCATATTGATCAGATCGACCGACTGTCAAAAATTACAAAGCAGGAAGTGATAGACTTCGCGAAGAAAAATTACGGGAAGAACTACGTTGTCGTTTATAAGCGCAATGGTGAAAGTCCTGCCATTGAAAAAGTGGAAAAACCTGAGATCACGCCAGTGGAACTAAATCATGAAGATCAGTCCCCTTTCATGAAGAGCGTTGTTGAAAAGGCGCCTGCTGAAGTCGCTCCGGTGTTTATTGACTTTGAAAAAGATATTCAGAAATTTACGATCAAGCCAGGCATTCCCGTCCGTTACACAAAGAACACGGAGAATAAAACCTTTGATCTTTATTATGTATTCGATATGGGAAGCAACAATGATAAGATGCTTCCGCTTGCTATTGATTACCTTCCCTACCTTGGAACCTCAAAATACTCTCCCGCTGAGATTCAACAGGAATTTTATAAGCTGGGTTGCAACTTTGGCGTATTCAACTCAACCGATCAGGTCTATGTGAGCCTGAACGGCTTGTCGGATAATTTCGATAAAGCGGTTGCGCTTTTTGAAAGTTTGCTGAATGACCCGAAGCCTGAGGCAGAAGCCCTGCAAAATCTGATCATGGATAAGCTAAAGCGAAGGGAAGATGATAAGCTCAGCAAGAGCCTGATACTTCGGACTGCAATGGTAAATTATGGAATGTACGGCCCGAAAAATCCATTTACGAGCGTGCTTTCCGAGGACGAAATAAAAAAAGTAAAGCCGGAAGAGCTCATTGAAAAAATTAAGGGATTGGAAAGCTTTGAGCATCGTGTTTTATATTACGGTACAAAATCAACTGACGAATTAAAAACCACTTTAGATAATCTTCACCGTGTTCCGGCTGTTCTTAGATCCGTTCCAAAGGAGGAGCAGTTCAGGGAGCTTGAAACAGGTAATACAGTTTATGTTGTGGATTATGATATGAAGCAGGCGGAAATCATCATGCTTGCCAAAGGAGCGGGTTATGACCCTTCGCGGCTTCCGGAGATCAGCCTTTACAATGAGTATTTCGGCGGGGGAATGTCAAGCGTTGTATTCCAGGAGTTGCGTGAGTCGCGCGCGCTTGCTTACAGCGTTAATTCGCGCTACCGCGAGCCAGGAAAAAAAGAAAAATCTTATTATTTGTCTTCTTATATTGGCTCGCAGGCGGATAAGCTTCCCGAGGCAATGAAAGGCATGAGTGAGCTCCTCAATGATATGCCTAAGTCGGAGATCATGTTCAATTCCGCAAAGGAATCCATCCTGAGTAGTCTTCGTACAGACAGAATTACCCGGTCGAATATCCTGTTCACTTATGAGCGTGCGCAGAAAATGGGACTTACTTATGATGTACGCAAGGACTTATTTTCAAAGATACCTTCCATGAATTTTGAGGACATTAAAAAATTTCAGGATAATAATGTGAAGAACAAGCCAACGACGGTTCTTGTTCTGGGAAAAAAGGAGAACCTGGATATGAAAACACTTGAAAAATACGGTAAGGTGCAGTTCTTAACCTTAAAAGAAGTGTTTGGATATTAAAGAAGAGGGAAATCAATTGGCGGGAAACCTAAGCTGGAATACTGTACCTTTTTCCTTTTTGAATTCGTAATTGCCATTTAATTGCCTGCTGAAGGAATCGATAAGATTCAGACCAAGACTAGTCGTTTCCTCTTCTTCCTGTGGGAAGTAGCCAATGCCATTATCGCAGTAGCTCAACATATAGTGATCGTTTTGCTTCAGAAAGGTTAAGGAAATTCTTCCTTCTGTTCTTCCTTGAAAAGCATGTTTGTAAGAATTACTCAATAGCTCGTTCAACATCATTGCTACGGGTGTGGCCTCCTGGATATCCAGTTCACTATTTGCCGCGATATTCAGTTCTAAATGTATCGAAGCAGCATGAAGATGGGTTTGACTCGTAAAGCGTACCAGGTCTTCCATATAAGCAGTAAGATTTACTTTTTCAAGCGTATTGTTCTCGTAAAGTTTTTCGAAAAGCAATGCGAGCGCTTTTACGCGGCCCTTACTTTCCCTGAACAGATCGAGTGTGTTCCTGTCTGATATAAAGAATCCCTGCAGCTCCATCAGGCCCGAGATTACGGCCAGGTTATTTTTAACGCGGTGGTGGATTTCCGAAAGGAGCATTTCCTTTTGCTTAAGCATCGCTTTTGCTTCATCTTCCGCCAGCTTCCTGATCTTGTTTTCTTTTTCGAGCTCAACCTGTTTTAACTCAAGTTCCCTGTTCTTTAGCACCAGGAGGTAGTTTATTGTTTTATTATTCCTGTAAAGATTGAGCGTGAGCGCCACAACTATGAACATGCAGAAAGAAAAGTTGAGAAGATAAAAAAGGCTGAGCATAGTTGGTTCCAGTTCAAGCGCGCGGTAACCAAGGTATTTACCAATGAATATAACAAGGATAAAATTGACAAGGTAAGAGCTCATGGAAAGGACAGCATAGCGGTAATTGCGAATATCGAACAGTGCAAGTAGGATCAGCGGCGAAGTGAACAGGTAGAGATGGATACCTGAATCAAAACCAAGGTAAGCGGAAAAGAAAAGCACGCAGTAATTGGTATTTGTCAGCAGCAGAGCGGAAGATAAAGTATATTTACCGAGACGGTTATAGCGTATGGATAAATAAAAACCGAAGATGGCAAGTGAGATCCCCAGCAGAGGAATTAGCTGAAGCTCTTTTGAAAAGTAAGCAAGATAGGTTAGGGAAAACAGAAAACAGAGAGCGGAAAGCGTATTACGGGACCTGAGCTTATTGGCGAATTGAATATCCTGTTGCTCCTTTACTCCCGAGTTGATTATTCCGGACCACCAATTCAGTTTGCCCCTGAGCTGGAAAGTATCCTTAGCTGTTTCATCTGATAGTTGTTCCATAATTCAGTAGCAAAATTCCGCACGGTTAAAGTACCGATTTATTCTAACGAGGCTGATTTTTTTAAGTTGCTCTTATCCCGGGCTTTTAGATGAGTTGTAAAAAATACGGCATGACTGGCATTTTCATTATGAAAAACGCAGCAGGTTCAAATAGTTTTTCCTTGGTAAATCAGCTTGATTTCTTATCTTTGGACTCCCGCAAAAACAGGCTAAAAACAAGTTCGTCGTAAATTATTGAGGCTTTAGCAGAATGTTGATCGGGTTAATGGAATAAGAATAAAAAAACTAATGTGATATGTTCGATAATTTAAGTGACAAACTGGACAGGGCCTTTAAAGTATTAAAAGGTCAGGGAAAAATAACCGAGATCAACGTCGCGGAAACCTTAAAAGAGGTGCGAAAGGCTCTACTGGATGCTGACGTGAACTATAAGGTTGCCAAGCAGTTTACAGATACCATTAAGGAAAAAGCTTTTGGTCAGAATGTGCTCACCTCTATTTCTCCCGGTCAATTGATGATCAAGCTTACCCATGATGAGCTGAAGGAACTGATGGGTGGCCAAAAAGAAGAAATTAAGCTGGGAGGCAACCCGACTGTTATATTGATGAGCGGTCTTCAGGGCTCAGGTAAAACTACATTCACGGGCAAGCTTGCGCATTATCTTACAACAAAAAAAGGAAAAAAGCCATTGCTGGTGGCCTGCGATGTTTACCGTCCTGCAGCCATTGATCAGCTTCACGTATTAGCCGAGCAGATCGGTGTGGATGTTTACTCGGAGCGTGAAAATAAAAATCCGGTCAGTATTGCACAGAATGCCATTAAGCAGGCAAAGGAGAATGGAAACTCCGTAGTGATTGTCGATACAGCCGGACGTTTAGCGATCGATGAGCAGATGATGAATGAGATCGCCGAAGTTAAAAAAGCGATCAGGCCCGATGAGATCTTATTTGTAGTAGATGCGATGACCGGTCAGGACGCGGTGAATACCGCAAAGGCATTTAACGACAGGCTGGATTTTGACGGCGTGATCCTGACCAAGCTCGACGGTGATACGCGCGGTGGTGCGGCGCTTTCGATAAAGTCGGTAGTGAACAAGCCGATCAAGTTTATCGGTACCGGTGAAAAAATGGATGCACTGGATGTGTTCTATCCTGAGCGTATGGCGGATCGGATCCTGGGCATGGGCGATGTGGTTACACTCGTGGAGCGCGCACAGGAGCAGTTCAACGAAGAGGAAGCAAGAAAGCTGCAAAAGAAGATCGCGAAGAACCAGTTCAGCTTTAATGATTTTCTTAGCCAGTTGCAGCAGATCAAAAAAATGGGGAATATCAAGGACCTTGTTGGGATGATCCCCGGAGTTGGAAAAGCGGTAAAAGATATGGACATCAACGACGATGCATTTAAATCCATTGAGGCGATCATTCATTCGATGACACCTGAAGAGCGTGAAAAACCGGAGCTTTTGAATGGGTCGCGAAGGGCAAGGATCGCAAAAGGGAGCGGAACCAATATACAGGAAGTGAACAAGCTTATTAAGCAATTTGATGATACGCGTAAAATGATGCGCATGATGCAGGATAAAAATGCAATGGCGAAAATGATGCGGAACATGCCAAAGATGGGAGGGAAGGGGTAGTTGGCAGTTATTAATTAGGTTTATTAGTTGGCAGTGAGGAGGAAATTACAAATAGAATGAATTCGTACTATTCGCCACAATTCGCTATTCGATACAAAGAAAGAATGAAGAATATTCGAAACCAATAATAAAACAGAACGTGACCATTATCGACGGAAAAAAAATATCGCTTGACCTTCAGAATGA
>JBJMLS010000149.1:0-4960 GCA_045805185.1 Bacteroidia bacterium | reverse complement strand
GGTATTAAGCGCTTCACCAACAGGTGGAACTTATACCTATCAATGGAACATGAACGGAAATCCTGTTAACGGGGCCACATCCGCTACTTATACGGCAAGCTCGGCAGGAAATTACAATGTAGAAATAACAGATAACGCAAGTACCTGCAAAGCTGCCTCAACAGATCTGAATGTTACTGTAGACGCATTACCCCTGATCGATACAACAACCAGCATGGTGATCACACCATCGAACTGCAGTCAGTCAACAGGAACAATTATCAATGTAAGTGTAGTACCGAACAATGCAAACAATACTTACAGCTGGACAGACGGAAGTGGAAATGTTGTAGGAACTACGATAAACCTGAACGGTGTTCCCGCCGGAAATTACTGCCTTGCTGTTACTGACAGCAACAGTTGCAGCAGCAACATCTGTGGAATGACCGTAACAAATGCAGGAGCTCCAACTGCTCCCACACTGGCAACACCGAACAATACTTACTGCCAGGGACAAAGCGTAAATCCCATTTCCGTCAGTGGAACAGGAACAATCACCTGGTATTCTGATCCCGCCTTAACAACACAAGTTGGCAGTGGAACAACATACACACCTGTTGTAACAGGAACAGTTACCTATTATGTGACCGCCGACAGCAATGGATGTACAAGCCCGGCCCTGCCTGTTACAATAACCATTAACACTAATCCTCCGGCGCCTTTGGTAAGCAATCCTGCTACGTATTGCCAGGGACAAACGATCGGAACCCTTACCGCGAGTGGGACAGGAACAATCATCTGGTCCACCAGTCCGGGTATGATGCCTGTTATCAATACAGGAAATACCTATACGCCTACGGGACTTGCCATTGGTACAACAACTTATTACCTTATTGATTCGAGTAGTGCCGGTTGCAAAAGTCAGAACACTGCCACAACATCGGTAAGCATCAGTCCTTCTCCATTAGATCCGATAGTGGCTGCGCCTTCAGCTACTTATTGCCAGGGTGACGTGATCCAACCCATAACAACAAATGGAACCGGCACTATTTTATGGTATGCAGATGCAGGCCATACTCAACTGGTAAATACCGGGACAAGTTTCACACCTCCTTCAACAACAGGCAGCAGCATTTATTACCTCCTGGATTCTTCCGCAGCAGGATGTAAAAGTGTCGGAACAACAACTGTTACCGTTGCAGTAAATCCTGTTCCCGCAACACCTCTTGTTTCTGCAAGCAGCGGAAGCTACTGCCAGGGACAAAACGCAAACGCGATCACCGCAAGTGGGACAGGAACTATTCTCTGGTCGGCGAATCCTGGAATGAATCCTGTTATTGCTACCGGAAACACATTTAACCCCGGGACTTTGCCTGCGGGAACAACAAACTATTATTTAGCTGATTCCGCAGCAGGATGTAAAAGTCCGGTACCGGCAATAACGAGTGTAATTATTAATCCTTCTCCAACCATCAGCGGTAATCCAACCATAGACAGCGCTTTCTGCGGACTCAGCACAGGAGATATCCTGAACCTGAACGTAAATGGAGGAACGCCGCAGTATACTTATCAATGGTTGAATGCAAGCGGCGCAACAGTGGGAACAGCCCTGAACCTGAATAACGCTGCAGCAGGAACCTATACACTTATCGTAGTGGATGCGAATCAATGTTCAGACACCAGTAATACTGGATACACGATCATTGGAACATCTGCGGTAAATGCAGCTTTCACACCCAGTACCACGCAGGGGCCTCCTACACTGAATGTGAATTACACAAACGGTTCAACAGGCGCAACAGGTTACGCATGGAGCCTGGGTGACGGAACCTTCTCCACACAAACAAACGCACAGGCAAGTTATACGCTAAGCGGGACCTATACCGTAACCATGATCGCCAGCAACGGTCATTGTGTTGATACGGCTTCAGTACTTATAGTTGTGGATGTTCCCCCTGTTATTATCATTCCGAATGTGTTTACTCCTAACGGTGACGGCACAAACGACGGCTTCTTTATCGACAGTAAAGGAATCCGCACGTTAAGATGTGATATTTATAATCGCTGGGGACAGCTTGTCTACACGTTGCATGCGCCGAATGATGTCTGGAACGGAATCATGAACAATGGAAATCCTGCTTCTGATGGCACCTATTATTATATTCTTGATGCATTCGGCTACGATGAAAAAGAAATAAAGGCCGAGGGTTATATTTTATTAACGCGATAAAAATACTGCATGAACTGGATCTTACTAATTACAAAATAAAAGCAACACAAACACCATGAAAATTCACAGCTTGATTTTAACCATTTATTGGTTCGTACTAATTGGGATCCTAAAAGGAAGCAATCGTCAACCGGGACCGGCAATGGCTTAAGCGTTCTGCACGAAAATTTATTCCTGCTCCACAAGCCGTTTTACAATAAGCTCCTTGTCTATGGTGAGCCTGATAAAATAAAGCCCGGGACCAAAGCCTCTCTCCTTCGCGCTGAAAAGCAGCTTGTGCGTTCCAGGGTTCCGTAATGTATTTTCAAGATCGGCAATTTTTTGTCCGGCCGCATTGTATACTTCTATCTTGATCTCTGAACTTTTTGTAAAGAATAGCTAAGTGGCACCTGACTGGAATAAGGGTTGGGTCCGGCATCAGCATTATTCTATCCTTAAACCAGGAAGAAAATTTCGTCATAGGGAATTTCAAGTATGTCAAAAAAGGAAAAGAAGACTGTAGGAAAATAGTTCACAGAATTATACAAAATCTTTTCAGCTATCCCAAACAGGTCATCAGCGAAATACTTACCTGTACTGCCTGTTGTACATTGTAATTTTGTACTATAAACAAATTCTCATGAGGAAATTATTTTACTTTTTAGTTGCGGCAGGCATAGTCAAAAGCACCTTACAAGCGCAAAACTGGCAATGGGGGAAAAAATTATCTCCTGATTCCGCAGGCGGCTACTACTTTTTTAAAGCCTCAAATCCGGCAGCGGATAATATTTATGTGTATTGTAGCAATAACAACAGCACTCCCGATGAGATCAGGCATTTTACCGGCAATGGTGCAAATGACTGGAGCCTGACAATCCCTTCCAACCTGAGAATATACAATATGGTAGCAGACAGCATTGGAAATTTAATTGCCTGCGGCTGGTTCAACGGCTCCTTGAATTTCGGAGGCTATTCGCTTAACTCAGCCGGGTTCAACGATGCAGTATTTTTTAAAACAGATCCATCAGGACAATTCCTTTTTCTTCATGCACTGGGAGGAGCGAAAGACGATTATTCTTTTTCCGTTGCCGTAAACAATGCAAATGAAATTTACTTTGCCATTCTTTTAAGGGATAGTCTGTACAGTGGTCCCAATAAAATTTTGGCAGACACCTCTGCAACTGAAACTGTAATTTCAAAATATGACCCCAATGGAAACCTGATCTCCGCTTTCAAGGAATCGAACGGGCAGTATCATTATGGCATAGACAATATAAAAATGCTCATTGGCGGTAGCGGGAACATTTATTTTATGTCAAACATCGGTTATTACTCGGCATACAGCTATGCGAAGGTGCTTTCCCCATCAGGAGGCGTCCTTGGTAATATGCTGATCAACGATGGTATGTTTGATATTGCGATCGATTCGCAGGAAAACCCTTACATCATACGCAATACGGCCGGGCATTATTATGGCTCGCCATTACTTTTGAAATGCGATCAGCAGTTCACTATAAAATGGAGCAGGGATCTCGGGGGAACTTACAGCCCTTATGAATTCAGCGCAATCACCATCGACGCTAAAGACAGGTTGTTCCTGCCGGGTTGCAATGGTAATTCTTACTTCGGCTATTCAGGAACAAATACTTTCGGGAGCCAGAGTTTTAATTACAATGAGCCCACAACAACGCTTGTTGCAGAAATGGATACAGCGGGTAATTATATTAACGTTCTGGAGCATCCGGTTAAGGGAAGCGGTGGTCAGGCTGTATTTCCGGACAACCAGGGAAACCTCTATCTTCTGAACGACTACCGATATTGTGACACTACTTTTACGGTGGGTGCCGATACTATCACATTTTCAACTGCAGGCTTTAGCAATAGTAGCGGCACTGTTCTGATGAAGCTTGGATATGAAATGCCTTCCTTAACAGTAGCCAAACAAGGCGGCGGTAATGATCTTATTGTCTCGCCCAATCCCACAGCAGGAAAAGTTTATGTCACCTACAAAGGGCAGGGGGAAAAAATGACAGTGGTACGAATGATAAACTCTTCAGGTCAGATTATCTTTACCGATCTTATTACACCTGAGAAGCTGCAGGAAACCACACTGGACCTGCATGGCCAGCCTGCAGGACTTTACACGCTTGAGCTCATCTCTGGAACAGAAAGGATCACGCGGAAGATCGTTCTGGAATAAAAAAGCCCCAACGATACCGTCAGGGCTGTCTGAAATTTTTATAAGATTTAATCCTGGGGGATCAGGTTCGGATCAACCAGTACGCGACCACAATGTTCGCAAACGATCAGTTTTTTATGTGTACGAATGTCCAACTGGCGCTGTGGCGGGATCTTGTTGAAGCAACCACCGCAGGCATCACGCTCAACAGGAACAACTGCAAGGCCATTGCGTGAATTCGCACGGATCCTTGAGTAAGCATTGAAAAGACGCGCCTCGATGAGCTTACCTTTTTTCTCTGATTGCTTCATCAGGTCTTCTTCTTCCTTTTGGGTCTCTTCAATGATCTCATCCAGTTCGGATTTTTTCACCTTCAGGTCCTTCTTCTTATCTTTTAATTCCGCTTCAGCAGTATCAAGGAAATCCTGCTTTGCAGCGATCTGCGCCTTGAATTCTTTAATACGTTTCTCACATAACTGGATCTCCAGGTTCTGGAACTCAACTTCTTTGGTGATCGCATCATACTCACGGTTATTTTTAACCTTGGTCAGCTGCGCCTCATATTTTTTAATGTTTCCCTTGTGGTCCTTAAT
>JBJMLS010000148.1:0-17330 GCA_045805185.1 Bacteroidia bacterium | reverse complement strand
TAATGGTAAATTGAAAAGCATCGACATTGATTATAATAAGCAGAAAGAATACTTTCCGATGTGTGTAATTGTGCATGAGCCGAAGGCGGGAGAAGACTTAAAAAACAATTTCAAACTCTGGAAAGCAAAATCCTGAGTCTTCCTTAATGACTGATAACTAAGATCAAAGCTGGTTTTAAATAGCCGATTGTTAATAAAAAAGAGATTAAAATTTGTAATCTTTGTTAAATTTTTGTTGCTTTGATATAATATCAAATAACCTTATTAACTAAACAAAAACTTAAGATTATGGAACAAACAATGAACACCGGAGCAGAGGCTCCAAAGAGACCGCAGTTTATTACAGTATTGTGTATCTTGACCTGGGTAGGTTGCGGACTTGGCCTTATTATGTCATTAGTTGGCTGGTGGGGCGCCCGTGCTGCCGGAGCAATGATGGATATGGCAGGAAGTATGGCTGACTCACAAGGTATGGAAAACATGCCTGGAATGCAGGAAGCAATGAATGCATTAAAATATGCAAACATGATCTTAATTATCAGCGTTGTCGGTACTCTGCTGTGTCTCTTCGGTTCCATCCAGATGTGGAAACTAAAGAAAACAGGTTACTATATTTACGTTGTAGGTGAACTAGCTCCTGCAATCGCTACTATGGTTCTAATGGGTGGAATGGCTGGTGCAATGGGCATTGTTGGACTTATCGTTCCAATCCTTTTTGTAGTTCTTTATGGAATGAACTTAAAGCACATGAGCTAAGAATTATGATATTAAAAAAAGCCGTCCTGCTAAAGCCGGACGGCTTTTTTATTTTACATTTGATCACAAAAACCACAAAATGGAAACGCTTAACGATTCAACTGAAAACAATATGGCTCCTGCGCGGCCCGAGTTTCTAAAAGTACTGTGCATTCTTAGTTTTGTGGGGATCGGCATTGTTCTTCTCATGAGCCTTGCAGGATTACCCAAACTTTTCCAGAGTCCCGAAATGCGCATGGCGGAAATGGAAAAAATGGAACAGATCAGCCCGGGCTTTATGGAAAAAATGGCGCCCATTCTCGGTGACCCGAATTATACCGCAAAAGCAGTTAGCAAGTTCTGCATAGACCTTTTGTTCCAGGTCCTTTCCTTAATAGGAGTCCTACAAATGTGGAAGCTCCGCAAAAGAGGCTTCTATATCTATATGGCCGGAGAGCTTCTTCCGTATGTGACCAGCTTAATATTCGCTGACCAAAGCGCAGCCATCATCAACAGTCTGCCCCAAACCATCGCAAAGATAGCCTACGTCGTGATCGGTATTTTTGTGATCTTCGACCTTGTATTCATCTTTATGTATTCGCGCAACCTGAAGTACATGAAGTAGCTTCGGCTCCGCTCAGCTACCGGTTTAATTTCGCTCAGTTACTGGAACTCTGCTCAGCTACCGGTTTAATTTCGCTCAGCTACCGGTTTAGTTTCGCTCAGCTACCGGTTTAATTTCACTCAGCTACCGGTTTAATTTCGCTCAGCTACCGGTTTAGTTTCGCTCAGCTATCGCGTTGACTTTCCACTTTGTACTAAACAGAAAAACTACTGATTTTCAGCGGCTTTTCTGTTCGATAGTTCAATAGCAATCACTTTCCGGAATACAGGGCAGTCAAAAAATTGCTTTTGTATCTGCTCTATAAATATTCTGGTGTGTTCCCGAATGCAAAATTTTTATACTTCATTAAATGATTTTATACTAATATTACTCATTATGATAGATTTATCTTTTACTACAAATCAGATTCAATGTGTCACGAATTTTCAAGACCTTATTTCCTCGCCTTTTCATGGAGAAATTAATGCGATTGGCTGGACTCGTAAACTATCAGGTGATTTCTCTGAGATTGCTAATAAGCTGGAACTAAACGAAAATATAGCGGCACTTGACGAAGATGAGCTTTTTGAACTTCACTTAACTGAACAGGGGCAGCTTGCCCGTGAAATTCTTTTAAATGACTTGAAACTGCTGAAAGCTTATGGCGCGTCTCCAATCCTGAATCTGATCAAGTGCTACGAGAGAGATAATACCTACCCGTTTTTTCCAACTGATGTTTATTCTTTTCACGTAGATCGCTCTCCAGTACCAATCGATACTTTTTTGTGCACTTATTATGGCGAGCCGAGTGAAATATTGCCAAATTCACAAGCCATACAAAAAGTGCTGGTTCCCGAAATACGGGATGAACTCAAAAAAATATATCGTGGATCAGATGAAGGGTTTGAATCTTTTTTAAGTGAACATTTCTTTGATCTGCATTATCTGCCTAAACCTGAGGCACAGCCAATCAGCTTAGGTCCCGGTCACTTATGGAAATTGGCGGTTGATCACCCTGAAAGCCAGGTTCTCCCTTGTCTTCATCGTGCTCCAAAAGAAAAAAATGGACAAAACCGGCTCTTGATGATCTGTTGAATACAAATCGATCAAGTACAAACCTGGCTTCAGGTATTTACTAGTTGCAGACTGATCTATTGAAAATTGAACGTTCCAAAACTGTCCCAATTTCATCCGTATCTTAGTTTAATTACCAAATTGTTTTTTGATAAGTGTCCGTACAAGGTCCTGATCCGGGCAAAGTCTTGTATCCTCAAGAAGCTCGGGGGCCGGAAGCGACACCGTTTCAAAACAAAAGCCGGAACTGAGGAACAAAAAAGAACTTCAGCTGGTATTCCGTTGCCACCTGTTGCGTATTCACATCGTAGATCTGCTGAAAGATATTATCGTGGTGGGTCACATTCTGAAAGTCACAGTTCCATTCCATCGTTACTTTTTTCAGGTTTAAGCGGTAAGAAGGCTTAATGTCAATACGGAAATAATCGTCAAATTTTTTGTTGTAAGCATCACTCGTTACCAGCACTTCCCTACCCTGCAGCCGCGACTGTTCCAGATCCACCGGAATATAACGCTTACCACCCGCGGCGGTGCATTTGGCATCGATCGCAAAAGTGTGCTTCTTTTTTATTTTGAATTCCTTTCCCACCAGAAAATTGCTGACGTAGTTTCCGTTAAATGCCGTGTTTCGTTTTATGCCATCACTCGCCGTGTAATAGGATTGAAACAGGGAAACAGTCAGAAGGTAATAATACCCTTTACTGTAGAATTTCTCCAATGTGAATTCCATTCCATAATTCTCACCTGTGCCGTTATTCACAAGGCTGTCCACGTTCGGGCTATCGAAATCAGCGCCAAGGTTCAGTGAAGAGAAATAACTTTTATTCTGTTTCACCGGTACACGGTATAAATACTGGTAATAAGCTTCCGCCTTTACCCGGGTGTTCTTTCCTATGTTCCTGTCATAAGCGATAACAGCATGGGCGCTCCTGCTGAAATCAAGGTTTTTATTTGTTTCCTTCACGGTTCCATTACCGAGATTGGCTGTTGAAAAATAAACATACATGGGTAAGAGCTGACTGTGAAGTCCCGCGCCGAAGCTGATGCTTTGGTTTTGCCTGAATGAATACCTCACTCCTGCCCTGGGTTCCACAGCAACCGAATTGTTGAGCAGGAACTGTTGATAGTGAATGCCTGTATTGATCGTAAATTTATCGCTGAACTTATGCTGCCAGTTGGTAAATGCCTGGATCAGCACGGAAGTTCCTTTGAAATCACGAAGCGTATAAAATACAGGGGAATGACTTTTGGAACTGTCGGTCATGATCACATGGTAAAGGTCGGCGTACAATCCACCTGTAATGAAATTCCGTGAATTGAACTTCTTGTTGTAGACAAAATTTGAAGTGTATTTTATATTGGATGATCTATTTCGGTAAAAAGGAAAGACCCCGGGCGGCTTGGTACTAATGTCGAGCGAATCAGCTGTAATAATATTGGACTGACCCGTTGCCGCAATATTGAATTTCGTATAAGAGGAGGAATTGATGATGTAAGTGTGCGACATGCCGGCAACCCCAACATTCGACCGGAAGTAAGTATCCTTGCCGCTGTAACCGTAGAGGTTTTCCTTTTTATCTTTATCGCTGTCGCGAAGCGCTATATAACTTAAGCCGCCTATCCCGAAGAAGGAGAACTTACCGAATTTCTTTGTCGGGAAATCCGCTTTAAAAGTAAGGTCCTGGTATTGCGGGATTGCAGAGCCGGTACCGAAATTAATTCCCAGCTTCTGAAAAATAATGAGCGTAGAATAACGGTAATTCACAAGGAAAGATGCATTCTTTTTCTTTTTTGAAAAAGGACCCTCAGCGCCCAGCTCAAAACCATTAAAGCCCATCTGCGCAAGGAATTCATACTTCTCGTTATTTCCCGCGCGCATTTTCAGATCGAATACGCCTGCAGTAGCATTGCCGTAATCCGCCGGGAAAGCGGAACTGAGAAAATCAGAATTGTCGAGCGTGTTGTTGTTAAGGATGCTGATCGGTCCGCCGGTTGAGCCTAAGGAACCGAAGTGATTAGGGTTTGGAATATCCAATCCATTGAGCCGCCACAACACACCGAGCGGAGAATTTCCACGGATGATAATGTCGTTCCTGGAATCATTTGCTCCACTCACACCCGCGAAATTTGCCGCCATGCGGGCGGGATCGTTCCTGCTGCCTGCATAGCGGGAAGCCTCTTCGATGGTAAACGCGCGCGCGCTCACCATTGCGTTTTTGTTGTTTGTTTTGGTCTTATCGATATCCGCCAGTATCTCCACTTCCGCCCCCTCTATCACCGATTCTTCCAATTCAATGTTCAGCACGCTTTCTTTACCTGAAGTTAAAACTACTGTAAGCACGCGTTCTTTATAACCAAGAAAAGAAATTTTGATCTGCCATCTTCCGATCGGCACCTGTTCTATCCTGAACTTTCCATTCTCATCGCTTGAAGCCCCTTTAAAGGGATCAGAGTTTAGCACAATAACGTTCGCCCCCGGAAGGGTACTCTGCGTTTGCTTATCCACTACAGTTCCCCTGATCGTTTGCGTGAGTTCCTGGGCGGAAAGAGCTGAAAAATTCAGCAGGATAACAAGAAATATAAACCTTTTCATTACGGCTGCAAAGATACAAATAGTTGGGAGCGATGAGTTGGGAGTAGTTATTGGTTATTTGGTTATTGGAAAATTCGGCGCATTTTTCTCCAATCCTTAAATCCTTCTTACCTTTGACTTTTATATGCATTCCATTGAGCCATACTTCAACTGGCGCCACCTATATATTGCGGAGGAGGACGAGCGTTCGCCTTTTTATGGGCGGGAACACAGCGAATTTGAGTTTACCAATACAATCTATAATTACGTGATCCATCCGCAGTGGGATGATTTCGGTTCGGAAACGCTTTATATTAAATTATTATTTGTTGACTACGAAGAAAAATACTGCGTAATTGAACTGCTTGGCGAATGGAACGATGCCATTACAAATGACATCATGCTGCTGAAGCGCGAGGTAATTGATGAACTGATGTACTGCGGGATCAACAAATTCATCCTTATCGGGGAAAACGTACTGAATTTCCATGCATCGGACGACAGTTATTATGAAGAATGGTTCGATGACGTGGAAGACGGCTGGATCGCCTTCGTTAATTTCAGGGAGCATGTATTAAAAGAGTTTCACCAGAACAATATTGACTATTATTTTGTATCCGGAGGCGAGCTTAACGATTTCACATGGCGCAAATTCAGCCCGGGTCAGCTCTTCGGTAATATTTCGAAAATCATTGCCAAAAGACTTCCGGAAACGCTGAAGTAAAGATGACAACTCTTCATTTTTAACCTGTTTTTCGAAATTTGTTTTTCGAAGGTTTTTCTTTTACTTTAGTCGCCGTGAAATTGGGAAATCATTATATTGCTTTAAATGTAAAGGACATCAATAAGTCCAGGCTCTTCTATGAAAAGCTGGGTTTTGTCTCCGATCCGCGCTTTAATGATGTCAGCAAAAAATGGCTGATCATGCGTAACGAAAGCATGACGCTTGGCTTATACCAGGACATGATCCCAAAGAATACAATCACCTTCAATCCTGAAAATATCCGCGAGCTTCAAAAGGAACTCAAGGCCCGGGGAGTAGAATTTATTCTTGAGATCAAGGATGACGGAACTGGTCCTGCGCATTTCCTTATTGTGGATCCGGATGGCAACCCGTTATTCTTCGATCAGCACAAGTAATTCTTTCACAACGGAAACGCAAAGCCGAAAAAAAATAGCGCTGCAGGATTGGCAGATTAAGAAAGAATGTAACCCCTTAAAACTTTAGCTGCAATTTTAAGTTCAGCTGCCTGTTGGTTAAATAATTCGGGATGGCATATTGCCTGTTGGTTACATCCTTGATCCAGGTATAGGAAACCGTATTGTTTACCGCAAGTAAATTCAGCACTTCGAGACTGAGCCAGGCAGATTTGCACCAGCGGAACAAACTCTTCTCTTTGTACTGCTTTCCCTCCTTTACCACCTGGTAGGAAAATCCAATATCGACGCGGCGATAAGGCGGCATCCGCTGATTTTTATCGTAGGGATATTTTTTATGGTTGGGCGTCCAGAAAGGAAGACCACTTCCGAAGATCAGGTTCAGGTGCATTTTACAGGTGGGCAGTTTCGGCAGGTAATCCTGGAAGAATAAATTAAAGGTCACGCGCTGATCCGTCGGACGCGGAATATAACCGCCTTCCACTCTCACACTGTCCGCAATCCGCGTGTCCTCTACTCCTGCTTTGATCGGGATCCCGTCTTTATTCAGGTATTGGTAATAATACCCGCCAATGATCTTTTCCCTGATCGTCATTACACTCATGCTGGCCCAGGATTCAATTCCTTTTACAAACTCACCGTTCAGGCGCATGTCAATTCCTGTGGCGTAACCTTTGGAATTGTTATTCGCAAAATAACGCAGCCTCACATTGTCGATCTCATAAGGCACAAGATTATTTAATTGTTTAAAGTACGCAGCAGTAATAAACTTGAAGGGCCTTCCCCACATTTTGTAATTCAGATCACCCGACAAGACATAATGGATAGACTGCTGAGCTTTGAGATCCTTGTTGATGTTCCCCTGGAAATCGCGCATTTCGCGGTAAAAAGGCGGCTGGTAATAATACCCCCCCGATGCTTTGAAGAGCCAGTTCGCGTTCCAGTTTGGCTTATAGGCAATGGTAACGCGCGGACTGATCACGTTTTGCTGGTTGAGCGTCCAGTAATTGCTGCGCACCCCGGCTGTAATGGTAAGATTGGAGGTGTCTTTTAACTGCTTGCTGAGAATGTATTCCGTATACGCCATTCCCCTGGTTGACTCCAGGAAGATCTTTGTTTTTAAAACATCACGCAGCTCCACCTGCGTAGGATCATATTGCGGGATGGAGTAACCTGCCGAGTCAACATAGTTCCACTCGCTCAGCTTATCATGAATGATCTCATGCTGCGCACGCACGCCCCAAAGCAATTCACTGTTCCTTTTCTGCCAGCGTCCCTTGTGTTCTGTATTCAACACCGTAGCATCAAGGTAATTTCTTCCGTGATTGATAAAAGTTCCTATTCCCCGATTGAAAGCGACATTACCGAAGTTCGCGCTGCCGAAATCATTTTCGAGCTCATCAATGAAATACTGTCCCTGCACGGTAAAAGTTTCCGCTTCCTGCGTATTAAATGCAGAAGCGATAAACTTTAATCGGAGACTGTCCCTCGGTTTATAGGTTGCAGACACCGCGCCGAACATTGTAGTATAATTACTTACCTCCTGCCCGTCGAAGTATACTTTTAACTGCAGGGCCTGGTTGAAAGTACCAAAAGTTGTTTCGCGCGTTTGCGGAACAACAATGTATTTGTTACTGGAAACGTTCCCAAGCACTTCCACCATAAATTTCGGTGCAATATTAAAATTGAGCAGGGTCTGTACATCGTAAAAGCGCGGTTTGTAGTCGCCTTTGGTATCGAGGCTGTTCAGCAGGTATTGTGTGGACCGGTAGCGTGAGCCGATCTGCCAGGAAAGCAATTTGTTTTTCGAGATACCTTCCAGGTGAACCGATCCTCCCAACAAGCTTCCCGTTACGCTTCCCGCAAATTTACGCGGCTTGCGGTAAGTAATATCCAGTACGCTTGAAAGCTTATCACCGTATTTAGCTTCAAAGCCACCCGCTGAGAACTGCATGCTGGAAACCATATCCGGGTTGGCAAAGCTCAGTCCTTCCTGCTGTCCGCTCCGTACAAGAAAAGGCCTGTACACTTCAATATCGTTCACGTAAACAAGGTTCTCATCAAAATTTCCTCCGCGAACGGAATAAGCCGTGCTTAATTCATTGCTGCTTTGAACCCCGATCCCCTGTGCAAGAAGAAGCTTGGAGATGTCGGTGCTACCACCGGGTAACTGGAAAGCATCTTTTGGTTGAATGTAAATAATGTCCTGCTTGGCATCGTTTACAATTGTAACTCCTGTTAATATATTTTTAAATTCCAGTTGGGGATTATATGTTTTATTCTCTCCCTCTTTCAGTTCGAATTTCTTACGTCTTTCTTCAAAGCCGTTCCGTTTTATTACAAGGGTAATTTCTTTGAGGGCAGGAACGATTATGCTGTAGGATCCCCCTGTGTCGGATCCCGTTATTTCTTTTTCCGTACCTAATACATAAATGATCGCGTCGGGAATAGGCATTCCATCTGTATCCATTACTTTACCGGAAACAGTGGCATTTTGCGCATGAAGGCCTGGAGAAATCAGGACAAGGATGAGAAAAAAAAACAGGACGTTCTTCTGTGACAATAATGAGCTTGTTTTTTCCCTGCTGAAATTCACAATCGCTGAACGTTTATTAAGTGTGATTATTGTAAAAGTACAGGAAAATCAGTTCTTTTTGTGATAAAGCGGAGAATTTGCAAGGCCCATCTTATTAAAGAAATGAGCGAATGAGGTACCCAGCACGCCCAGACCGTACTTCACGCTGCGGGAAAAATTGATAGAAGACGCTTCCTTAAAATATTTAGTGGGACAGGTGATCTCGGCGATCTCGAAGCCGGCGTAAAACACCTGGGAGATCATCTGGTTGTCGAATACAAAGTCATCGCTGTTCGCGTGATAATTGATCGTTTTCAGAATATCTGCATTGAAAGCGCGGTAACCTGTATGGTACTCAGAAAGCTTTTGCCCGATCAGTATGTTTTGCGAAAGGGTAAGCATGCGGTTGAAAATATATTTATACAAGGGCATTCCCCCTTTTAAAGCGCCTCCGCCTAATATGCGCGATCCGAATACAGCGGGGTAAAGATCATTTGCCATAATGTGCGCCATCGAAGGGATCAGCAGGGGTGTATACTGGTAATCGGGATGAAGCATGATCACAATATCCGCATTAAGTTCCAGCGCCTTATCGTAGCAGGTCTTTTGATTGCCACCGTAACCTTTATTTTTTTCATGGCGGATCACATGCCTGATCCCGATCTCCCTTGCCAGCTCAGAAGTATTGTCCTTGCTGTAATCGTCAACCAATACCACATCATCCACGATATCGAATGGGATCTCATCATACGTCTTCTTAAGCGTTAAGGCTGCGTTGTATGCGGGTAGCACAACGACTATTTTTTTTCCATTGATCATATCCCTGCAAAAATAAGAAACTTAATGTATTTCAATAAATAAAGTTGTACAAATAAGGCAAGGCCAAAGGCTTCAAAAAGCCCCATTATTCGGAGATAAATTTTAACTTTGTAAACGTGAAGACCCTGCATATTTTTCTTATTAAGCGTTATATACCGCCTTTTCTGGGCACCTTGTTTATAGCGGTTTTTGTGTTCTTCATGGTCTTCGTCTTCACGTATATTGATGAGATCGCAGGGAAGGGAGTGGACAACTGGACGCTTGCCCGGCTTTTCTTCTATACTTTCCTGACCTTTATTCCCGGCTCCATGCCGCTGGCAGTGTTGCTTTCTTCTATCATGACCTTTGGTAACCTTGGAGAAAACTACGAGCTGGCATCCCTAAAATCAGCAGGCATGTCGCTGATGAAGATTATGCGTCCGCTTCTCGCATTCATCATGCTCCTGGCTTTTCTTTGTTTCCTGTTCAGTAATTATACGCTTCCCTATATTCACCTGAAGAGCGGGCGCTTACTTTACGATGTGCGCGAAGCAAAGCCGACATTGAACATCAAGGAAGGGGTTTACTATAACGGGATCGAAGGATATACCATGCGGGTCGGCAGCAAGGACAAAGATGGCAAGACCATTCATAATATTTACATCTACGATCACAGCGAACATAAGGGTAATGTTGTACAGATCTATGCTGACTCCGGAAAACTGGAAATGTCGCCTGGCCGTGATTTTTTGAGCATGACCCTTTATAAGGGCAACCGTTACCAGCAAATGGTGAATGATGAGGCCCAGAAGCGTACCCGTCCCATGATGAGTCTCGGTTTTAAGGAACAGGAAGTAAAATTTGACCTGAGCGGTTTCAAAATGCAGAAAACCGATGAAGAACTGTTCAAGAATAATGCAGAAATGATGAACCTGAAGCAGCTCGAAAATGCGCTGGATACTTTGAAGAAGGATCGAAAGCGAACCATGAGTCAAACCTACGATCAGTTCACTGTTTTCTTTAATCAGAATGCCTACAGGCTAAGCAACAGAACCGATTCCCTTCAGCAAAGCTATGTCAGCTCTTACGACTACCTTCAAAAACTTGACCCGGTAAGTCGCAAGCAATTACTCGAAAATGCGCTTAACCTGGCGAGAAGTTCGGATTCCTATCTTGAAAGCAAGGAACAGAAAGTAAATTCAGAGGACATTGAGGAGGCCAAGTTTAAGATCTACTGGCAAGACAAGTTCACCCTTTCTTTCGCCTGCATTGTTCTTTTCTTCGTAGGCGCTCCCTTAGGCGCAATTGTAAGGAAGGGCGGATTAGGAATGCCTGTGGTAATTTCAGTTGTTCTTTTTATCATTTACCACGTGATCAATTTTTCCTGCCGCAAGCTCGCACTGCAAACCGAACTGGATACAATTACAGGCATGTGGCTTGCGCCCTCCATATTTCTTCCAATCGGGATCTGGCTCACCATTAAGGCGTCCAAAGACTCAGGCTTGTTCGACCTCGGTAATTACACTCAGCCGATCGTGAAATTTTTTAACCGTTTTAAGAAGCAGCCCATCTGATGCGTATTCTTCAGCTTTGCAATAAGGCCCCTTATCCTGCGAACGACGGCAGCTCCATCGCTATTTACAACATGGCGCTGGGCTTTATGGAAAATAACGCCGACCTTACCTTACTTACGATAAATACTAAAAAGCACTTTAAGCCTGACGTAAACGTACCCGAAGAGTTCAAAAGGAAAAGCAATTACACTTCCATATACCGGAACGCGGATGTAAATCCAATCGGAGCCCTTCTGAATCTATTCAGCGATCAATCTTATTTTATCAGTCGCTTTTACTTTGAAGAATTTGAAAATGCCCTGACCTCGATCCTGAAGAAAAAAAACTTTGATCTGATCCATATTGAAGGATTGTTCATGGCAACTTATATTCCCCTCATCAAAAAATACAGTAAGGCAAAGATCAGCATTCGCACCCATAACATTGAGCACCTGATCTGGGAACGGCTGATCATGAATGAAACAGATCCGGTAAAGAAAAAATACCTCGGCATTCAGAACAAACGCTTAAAAAAATTCGAAATGGAAGTTCTACCCGCAGTGGACGCCATCGTAACCATAACAGAGCAGGATAAAAATTATTTTGAATCGCTGGGAATAGAGAATAAGTACCTGGTGTCTCCTACAGGTATAGAGCTTTCGCAGTACAAGCTGAACACCGCTGCGATAGAGAAATTCAGCCTGTTCCATTTTGGCTCGATGGATTGGATGCCAAATGTGGAAGCAGTAGAGTGGTTCCTCGACAATGTCTGGAGCAAATACTTTGCAGACAAGCCTGATTATACTTTTTACATTGCCGGCCGCAACATGCCGCAGAACCTTCAACAGCTCGTTTACAAAAATGTGAAAGTGATCAGTGAAGTATCCGACAGCATTGACTTTTATAATTCCAAGCAGTTAATGCTTGTACCTCTTCTTTCCGGAAGCGGAATGCGCATTAAGATCATTGAAGGGATGGCCATGGGAAAAGCCATCATTTCCACAGGCATTGGCGCAGAAGGTATTCCGGTCAGCCACCGTGAGAATATCCTGATCGCGGATACGCCCGCTGAATTTGCAGAGAGCATCAATGAGCTGTTTGCAAACCCAGCCCTGAGAGAAAACCTGGAGAAGAACGCGCGTGAATTGATCCGTACGCAGTTCAACAATAAGAAACTGGTTGCTGAAGTGTTGAGTTTTTACCAAACCCTGCTGAACTGATGTATTTCATTCTTTTCATAGTGTTTGTTCTCTGCATTTACGGAATACTCCATTCCTACCTTTTTTACCCGCTTTACCTTTTTGCAACAACAACTACAGTTGGAAAGCAAAACGACAGAACTTACCAGCCGGGTGAGGAGCTGCCTGAACTCGCCGTTCTCTGTGCCGCCTATAATGAAGAAAAAGTAATACGGCAAAAGATAGAAAGCGTTTTCACTTCATCCTATCCTTCCGGAAAAATAAAATTTTACATTGGCTCCGATGCTTCGACCGACAACACGAATGCCATCATTAAGGAACTTCGGCAAAAGTATCCACAGCTGGTCCTCGTTGAGTTTCCCGGCAGAACAGGAAAATCGGGCATCATCAATAAGCTGGCTGAAGGTTCCATAGAAGAAATTTTCATTATGACTGACGCGAACGTGATCTTTAAGTACGACACCTTGCTGAATCTTGTGAAGCATTTTAAGGATGAGGAGGTGAAGCTGGTAGCAGCAAACATCATTAAGCTCTCGCCTACAAATGAAGGCATTGCCAGCCAGGAAAAAAATTATATTGGCTTTGAGAACAGGATCAAGCATTGTGAAAGCATAAAATGGCAGGCTGTAATGGGCGCCGAAGGGGGCTGCTACGCCATCCGGAAGGACCACTTCTCTCCCGTTCCACCGAAATTTTTCATGGATGATTTTTACATTACCATGAATGTGCTGGAGCGTAAAGGCAAAGTACTGTTCGAGCCCGATGCGATCTGCAATGAAGATGTGCCAACCCAGGCAGAAGAAGAATTCAAGCGCAAGGTACGCATTTCAATAGGGAATTTCCAGAATCTGAGCCGCTACAAGAAGCTTCTTATGCCTTTCTGGAAAGGGACGGGCTTCGCTTTCCTTTCACATAAGGTTTTGCGCTGGTACACTCCATTTCTTATCATTGCCTGTTTCATTGTAAGTATCTTCCTGAGCAATTACAGCTGGATATACGGATTGCTAAGCATCGGTCAGCTTCTTCTTTTTCTTTCGCCCCTGCTCGATAAGTTATTCAGCGACGCGGGAATACAGATCGGTGTTTTACGTTACGCCGCCCACTTTTACCTGATGAATCTTGCACTGCTCAAAGGATTTTTCGTGTATGTGATCGGAGTAGAAAGTAATATCTGGGAACCAACAAAAAGGAACACTTGATTTTTTGATTTCTGATGTTTAATTCAATAAATAACAAAAGATACAGGTAAAACACCAGGACGATTCACAGAAAGGAATATTTTACATTGAATCCGAAGCAAAGACGGTTGCTAAAATGACTTACGTATGGGCAGGAACCGACCGCATCATTATTGATCATACGGAAGTGGCCGATTCGCTGAGAGGAAAAGGCCTGGCTAAGCAGATGATCGTGAAAGCCATTAATTTTGCAAGAGAAAAAGGGATCAGGATCGTACCGCTTTGTCCTTTCGTAAAAAGTGTAATTGATAAAACTCCCGAATACCAGGATGTATTGTAGATTATAAAAAAGTTAATTTGCATTCGTTAATCTGATCTCATGCAACAAAAAACAGACTCCGTTCTTTGTCCCTGGTGCAGGACCTATTATCAACTGCGGAACGGAACCAATTGCATAAATTGCGGCGGAGCCCTTCCCCCGCCCGCGGGTCCTCACAGGGGTGATGCACCTCCTCCTGTCCCTCGTTTTATTCCCAAACAGTTTAAAAACAAACTGCTGTATCAAAAAAATTATCTTTTACTCTTCGGTGCCCTTTTTGCTGTTGCGAATTTTCCATTCTCGTCACGTTTGAATGGACTCGATATTATTTTGATCGGTATTGGAGCATATTGCTGCTGGATGGGCTATGCCAGGGCAATGAGAAAGATCAATGTGTTGCAGCGTGGCGAAATAGCAGAGGGCGCCATTACATCTGCGGGAGAAAACCTAAGCACAGAAGTTAATGGAAAGCATCCCTACCAGATCGAATATACGTATGAAGTAAACGGTACAAAACGAAAAGGCCAAATGAACTGCTGGGATGAAACTTCACTTTCGCATTACGAAGGAGAACCTGTCTGGGTGGTATATTCCACCGGGAGCTTTGAGAATAACAGTTCTATCTGGCCTCCTTTGGCCTGAGCCTTTTATGTTTCCAGCTAATTTCTTACTTTAGCTAAGCGCTTTCTCATCTTAAACAAAAAACATGAAAAAATACATCACGGAATTCATTGGTACTTTCTTTCTTGTAATCGTTATCGGATTGACTGTTAATGGCGGGATCGGCCCAATGGCGCCGCTAGGGATCGGCTTTACGCTTATTGCCCTCATCTATGCAGGAGGACACGTTTCCGGCGCACATTACAACCCGGCGGTTACCCTTGCTGTTTTCATTCGAAAAAAAATACCAGGAAGCGATGTGATCCCCTATGTGCTTGCCCAGCTCTCAGGAGCAGCGCTTGCCGCAATTACCACCTCCTTTCTTATTCCGGGAAAAATGCCGGTAGAGGCCCCGCTGATGCACGACCTTTGGCGCGCGCTGGTGGCTGAGCTCATCGGCACCTTTGCGCTGGTATACGTGGTGCTGAACGTAGCAACGGCAAAAAGCACTGCAGGAAACAGCTATTACGGTCTCGCCATCGGATTAACCGTGATTGGCATCGCTTATGCTTTCGGAGAGATCTCGGGAGGAGCTTTCAACCCCGCAGTGGCCCTGAGCATTTGCATCATGAAAATGCTGAGCTGGAATTACATCTGGCTCTACCTGGCGGGAAGCGCTGTAGCCGCAGCCATTGCCGCATTCCTGTTCAATTCCATGCACAAGGATGAGAACTGATCTTATCATCTCTTCACTTTTTATTTTTTTCTCTTCCTTTCTTCAAGATCCGGAAAACAGATCTCCGGTTCCGGAAATTACCATCGATATACAATCCTTTAGCGATCTCCCTCCTGAACACGCGACTCATGTCCTGAGCGAACTAAAGAAAGTATATCCTAAGGTGGAACTGAAAAAAGCAATTGAATTACCACGATCAGCTTATTATACTCCCCGTAAACGTTACCGCGCCGATTCCCTCATCAGCTACCTGAGCAGGAGAACCCCCTGCCGGCCACATTACCATTGGGATAACCTCGAAGGATATCAGCACTACAAAAGATCAGTATAAAGACTGGGGCGTTATGGGATTGGGTTTTTGTCCTGGGAATTCCTGCATAGCTTCAACCTTCCGGCTCGGAAAAAAAGAAATACCCATACAGCTGTTTAAAGTGGCAATTCACGAACTGGGACACACGCAAGGATTGAATCATTGCGAGGTTAAAACCTGCTTCATGCGTGATGCAGAAGGTGGAAACCCCACGAACGAAGAAAAAGAATTTTGTCCAAAGTGTAAGCTGATATTGATCAATGCAGGATGGAAATTCTGAAGCTTAAATTCCTTTTTGCTTAAAAGGCGCTCCTGTGATCTCCTCCAGCTTACTTCCCAGCTTTTTCGCTTCATCAGGACTGTTGATCGCAGCAAAATGGATTTCCCTGTCACGGCTCAGCTGAATAAGTATTTCAAGCGTATAATTCCGGATATTTCCGTAATGATCGCCATCCCTTCTCGCACCTTTCACTGCAACCAGCTCTATATACTTCACTTCGCTAAAAGGAACAACGATCTCACTCACTACTGTGGAAGATTTCATTTTCCGTACCGTTATCTTTTTGCTGCTCTTATCCAGTTCCACTTCTTTATGACTGAAAGCCCTTACAAAAAAAGTGGCAAGGAAGGCGAGTGAAAAAAAACAGGGAATAAGCGCCACGGCAAAGGGAACATCATCGTCTTTCTTCTTAAAGATAATATAAGAAAAGAAAAGAGGAATGACTGTAAAGAGGAGCATCATTATTCTTACAAACCTCAGGTAGCGCTGGTCGGTAAATAAAAGAAGATCACTTTCATCCTTTACGAGCCATACTTTATATGCGAGCCTGCTGCTCATCATGCTTGAAATATCTCCTGCTAATCCCATGCTTGTTTTCTATTGGTTCTACTAATGTAGAACTTTTTAGCTGATTGCTCTGCTATTGCCTGGAATTACTTTCTCGAAAATAAAATGGCTTAATCAGCCGTCTTTATTAATCTCAATGCTTCTGTCGTTTCTGCTGTTTCTACAATTATAAAATAAGTACCGGCGGCAAGCTCCGGGTTGAGTTCAACACTTTTAATTCCAGGTGAAACAAACTGATCCTGTATTCTTCTTCCTGACAGATCACAAATGGATATGCGTTGAATCATGCTGTTGGCCGTAACACTAAGGCTTCCTGATGTGGGATTGGGAAAAATGGAGATCCCGGATGCCGTTCCATTGGTTTTCATCCCTGTAAAGGAAAAGCTAAAAGCACCTGAGCTGCTTCCACAAGTCAAGGAATCTGTATAAGATACACTGTATGTTCCATTCTGTGTTGCCTGCAGGGAATCATTTGTTTCACCCGGCATAAGCGTTCCATTCAGGTACCATTGTACTCCATTCGCATAATTGCAGATGAGGGTATTTCCTGATTGGGTGATCAGCGGCACGGCAGGTAAGGCGTGTACAGTCACCTTCAGGTTTACTGTTTCCGATGTTCCGCATGCATTGCTCAGGTTCGCCTTCACATAAAAAGTTCCGGGCATCAGCCAATGAACAGTCACCTGGTAAGGATTTATCTGGAGCACCTGCGCTCCGTAAAGATCCTCCCATTGATAAGTAGCTCCTGTAATAAGGGGCAATGTAAAGGTATCCGTATTAAATACGCAGGTATTGTTCACACCAGTGATCGCAGCCGTTAACTGTGGAGGACCCGTACAGCCCAGTACATGCCTCAAAACAGTTCCGGACTGTCCTACCGCGTAAATGGAGTTATTACTAAGTGTTGCGCCTTTTATAAGTACATTGTTGATCCCGCTGATTATAGTACTTAAAGAAGCTCCGCCGTTGATCGTCTTAAGGAGTCCACCATACTGCCCAATCACATAACCCGAATCCTTATCTACAAAGATCAGTTTAACCGTATTTGCTCCACCCACCAGTGTATTCCAGG
>JBJMLS010000147.1:0-8703 GCA_045805185.1 Bacteroidia bacterium | reverse complement strand
TGAAGGCGCGTATTTCCTCCGAAAATTCCATGGTTCTTATTGGGGTACATCATTATCTCAAAAGGAATATTGTACTTCACCAGTGAATTGGTCATTTCCATGCTGTTTTGCAGATGCACATTATCATCGGCGGTTCCATGAACGAGAAGAAATTTTCCTTTAATGCCTTTTACAAAATTGATGGGTGAATTATCATCGTAACCCGATGGATTTTCCTGCGGAGTGCGTAAAAAACGTTCTGTATAAATATTATCGTAATAGCGCCAGTTCGTAACAGGAGCCACCGCGATATTCGCCTTAAAGTAGTCCGCGCCTTTGGTGATGAGCAGTGAGGATAGATAGGCGCCAAAGCTCCAGCCCTGAAAGCCGATGCGCGATTTGTCCACGTAACTTTGATTTCCTAAATATTTTGCCACTTCGATCTGGTCGATGGTTTCCAGCTTTCCCAATTGCAAATACGTACTGTGTTTGAAATCACGTCCGCGTCCCTGGGTTCCTCTGTTATCAACACACACTACAATGTATCCCTGTTGGCAAAGTAATTGGTGCCAGGGGTAATCAAAAGTTTCCCACTGGTTGTTGCATTCGTTAGCGCCCGGGCCTCCATAAGCGAACATGTAAACAGGATATTTTTTAGAAGTGCTGAATGAGGTCGGCTTCATCATCCAGCCATTGAGCTCCACATTGTCGCTTGTCTTAAAGGTGAAGAATTCTTTCCGGGTTATATCATAAGCGCCAAGTTTTTCTTTCAATGCTTTATTGTCTTCCAATACCTTTACCAGCTTGCCATCGGAGCTATGCAGCTCGGCTACCGATGGGCTGTTGGCATCGCTCCAGTTGCTGACGTAGTATTTAAAGCTCTTGCTGAAAGTAGCATTCGTGGTTCCTTTCGCTGTAGACAATTTCTTTTTTGCTTTTCCGTCCAGGGAAATACTATACAGGTCGCGGTCCGTTGCGGAAGTTTCTGTGGAAATATAATACAGGGTCTTTGTTTTTTCATCGAAACCCTTAAAATCCATTACATCCCAATTACCTTTTGTGATCTGGTTGATAAGCTTCCCATTGAAATCATAATAATACAGATGAATGTAACCATCCATTTCACTGCTCCAGATAAAGCCCTTATTATCGGAAAGGAAGGTAAGATTATCGGTAATATCAATATATGTTTTTGCTTCTTCTGTTAATATAACTTTTGTAGTGCCCGTGTTTGCATCCGCGTACAGGAGTTCCAGTTTGTTCTGGTGACGGTTCATGCGTTGCACGGAAAGTGTGTTTGCATCATTGGTCCATACGATCCGCGGAATATAGATATCGGTTTCTTTACCGGTGTCCACCGTTTTTGTTGTCTTTGAAGCGAGATCATAAATGTGAACACTTACAACAGAGTTATCTTCTCCTGCTTTAGGATATTTGTATTTGTACAGGCTGGGATAGAGTCCGTCATACATTGGCATTTCAAATTCTTTCACCTTACTTTCATCAAACCTGATGTAGGCGATCTTCGTTCCGGTTGCATTCCAGAAGAATGCTTCGGCCTTAGAGAATTCCTCCTCGTACACCCAATCGGCCCAGCCATTTTTGACCTTGTTTTCTTCCCCGTCATTTGTAAGCTGTATTTCTGTCCCGTTATTAAGATCCTTCACGAAAATATTATTGCCTCTCACGAAAGCAACTTTATTTCCGACAGGAGCAAAAGTCGGGAACATCTGGTTTCCTTTATCGGAGAGTTTTTTAAGCTTTCGGGATTTAAGATCAAATACAAAAGTATTCGAGGTTCCTGAGCGGCGGTAAATGGGTTCAAAATTGGTCGGAAGCATGAGCTTGCTTTCGTCCTGACTGAAGGAATAATCTTCAATTTTTATGCTCTCGCCTGTTTCTGTTTTTAACTCATCGTTTTTAACGATAGTACCAAGGTTCTTTCCGCTTTTCAGTTCGTATTTTCCGATGTCCCCGTTTTCTTCCTGTTGAGTATAGCTGATCCCGTCGTTCATGGAATTGAAGCCTGCGAATTGAGCAGGATAAAAGGTATAGTCACGCCAAATATCTTCAACAGTGATCTGTTTTTTGGTTTGAGCGAAACAATTAACACTGAATAGTAAATAAGCAATTATAAGTTTACGTAGCATATTCTGTTATTTTTTTAAACTTTGTGAAGATAATAAAAAATCATTACCTAAACTGTCACCCAAAAAGGGGGATATAAAGAACGATGGCCTACACAAAGCTAACAGCAGCGCATATTTCAACGCTTTCGGAAATAGTTGGCGCAGCGTACATTTTAACGGATGAAGAACGCTTAAAAGCCTATGCAAGCGATGAGACCGAGGACCTGGTCTATCTGCCCGAAGTAGTGTTAAAACCGCGCACAGCAAAGGAAGTGTCGGAGATCGTAAAGCGCTGCAACGAATGGATGGTTCCTCTTACACCGCGCGGAGCGGGCACTGGCCTGAGCGGTGGAGCCTTGCCGATATTTGGAGGAGTGATCCTTTCAATGGAACGGTTCAATGAAATACTACTGATCGATGAGCGCAACCTTCAGGGAATAGTGGAACCTGGTGTGATCAATGAGGTTTATCAGAGCGCAGTTGCAGAAAAAGGCTTATTCTATCCTCCCGATCCTGCAAGTAAAGGCAGTTGTTTTATGGGTGGGAACATCTCGGAGAATAGCGGAGGCCCCAAATGTGTTAAATACGGTGTTACCAGGGATTATGTTCTTAACCTGGAAGTAGTGCTGCCAACAGGTGAGGTCATTATGACCGGGGCTAATACCCTTAAAAATTCAACAGGTTATAATCTGACGCAACTGATGATCGGAAGTGAGGGTACGCTTGGAATTGTAACGAAGATCATCACCAGGCTATTGCCTTTGCCTAAGCATAATTTACTCATGCTGGTTCCGTTCCGTAAAATGGAAGAAGCCTGCATGGCGGTTTCAGAGGTCTTCCGGGGTGGTTTTACGCCAAGCGCAATGGAATTTATGGAGCGCGATGCATTGGATTGGGTGAGCAGGCACGTCGAAAGCGCAGTTGTAAAGATCGAAGACGATATTCAAGCTCACTTATTGATTGAAGTGGATGGAAATGACCTGGAAGTCCTGATGAAGGACATGGAAGGGATCAGTACTATTGTGAGCGGTTTCGATATTTCAGAAATACTATTTGCCGAAACTGCTGCGCAAAAAGCTGAGCTGTGGAAATTGCGGAGAAAGATCAACGAAGCGGTGAAAGCGAATGCCGTAAGCAAGGAACAGGATACTGTTGTGCAGCGCGCTGAATTACCAAAACTGGTAAAAGGAATAAAAGGGATCGGTGCCCGATACGGTTTTAAAAGTGTGTGTTATGGTCATGCCGGCGATGGCAACCTGCACATTCGCATGATCAAAGGCGAGATGGCGGATGAATTATGGGAAGGCGCGCATATCAAAAACGCGATCACCGAAATATTTAAACTGTGTAAGCAATTGGGAGGAACAATAAGCGGGGAACATGGCATTGGATTGATCCAGAAAGAATACATGGGAATTGTATTCAGCGAAAAAGAAATTGAGCTTCAGAAAGGCATTAAAAAATTATTTGATCCGAATATGATCCTGAACCCGGGCAAGATCTTTGTATGATAACAGACTCACTGATTTAACACTCACTACTCACTACTCTTCAATACTCCCACAACTTATCTTCTTTCCGGATGTACTTTTCCTTCGCGCGTTCCGATTCAAGCAGCTGATCAATTCCCGTGCTTTCACCTGAACCTTTGCGGTCGAACACATTGGTTTCTTTGATCAGATAACTGTTGAAGCTCTTCTTCACGATGAGCTGATCAAAAGTATAGCGCTCACCTGTGGAAGAAGGATAATACGCTTCAAAAGAGGAAAGCAGCTCGCGACACTCAGGATAATAGATCCAGAATAAAGGACGGTATTTGTTTCTTTTCTCATCCAGCACAACCGGGCAAAGCGAAACTACCTGCTTTTCAAGCGCTGCATTGTGCTTGTTGTAATACCAATCCTCTTTTACCCAATACTGTACAATGTCGGAGGCTTTTATGGTGTCGTGCTTTAATACTTTTTTAACGAGGTCCTCTCCGCTGTTCTCATCAATGTATCGTTCATCCACGCTGTCTTTCCGGATCAGAACTTTTAGGATCTCTTCTGTTCCAAACTTTTTATTTTTTGAAGAAGACCCGAAATCATCATCTTTATAAGCGAACATTTTGTATTTGCTTATTCCGTAAAGCAGCACGTCATACATGTTGCAGTAATGCTTTTTATAATTAGTGGTGCCGAAGAGCTGGTAATTGCCTTTTTCCTTCAGATCAATAACGCGCCATACCCTGTTGACCAACGTAACAGTGGCCTCGCTCAGCGAATCGAACTTTTCCGGTGATTTGTAATACAGCTTGTATTGACTGTCGAGGGGATGCTTCGGGGTGGAAGGGCTATTAAAGATCGACTGCGAAAAGGCAGTATACACCCCTGATAAAAAAAATATAGAGATGAGTTTATGCAATGTTCTGTCAGTCAAAATAATAGCCAAGGTATTAAATTTTAAAAGAAATTCCGACCTTTCGTATGAATATGTTTTTCTTTCCGATGTGTTCACAGTAAGGTTAGACGGATGCGCATTCTTTGTATATGAGGAAGACATATTCAAATAAAAAGGCGCCAAATCTTTAACTGATTCAGCGTTTTAGTATCTTCAATTTAATTTTAACGACCCGATATGAAAAAAGTGACTTTACTCCTGATTGCATTTTATTTGCCTTGCCTAGTTTATGGGCAGGAATGCAACTGCCCTGCTTCCTTCGATTGGATGGTGGGTACCTTTGAAAAAAATGATGCCGGATTTCAGTACGTGATCGATAAAAAAGGAAAGGAAGATTATGAAAAGCATACTGCCATTAGTATGGAAAAAGCTAAAGATGCAAAGACACTTGAATCCTGCCGGGAAGTTATGCACAACTGGCTCCACTATTTTAGAAAGGGACACATTGCGGTAAATATAAATGCACCGGTCGAAAGTGCAGGTGTGAAGGAGCTTTCCGCAGTAGAGATCCGAAAGCAGTTTGAAAATGAAAATAAGATAAAACTGAATGAAAAACAATTCATTGCACAATTAGACAAGAGAAAATCCCGGAATGTGGTGGAAGGTATCTGGACAAACCAGGCCTACAGGATAGGAATAATAGCTGATGAAAAAGATCCGAAAAAATTTACCGGTTTTATTTTGAAGGCCGATAGTGTGTACTGGATGCCGGGGCAGATTAAAATGGAACTCAGACTTAATGCGGATAACAAAACATTTTCAGTTTCCTATGCCATGCGTGATCATTCCAGGCAGGATGCATCCGCTGAATTTGTGAGTGAGAGTAAATCATTGCTCTACCTGTTCAATAATTACTGGGTAAGGCAATACCCTGTGCAGGCGCTCGAAAAAATGGAAGAGCTGCAAATGAGATCTTCGGATACTGAACTTCCCTTCATTGAAAAAATAAGCGGGAAGACTGTGTACATGAGAATTCCTTCGTTTGCGTCGGAGCAAAAAAAACAGATCGACAGTGTGCTGTTTAAATACGATAAGCTCATCACATCTTCGCCCAACCTGATCATTGACATTCGTAACGGAACGGGTGGAAGTGATGATTCTTACAGCGAAATAATTCCTTACCTCTATACCAATCCTATGCGTGGAGTGGGAGTGCAGCTTTATGCAACGGAGCTGAACGCTAAAGCCTTTGAGCAATACGCACAAAAGTTTGAAGATTCTTCCAGTAAAGCTTATTGCAACCGTGTTGCTGAACTGATGCGGAAAAGCCCGGGGAAATTTGTGCAATACGCTCAAAGCACATTTTCAGTTGATACATTGGATACAATATTGCCCTATCCCCAAAAAGTTGGCATTATCTGCAATCACAATAACGGAAGTACGGATGAGCAGTTTTTGTTGGCCGCAAAGCAGAGCCGTAAAGTGAAAATTTTTGGTCATTCCACCGGAGGTATGCTTGACATTTCAAACATGAACTATATTGATTTTCCTGATGGTAAATTTCAATTGGGTTATTGTATGAGCAAGAGCTACCGCATCCCCGATTTTTGTATTGATGGTGTTGGAATACAGCCGGATTATTTTATCGACAATGCGATCGGTAAGCATGAATGGATCGAGTATGTGAGGAAGGTGTTGGAGGAGTAGAAGAATTGAAAAGTAAGGACGTATGATCGTTTCAATTCATCTTTATCCTATTCTGAAGGCGGAGCAACAGAAACACAATCGACCTTTAGTTTCTTCAACTCAGTTGGTTTTTCGGAAGAAGGAATTATTACATATAACGAAGAAACATTCCTGGATTCAATTGTAAAAGGTACATATTCTTCATCTGTTCTCAAATAAAACACTGAAAAACTTCTCCTACCAAGAACAATTTCTCTTTCAGTTTCTATTTTCAGGTAACCCCGGTAACCATCAATAATCTCGCGACTTATGACCTTTGCTTTCAAAGGTAATTGGGCAGCTATTGTTTTTGTCTGCTTTCCATAAGTCATTAGTAAGAGATTGCAATTAACAAGGTCAGAATAACGTGGATTTACTCCCCCCAAAAAAACCTTTGGCGAGAATAATCTTTTGAAAGAAAAAGGTTCCCAATCCGAGGGAAAAAGATCTATTCGGTTAATAGAGATACTAAAAAAATATAGTGGATACGTATAAAATGCAAGAGCGCTAAAATAAACCTCGGTAGCGTATTCCTCGTTCACCTGAACAGATAAAGAAAGAAATACGATTGTCATCAGTATAAGTAAGCCGCCGGGAACAATAGCTGCCAGTTGAGGGATTTTAAGTTTTCTGTTTCTGTTATAAAAAGGAGAGTTATTGAGGCAATTGTTCACCATATGGGCAAATAGCCATGCTTCGAAAAGAAGTATCAGAAAAGGTATAACCCAATTATGGTATGTGTCGTTGAGAATAAAGAAGTCATATAAGCCATGTGTGACGCAGGCAACAAGAAACCCACCGACGAAGAATAATATTGGTTTTTTTTTATAATAGTATTTTGCAAGTACCAGGCTATAGCCAATCATGGATGATTCGCATATGTGTGTAATGCTGGTGTATATTGCCCTGGAGTAAATGTGGCTTGCTGACCCGGAATTGAAATACATGAAGTCTTCTTGTATGGATAATCCAAGAGCGCTGAGTGCCGCAAAGAAAATATAGTCCATTGGTTCATTAACTTCTTTGGTACAAGTAATGAGCAATAATAAAGGAAGTATTTTAACGCCTTCTTCAATTCCACCAATTACAAAAATGTTGTAGAAGAGACTTTGTTCATTGCCTGAATCTACTAAGTAGAGGTCTACTAAAGAATATAAGTATGTACAAAGCAATCCTGCTAGTCCGCCTGCAATAACAGTAAAGATGATCCATTTTCTTTTTTCAATTTCAAACACATCTAAGGTATAAAGAAAGTAAAACCAAAGTAAAAGTATAAAAACACAGCAAATGGTTGTAAAAACGGATGTTCCTTTAAATACCTGCACACAACGATAGTATAGGTAGTCCAGCAACCTAAAACTCTTGAATGTGATATACATTTTCATTCCATTGGGAACAAATCTCTCAAGTTTCGTGTTTTGAATCATCCGGTCTATTTCATTTAAGCGCCGTTGATTGAAATACATGAGGGATAATTTTTTTACCGCGTCTTCAGGAAAGGGATTTAATTCAATTTCTTTATTAAGATAGTATTCCTTTAAAGAATCGTTTGATGAAGCGAGGCTATATATGAAATTGACATAAGCTTTTTGTTTGCTTTCGAGACTGTCTAAAAAGCTCAACGCTTGGTCAGGCTCATGATAGTGTACCAGATGCATAATAGCCATTCCGAAAAAACCCAGATCACGGTTTTTGGGAATTGTGTCATAAATCAGTTTTTTATAATCATCGCTGTCGTCAAGATGATATTCCGGAAGAATTTTAGTTAACCAGAAAAGCGTACGTTTCTGGTGAATCCTTTGGTGAGCGAGATGTATCTTATAAATGGATTCATAATCAAATTTGTCTTTCTTGAGTTTTTGAAAATAGGCCCAAAATGTTTGATGATCCAATTCTTCTCTTTCTGCATATTCAAGAACCTCTTCCGGATCACTTAATATATGTGTAGGCTTTATGAATACAATTAAAATAATTGAAAGCGCCATAAATATGTAGACATATAACATTCGAAATTTTTTCGGAAGCCTGAACGGGCTCTCTATTAGGATTTTTGGTTTGGTTTTATAAACCGATATTCCAATAGCAATAAACAGAGCTATTAATATAAAAATACTTAGTGCTATGTATCCTGTTTCCATCCGGTAGCAAGGTAAGAAGTTATTACTGTTATATTAAAGAGTTACCGAAGATTTCCTTAATATAAGAATGTAAGCTGGCTCCAGAGGAGCCAAACATTATTAAAAATTAATGGCGATTAAATTATTTGCCCCGGAGTGGGCAAAACATTAAATGGTTCCAAGTAAAAACAAAAACGACCCGGCATTCTGCCAGTCGTCTTTTTGGTTTATCTGAAATGAGATCCCGCATTAACCCGAACTAGCGTTCAGCTTTGCGGTCAGTCGTAATAAAAATAAAACGACCGGCATTTCTACCGGTCGTTGATTATGTTTATTTGAAATTAGCCGCCTTAGTTTAAATAATTTCGGCATCT
>JBJMLS010000146.1:0-13109 GCA_045805185.1 Bacteroidia bacterium | reverse complement strand
TGAACCATCCACTTAACTTCCACGAAATTTTCTCCTACCACTGCGTCAAAATTGAGAATATCTGCTGAAAGCCCCTTGCTGCGCAATCCCAGAATATATTCATTACTCATCTTCTGATTTTCCGCAACCAGCTTTTCTCCGTTCTCATCATGCATAGAATTAAGCGGGTTGCAATTCTTTTCCGAATTATTGCGCCGCACCGCTATATCCAGTAATTCATTATCGCCAATTCCCTTATGACCTTTGTAGTACCAATTGGCTTCATAGCTCTCACCCGATGGCTCAACAATGAAGACCCCGAAATAATAGCTCGCAAAAAGTCCCGAATACGTTTCCGGCTGGGATACATCCTGGGGAAATGCATCCACGCGGTAGATGTGCAGGCCAGCCGGGATCCTGCTGAAATTAGTTATGACGAGGGAATCGTTGAACTCCGGATGAGCGAGTATAAGCGATGCGCCTCCATAAGTGTATACACTCTCGTCTCCTACGGGAGCGCCTGAGGAAACAATTGTTACACCCTCTGCTGTCCCATTTCTCCTGGCCGGTCCAAGATCGGGAACTTTTGCTCCTTCAGCTTCATTCATACTCCAGTAATCTAAAAGACCATATTCCTTTCCATTCAGCTTACGGCACATGATCTTTCTCACCTGGTCCACATCAAGCGCTACCTTCCAGAGAGAAACCTCATCCATGCTACCTGCCAGGCTGGCGCTGCTATCGGGAGAAGAAGAAAAGCTTCCCAGCAAGAGCCTGAAATCCCCGCGGTACTGGTTGATATTACCTTTCGCTTTTGCTGTTTCAATAAGCTGCCCGTTAAGGTAGATCTTCAGCTCATCGCCGGTATATACTCCCGCAACGTGGTTCCAGGTTCCGGGCTTAACAGGAACATGAGTTCTGACGCTGGTCTTTTGCGCGGTAGCATTCTGTACACAAAACTCAAACTGCGCATTGTTCTCCAGGAGCCAGAATTGACCGGCATAAACAGAGTTGGATGCGAGCGTAATGATCCCCGTTTTTTTACCATAACTGTGGTGATTCAATTTCACCCAAACCGAAACACTCATGCTGTTGCCCGAATCCAGTCCCGCTTTACTATTTTCAAAGCTGACAGAAGAGTTAATCTTATTAAAAGATAAGGATTGAACCTGTCCGTTAGGAACAGGCTGGGAGGATTTTAAAGGCCCCGGAATAAAAAAAATGAACATAAAGATCAGACCGACTGACTTGATCAATATAGCTGCAGAATGGAGTTGAACTTTCATTTCTCTGGGTTTAAAATTAGGATACAAAGAAATGGCCTTCCTGTACGAAAAGTAATCCGAAGAACCGCGATCTGCTTCATGTGTAAGATTTACCAGCTTTTCGGAGTAAATCGGGGCTCAATAAAAAACCCACCGGTTCAGCCGGTGGGTTCCTGTAAAATTATCGTATGAAACTAGTTGAATGAAATGTCGAATTGTACCAGGTCAATGAATTCCTGCAGGCGCGCTTCCACCTGCTTTTGTTCAAGACCGATCAGCTTTTCCGTTCCAAATTTTTCGACTGTGAAGCTGGCCATCGCGGAACCGTAGATGATGGCGCGTTTCATATTTTCGAAAGAGATATCCTTGGTTTGCGCAAGGTAGCCAATGTAGCCGCCGGCAAAACTATCGCCTGCGCCTGTAGGATCATACACTTCCTCCAGCGGGAGCGCCGGAGCGAAGAAAACTTCCTCATCATTGAACAACAGTGCGCCATGTTCGCCTTTTTTAATGATCAGCGTTTTGGGGCCCATGGCCAGTATTTTTTGTGCCGCTTTAACCAATGAATATTCACCGGAAAGCTGGCGCGCTTCTGAATCATTAATAGTCAGCACATCGATCATCGCGATGGTTTTCTTTAACTCGTCCATGGCAATATCCATCCAGAAATTCATCGTATCAAGCACGATCAGCTTAGGACGCTTTGCCATTTGATCGATCACTTTTCGCTGAACCGCGGGTACCAGGTTACCCAGCATCAGGAACTCGCAGTTTTTATACTCTTCAGGTACAATAGGGTCAAAATGCTCAAGCACATTCAGCTCAGTAGCCAGGGTGTCGCGAGAATTCAGGTCATTATGGTATTTGCCCGCCCAAAAAAAAGATTTCTCGCCTTTTTTGATCTGCAAGCCCTTCAGGTCAACTCCCTGTTTAGTAAGGATATCGAGGAAGTCCTGTGGAAAATCGTCTCCTATGACAGAAACCATATTTATATCTTTGGTATAATAAGAAGCAGCTAAAGAGATATAACTGGCGGCGCCTCCGACGATCTTATCGGTTTTACCAAAAGGGGTTTCAATGGCGTCGAACGCGACGGTACCTACAACTAAAAGGCTCATTCTGAAAATGTTTAAGGATTATACAAAAAAAAATCATGCAAATATATTGTTTATTTCCAAAATGTATGGTAATATTGCACTCCCAATTTAAGGGATATTCCTTCTTAGCTCAGCTGGTTAGAGCACATGACTGTTAATCATGGGGTCCCTGGTTCGAGCCCAGGAGAGGGAGCAAAAGCCACTAGTCGAGTGGCTTTTTGTATTTATATGTACAAAAGCAATTATTATAGCGTTCAGGCGGCGGATTCACTCAGCGGGATCATCGCTAACCTTGTGCGTTACGGAAGCGGCTTCCGGAATTTCTGCTTTTTCAATTCCAATGAAAATTCATCCCAGTACCGTTTTATAGCCGCGCTCAGCAGGACTGATAATCTCCTTGCACTGGATGAGATTGGAAAAGAGGCCCATTGGACATTCGGTTACCTGGCTTACGAGCTCAAGAACAAGATCGAAAACCTTCAGTCTAAAAATGAGGGTTCGCTAAACTTCCAAACTTCATTTTTTTTCATTCCCGATATTATCATCTCTTTTGATAAGCTTGAATTAAGCATTCATTATCATGAAAATAGCATAAAGGAAGAAGAAATTGAGGCCCTGTACAAAGCGCTGGTTGCGGAAGAAAAAACAGCTCCGCAAAATGGTTCAGCCGTACAGGTAAAACAACGCGTCTCTCATTCCGAGTATATAGCTAATGTAAACAGTATAAAAGGTCACATTCAGCGCGGAGATGTTTACGAGCTAAATTATTGCATGGAATTCTATGCTGATAATGCAGGTGTCGATCCGGCTACTCTTTATTTGAACCTGAACGCCATCTCCGAAGCGCCTTTTTCTTCTTATGCAAAATTCGGAAACAGCTATGTGATCGGATCAAGCCCGGAACGTTTCCTGGAAAAACAGGGGAATAAGCTCATCACACAACCTATCAAAGGAACAGCGAAAAGGAGCTCAAACTACGAGGAAGATGAACTGATCAAAAAAGAACTGAAAGAAAGCATCAAGGAAAAAACAGAAAATGTAATGATCGTTGATGTTGCGCGCAACGACCTTTCCCGCATAGCAGAAAAAGGAACGGTGAAAGTGGATGAGCTTTACGGCATCTACACTTTCCGGCAGGTACACCAGATGATCTCCACCATCAGCTGTACTGTAAAGAAAGAATTCGGTTTCGCAGACATTATCCGCGCAACATTTCCAATGGCGTCCATGACGGGCGCACCAAAGATCAGGGCGATGGAGCTGATCGATCAATTTGAAAACAGCAAACGCGGACTTTATTCCGGCAGTTTAGGTTATGTTACACCCGAAGGCGATTTCGACCTCAACGTAGTGATCCGCACCATTTTCTTCGACTCTGAAAAAAAGTATCTTTCCTTTTCTGTAGGAAGCGCCATTACTTCCCTATCCGATCCCGAGAAAGAATACGAAGAGTGCTTGCTGAAAGCGAAGGCGATGATGCAGGTACTGGGTTGATCTTAACACCAGAGGCCCGGAGACGCTAAGGCAATAGTAGTGAAGAGAAAAGAATTGTCTTTTTAAACAGGCGCTTGGGAAATTTTTTTTACACCAGAGGTCACAGAGAGCGCAGGGATAGTATTGAAGAATTATCTTGTAAGAATGCATTTTGCATGAATTTTTAAACACGAAGTATTTGGGTACGGAGATTCACAAAGGTTGGCGGTTCCTTTTTTTTAAACTTTCTGTAGACTTTGTGGTAAAAAAAAAGAAAGTGAACGACAATTCCATACTACATGTTCTCTCTTCCCTTTTCTTCTCTGTACTGAAAAAAAGCGAGGCAAGCATAGCTCTCAGTTCTATTTAAACAATTTATAAACTTTGGTTTCCTGGAACTTTTTATAAAAGCCCGGAGTTTTTACCTTGAAACGGTAACCGAAGGTAAAGCTACCCGAGACGAATTTATTGGTGACTTGTAATTGACCGCTGTTGATGAGGCTATAATCATTCACAGAACTGACCAGCATGTAAAAATTTTTACCGTTCCAGCCCAGGGAACCGCGAAAATCGCCAGCGAAGGAAAGGTAAGTGCGGTAGGCGCTCTCCCCGGAAAAATGCCCGTAATAGCGCCACTGCGGTTCAATGCTGCCCGTAAGCAATGCGTTTACATATAATCTTTTCCAAAGTACAAGCGTAAAGGTTCCCCCTGCTCCACCCGACACTCCAAAATAATTGATCGCATTCAGATCGGAATACGAACCATAGTATTTTCTTACCGGAGGTGGCGCAAACGAAGAATCGGTGCTCAACTTATTGTACAAGATGTTCCCGACATACACCCAGGAGAAAGAGGATTTCATCTGCCTGTAACTGGCCACATAAGCTGCCTTATAAGAGAAACGATCGTAATTGGTGAAATACATGAATTTTGCCTTCACCGATTCATTGAGCATGCTTGGGTTCTGGTAATACTTTCCTGTTTTCTTATAGGTTGTATCGTAGCTCGCCGTGTTCTTGTCGTAAAAACTTTTATAGCTCCGGTAAGCGGTTTCTAAGATCCACTCGTTGCCGCCGAAGCTGAAGCCGAAATTCCTGTAGCTTGTTTTACCTTTATTGGCGGCATCCTGCGGAGGAACTGAACGAAAGCCCAGGGAAAAAGAGAACTTATCATAAGCAACCGACAATCCCGTTATTGCATTCGCATCTGCAATATAATCCAGCGCCGACCTGCCGCTGTCCGCAGGCTGTGAAAGCTGCTTAAAGGTCATGTCATAATTTCGGTAGGATTGATAGAGGCCTACAACGAGCCTGTCCGAATACTTGCGGTAATAATTGGTATCGTAGTTCTGCGCAGAAAGGCCCAGCCCTGAGAGAATAAAAATAAGCGTTAAAGAAAAAAACTTCATATCGTTTTTATTGCGGTGTTACTCATTCCCCGCTGATCATGCTTTTTCTTCCCACACTGCGCACAGGTGAACAATGGTTTCCACCGCTTTTTGCATATCCTGCACCGATACCCATTCCAGCTTGCTGTGAAAGGCATGTTCTCCGGCGAAGATATTCGGACAGGGAAGTCCCATGAACGAAAGACGCGAGCCATCGGTACCTCCGCGTATGCTCGACAATACGGGCTCAATCCCTGCGCGCCTGATCGCCTCAACCGCATTATCGACAACGTGCTGGTTCTTATCCAGCACTTCCCTCATGTTCCGGTACTGCTCCTGAACCTCGAATGTATAACTTGATTTTGAGTATCGCGAAAGTACTTTATCCGTGATCTGTTTCAATTCCTTTTCCAGCGCATGAAGCGTTGAAGTATCAAAGGCGCGGATGATAAAACGAATTACCACCTGCTCCAGTCCGCCGTTAATGGATGTAGCATGAATGAAAGGTTGTTTCCCTGAAGTTGTCTCAGGCGCCTTATCTTTTGGAAGAGCTGCGATAATTTCCGCTGCGATCTTTACCGCATGCTGCATTTTATCTTTTGCAAAACCCGGATGGGTTGGAACGCCATTGATCGTAATTGTTACGCCATCAGCAGAGAAAGTTTCATTTTCAATATAGCCGATCGTTTCACCGTCCATTGTATAACCAAAATCGGCGCCCAGCTTTTTCATGTCGGCCTTATCCACTCCTCTGCCGATCTCTTCATCGGGAGTAAAAAGGATCCGGATCTTTCCATGCTTTATTTCCGGGTGCTTCAACAAATAATGTACGGCATCCATGATCTCCGCCAGGCCGGCTTTATTGTCCGCTCCAAGCAAGGTTGTACCATCTGTTGTTATAATATCGTTGCCTGTTTGTTCCTTTAAAGCGGGATGCTCTTCGAAACGGATCACCTGGCTATGATCATTGGGCAAAATAATATCGCCGCCCTTATAGGCTTTGTGGAGAAGAGGATTCACATCCTTACCGCTGCAATCGGGAGAGGTATCCATGTGCGAGCAGAAACAAATGACAGGAACTTTTTTCGTGGTATTGGCCGGAAGAGTTGCATAAACATAACCGAATTCATCCAGTTCCGCATCCTTTATTCCCATTTCGAGCAATTCTTCCACCAATACTTTAGCGAGGTTTTTCTGCTTTGCAGTAGAAGGAATTGTTTTTGAATTGGGGTCGGATTGTGTGTCTATCTTCACATAGCGAAGAAAGCGTTCGGTTGCGGTAAAGGAATAGGTTTCAAAATCCATAAGATCAGGCGGCCATTAATTTTGACAGTTTTGATTTTTCCAGTTTTTCCTTTGCGTAGACGAGGCTCACATTGAACTCCTTCACAGTATTATTTTCAGAAGGAATGTCAAACATCGCGTCAAGCATAATAGCTTCGCAAATAGAACGAAGACCGCGGGCGCCGAGTTTGAACTCGATCGCTTTTTCAACGATAAGATCCAGCACTTCATTTTCTACAGTGAGCTTTACAGTTTCCATTTCGAATAAACGCTGGTACTGCTTGATCAGCGCATTCTTCGGCTCGCTCAGGATCAATCGCAGAGTTGCCGCGTCCAGAGGCTGAAGATAAGTAAGCACAGGTAAACGGCCGATCAGCTCGGGTATCAATCCGAAACTTTTCAGGTCCTGGGGAGAGATATATTGCAATAAATTCGATTTGTCGATCTCAGCTGCGCTAACGGAAGCGTTATAACCCACAGCCTGCGTGTTAAGGCGTGAGGCGATCTTCTTCTCAATTCCATCAAAAGCGCCGCCGCAAACGAATAAAATATTTTTGGTATTCACCTGGATCATTTTCGCATCCGGGTGCTTGCGCCCACCCTGCGGCGGCACATTCACAATGGAACCTTCCAGCAATTTTAACAATGCCTGCTGAACACCTTCGCCGGAAACATCGCGGGTGATCGAAGGGTTATCGCTTTTTCGCGCGATCTTATCGATCTCGTCAATGAACACAATTCCTCTCTCAGTTGAGGCCACATCATAATCAGCGGCCTGCAATAAACGGGTAAGCACGCTTTCCACGTCCTCGCCAACATAACCCGCTTCAGTAAGCACGGTTGCATCGGCAATACAAAAAGGAACATTGAGTAATTTTGCGATGGTACGCGCCAGTAAGGTTTTACCCGTGCCTGTTTCGCCTACCAATATCACATTCGATTTTTCAATTTCAATTTCGTCGGCTTCTTTCTTCAGATCCACTACCCCAACTATGCGTTTGAAATGATTGTATACTGCAACGCTCAGCACTTTTTTCGCTTCATCCTGCCCGATGATATATTCATCCAGGTATTTTTTAATCGCTGCAGGCTTTAGCAGTGTCAAAGTCTGTTTTGCATTCTCTTTTTTGCTCTGCTCGCTTTCCGCACTTACGATCTTATAAGCTTCGGAGACGCAAACTTCGCAGATGTGTCCGTTCTGACCGGCGATCAGCATTTTTGCTTCCCTCTTATCTCTTCCGCAGAATGAACATTTGATATAAGTTTCTTTTGCCATTAAAAATTTAAATAGTGAAGCCCAAAAGTACAAAAAAAGGCCGGATTTACCTCCCTGGTCAGCCGGATAAATAGCGGTTTCCATCGCAAAAAACCGGATATTTAACTTATTTTTGCCGAAAACATCCCATGCAGCTGATCAGGCGATTGTGGCAGGAAAAGCCCTTACAACTCATACTCTTTGCCGGTTTTTTCTTCCGCATGCTTTCCGTGATCTTTTCCAAAGGCTTCGGCATGCACGACGATCACTTCCTCATCATTGAGGCGGCACAATCCTGGGTTGACGGAAGCGATTACAATTACTGGCTGCCAAGCGCGGATGATCCGAACCGACAGCCCCAGGGCCATAGCTTGTTTTACGTCGGCATTATTTATTACATTCTTTCTTTTCTGAAGCTGATCGGATTGGATGATCCGCAGGGTAAAATGTATGTGATCCGTTTGATCCACGGACTTTTTTCACTGCTGGTAGTTTACTACGCCTATAAGATCGCGGAGAAAAAAAGCGGGATCAAAGTTGCAAAAACCGTCGGGATCTTCCTCGCTTTGTTCTGGATGCTTCCCTTCCTGAGCGTCCGTAATTTAATAGAAGTTGTTTGTATCCCTCCCCTGCTCGCGGCAACATGGATGATCATTAAAAATGAAGAAAAGAACACATTTAAGCCTTATCTTTTTGCCGGCCTGCTGCTGGGCCTTGCTTTTTCCATACGATTTCAAACGATCATGTTCACAGCAGGATTTGGACTTGCACTCCTCTTCACTAAAAAGGTCAAAGGCGCTTTTATCACCGGCTTTACTTTCCTCCTTATAGCCTGCGCCACACAAGGCATAATCGATTACTTTATCTGGCGACGCCCCTTTGCAGAGTTCCAGGAATATGTAATATACAACATCAACAACGCCATGAGTTACAATGTGGGTGAATGGTACATGTATATCTTGTTTCTTGCCGGCGTATTGATTCCTCCGATCAGCCTCTTCCTTTTTTTCGGATATTTCCGGCTGTGGAAAAAACAATTGCTGCTTTTTCTTCCCTCTTTTGTTTTCCTTGCTTTTCATTCTTATTTTCCCAATAAGCAGGAACGCTTTATTGTTCCCATACTTCCTTTCATTGTTACCCTGGGTTTTATGGGATGGCATGAGTTTAAGGAAAGGTCGCAGTTCTGGCAAAGAAGACAAAAACTCTACAGGGGATCCTGGATCTTTTTCTGGAGCCTGAACACAGTTGCCTTATTGTTCATTTCTGTTTCCTACTCCAAGCGCAACCGTGTTGAAGCCATGTGTTACCTCGCAAAGAAAGGCGACGTTGTGAATATTATCATGGAAGACAGCAACCGGGACGATTTTTTAATGCCGCCGCTGTTCTATTTAAAAAAATGGATCTCACCTTATGGCGTTACAAAACAAAGTCCTGCAAAGGAGATCTACGAGCAGTACAAAAAACTTCCGGACAATGAAAAGCCAAACTATATTGTTTTTCTCCAGGCGGAAAATATTTCAACCCGTTCGGCGCTCATGAAGTTTTATTTTCCGGATATGAAATACGAAACTACTATTGAACCGAGCGCCGTTGATAAGCTGATGCATTTTCTGAACCCGATGAATAATGAGAATCACACGACTTATATTTATAAGATCGGCGATTAATTTACTCTGGCGGAAATCATTCCCCGAAGCAGAACAAAAAAAGAATAAAAGGAAGAATTACCTGAAAGCAGGATCCCTGAATTGTTTTAACCAGGCTATCGCTTCTTTCTCATCGCTGAATTTTCTTCCCGGGAAACCCGGCTCTTTCAGCATCAGGAACATTTTCGCAATGACATTGCCCAGGTGCGAATCCGAAACGAAAGCAACGGCTGAATAAGTTTGCTGCACCTCACGAACAATGTAATCCCTTGTGTCTTTTTCCAACGGCGAAATATCGCTGAGATCAGCGAGAAGGCAAACCTTCTTATTGTTCATTGCCCTTCTGATGGTCCCAAAATTCTCTTTAACATGGGGAATTGTACGGGGTGCATTGCCAGCCTGAAAATGAAGGATCTCCCCATCAAGCCAATATTTGCCTAATGCAGTTTCATAGGTTTTAATTTCTCCGGTCATTAGCCTTAACAAATAACTTATACAAGATAAAATCTATTCTTTTATCATTCTGATGAATTTCGACTGATCGCCGAAACTGATCTTTAAAAGATAAATTCCCTGCGATAGTCCGGCGCTTTCCGTATTTACACTCAACTCGTATTTTCCCGCATTTTCTTCTGCTGTTTTCAGCACGACATCTTTACCCAGCACATCAACGATACTTATTTTTACAAGGGTGTTTCCTGCCAATTGATACCTGAGTATAAAACTCTTTGCAAAGGGATTTGGATACACGTCAAGGCCGCTCCATATTGCCTGCAATACGTTAAGCCCAACACTTGCAGTTGTAGTATCTACCTGTTGTCCGTTGCTGGTGATCTTTGACCATACCAGTCCTGCCCCATTCTCCGCTCTCACTGAAAAATAATAGAACTGTCCCTGTAAAAGGCTCAGGCCTGTTTGTGTAACACTGGTTGCCACCATATTGCCGGTCCAGTTCACCACATCACTATCGCCTGGACTTGTACCAATGCAATACCAATACCTGCTAATGGCAGAATTGGTATCGTAAGATGCATCCCAGTTAGCGGACAAAGTATTCAATGAAGAAGTGATGTTAATATCACTGGCTAATCCGTCCCTGATCGAATCAACCGGCATTGGCGGCGTCCAGTCGATGTTCACATTCTGGTAATAGATCGCGGATAAGTTTGTAGCGCTGTCTGCACAGATCGATTTGATCTTGCAGGCGAAAGTTTGCGGATCGGGGTTCTGAAAACGCGCATCTTTTGAATTTCCCGGACCAACAGCAACATTGACCGTTGTAGCCCTCGACCGGTAAACTTTTAACTCATTGATCTCAAAATTAGCATTACCGCTCCTGAATGAAATATAATTTCCATTGCTTATAGGAGTTGGATCGGTCCAGGTTCCTACCATTGCGTTATCCTGGTAAACGGAGATCTTTCCAGTGATCCTGTCGTAGATCACTTTATAATCGTACCATTGGCCGGCGTTCACGGTCATGGTTACATCAAGGACCGGGGAACCAAAACTGTTATTTGTTGTTTCATAGATCTGCAATTTTGAATTATCCACGCGGAACCAGACAAAATAACTGTTACCTCGGTTGAGCGAATCAGGCTGATCACAGAAGAAATGGAAACCGGCCCGGCGGTTAGTTCCCGCTCCATCGATCTTCGCATAGAAATGATAAAGGTAACGGTTGGATAAATTCTGGGTGAGCGATGCATAAATATTGGTATTCGAAGACACTTCATCACTTTGTGAAAGCGCCTGGTTGTTGATTCCCCATGTTCCGGTACTTTGCGTCCAGTCCGGATGAATAGCCGCGTCGAAATTGTCCGCAAAAAAACCATGTGTATTATTCGCTCTCCATTCCGTTCCGTCAAAATCGATCACCTGGTAATATCCTTTTTCAACCCCGCTTCCGCCGCTGTTATCAGCATCTACGATCGCGGCGGTGAAATTCTGCGTTTGCCAGTTCCCATTCGCGAATACAGAAGTTGTTGGGGCCGTATTATCTGAAGACTGCGGTACTGCCACATTACTTGTATAATTTGCCGCCCAGCCCGCGTTGGTCGTATTGCAATCACTGCGGAAATCAATAAGCAAACTTCCGCCGCTGGAAGTTACCACACCCGGGCCTGTAGTACTGGTAAAGCGCCCGATGAGCGGATCATTTACGGTTGCGCCATCATAAATATACATGTAGTCCCAATTTGTTTCCAGGTCGAAAACCGAAAAATTCAGGGTAATGGATGTGGCTCCCGGAGGCTGAATAAGTATCACATCTCTTTCGTCGTTTGCGTAATTTCCGCTTGCACCACCCGAATCATAAAAAGTTCCGGAAGCAGCGCTCATCGTTGTAACCGAAGGCGCATTGTTGATGAGATCATAATATTTATACCAGTCCCAATATGGCCCCGGGTCGTTGTGCGTCTGGTTCGGGTAATGCTGGTGACCCTTGACCTTCACGCAGCCGCCTAAAACGCAGGAGCCCGAGCAGGAAGGTCCGTTATAGGTACGCAGGGGGTCTATGCCATAGCCGCTTGCACAGATATCAGCAACAAGGGCTGCCGATTGCGTATACATAGCAGTTGTGTACCAGGTAGAAACATTGTTGTAACCTTCGTGCTCGATGCCGATCGTGTAGCCGTTCTCGCTGCCAACATGCCAGGCCTTATTGGATTCCAGCACCATTTCCGTGATCTGACCGTCGCTGCTGCGTACCACATAATGTGCGGACACGCTTGCGCTGCAGTTCTGGAACCAGGAGATACAACCCGCGTAAGTTCCTTCTACATCATGAATGGTAACAGCGCTGATGGCAGTGCCATTCCTTGAACTGTAATTACAGGTTGCGGCCGCGTTCCACAGTGCAGGGCCGTAATCGGTAGATTGCACGGTATTAAAACCAGCTACTTTGTAAGTGCTCCCGTCTTTTCCTTTGATGGTATTCTGACCGATCGAAACTTTTGAAGAGCTAAGGATCCGGTAATTTTCAGCGCCGAAAATTTCTTCAAACTTAATTCCATGATCAGGAAAACCATAGCTGTCCTGGAACTCGCCATCACTCAGGAACCAATAAATTACATAGAGCTGCGAATTAAGCGCGAAATTGCGCTGAAGATCTCCATCTGAAGGAAGTTCGCTCAGCGCTACGAGAACAGGGATCTGTTGTGAAACTTCTTTCCCGGTTTTTAGCTTTTCCTGCAGCCTTGCATAGGCTTTTGCATAAGCTTTAATGTTTTTTTCGGGAGAGGAGATTATTTCATCCCTGGCAATACCGGATAGTTTTGAAACAAGTTCAAGATTATTTCTAAAATAGCCTTTCCCATCCAGGGTGAGTCCCATCGGTCCGTATACTTGCGGAATTCCGATACAACTGGCTACAGGCTGCAGCTGTATGTTTGCAAAACGCGTTTGTGAATAGGAAACTGCTTCGAGGATCCCTTTTGGAATGGAAGGGTTCTCTTTATAGGACTCATTAAAAAAATTCTGAAAAGGGTTCTCAATGATCTCTTTCGCTGAAAGGGCCACCGAAATTAAAACCGTAAAAAACAGCAGGGAGTATTTTTTCTTCATTTCGTAATTTTAAGATCATAAAAATAGGGAAATCAGTGAAAGGAAAAAATGAAACAAGGCTGAATACTGCAATTTTACAGCAGTTTTAACAAAATTACCTAAAGCGTTTTAGGAAGAGGAAAAGAGAACACAGAGAGAAACAGTTGGCAGGATTTTTT